>NZ_JBJGZA010000017.1:0-89388 GCF_054050255.1 Geodermatophilus sp. SYSU D00700 | reverse complement strand
ACCCGCGGCATGCCGGGCCCCCGAACCAGGCCCCCCCCCCCCCCGCCGCCCGCGGGACCGCGCCGCCGCCCGTCCCCGGGTGCGCGGCCCGCCTGTGTGCACCGCCACCCTCCCCGCTGGGGCCAGACCGGATGAGTTCCGGACGCACCCGGCGTTCCCCAGCAAGCAGAACAGCGATCGGCAGGAGCGAGAGACAGCGATGGCGGGACAGAAGATCCGCATCAGGCTGAAGGCCTACGACCACGAGGCGATCGACGCCTCGGCGCGGCGCATCGTGGACACGGTCACGAAGACCGGAGCGCGCGTCGTCGGCCCGGTGCCGCTGCCGACGGAGAAGAACGTGTACTGCGTCATCCGCTCGCCGCACAAGTACAAGGACTCGCGGGAGCACTTCGAGATGCGCACGCACAAGCGGCTCATCGACATCCTCGACCCGACGCCGAAGACGGTCGACGCGCTCATGCGCATCGACCTGCCGGCCTCGGTCGACGTCAACATCCAGTAAGGGACCGAGACCAGTCATGGCGAGTACGTTCCGCGGGCTCCTCGGCGAGAAGCTGGGGATGACCCAGGTCTTCGACGAGAACAACCGCATCGTGCCGGTGACCGTCGTCAAGGCGGGCCCGAACGTGGTGACGCAGGTGCGCACCCCCGAGGTCGACGGCTACTCGGCCGTCCAGCTCGGCTTCGGCGAGATCGACCCCCGCAAGGTGAACAAGCCCGAGGGTGGCCACTTCGCCAAGGCCGGCGTCACCCCGCGCCGCCACCTGGTGGAGCTGCGCACGGAGGACGCCTCCGAGTACACGGTCGGCCAGGAGCTGACCGCCGAGGTGTTCGAGGGCGTGGCCAAGGTCGACGTCATCGGCACGAGCAAGGGCAAGGGCACCGCCGGTGTCATGAAGCGTCACGGCTTCCGGGGCCTGGGTGCCGCGCACGGCACCCAGCGCAAGCACCGGTCGCCGGGCTCCATCGGCGGCGCCTCGACCCCGGGCCGTGTCTTCAAGGGCCTGCGCATGGCCGGCCGCATGGGCGCGGTCAAGACCACGACGCTCTCGCTCGTCGTCCACAAGGTCGACGCCGAGCGCGGCCTGATCCTGATCAAGGGCGCCGTCCCCGGCCCGAAGGGCGGCCTCGTGCTCGTCCGCTCGGCCGTCAAGGGCGGGCCCGTGGGGAGTGACAACCAGTGACCCGCTCGACCGCGACCGAGGCCGCGCGCGCCGACCGCCAGGTCGACGTCCGCACGCCGGCCGGGGAGACCTCCGGCAGCGTGACGCTGCCCGGCGACCTGTTCGACACGGCGACCAACGTCTCGCTGCTGCACCAGGTCGTGGTGGCCCAGCTGGCCGCCGCCCGCCAGGGCACGCACGCGACCAAGACCCGCGGTGCCGTCCGCGGCGGTGGCGTCAAGCCCTACCGCCAGAAGGGCACCGGCCGCGCCCGGCAGGGCTCGATCCGGGCCCCGCAGTTCACCGGCGGTGGCACCGTCCACGGCCCGCAGCCCCGCGACTACTCGCAGCGCACGCCCAAGAAGATGAAGGCCGCCGCCCTCCGCGGCGCCCTCTCCGACCGGGCGCGCGAGGGCCGCGTGCACGTCGTCACCACCTTCGTCGACGGCGACGCGCCGAAGACCAAGGCGGCGCTGGCCACCCTCGACGCCGTCACCAGCGCCAAGCGCGTGCTGGTGGTCCTCGACCGCGACGACGTCCTCAACTGGGTGAGCCTGCGCAACGAGCCGCGCGTGCACCTGATCGAGGCCGGCCAGCTCAACACCTACGACGTCCTGGTCAGCGACGAGGTGGTCTTCACCGAGACCGCCCTCGCCGAGTTCGTGGCCGGTCCGCACGGTGGTGCCCGCACCACCTCGCTGACCAAGCCCGACCTGACGACGCCGGACATCCCCGGTGCCATCCCGTCCGTCCAGCCGGCCCAGGGCACCACCGACCTGGACGTCGCCGCCGACGACGCCGACGAGGACGCCGGCACCGACACCACCGAGGAGACCAAGTGAGCGTCCGCGACCCCCGGGACGTCCTGCTGTCGCCGGTGATCTCGGAGAAGAGCTACGGGCTGCTGGACGACAACCAGTACACGTTCGTGGTGCTCCCCGAGGCCAACAAGACGCAGATCAAGATCGCCGTCGAGCAGGTCTTCAACGTGAAGGTCCTGTCCGTCAACACGATCAACCGCCAGGGCAAGCGCAAGCGCAGCCGGGGCACCCGGATGGGCAAGCGCAAGGACACCAAGCGCGCCATCGTCTCGGTCGCCCCCGGTGACCGCATCGAGATCTTCGGTGGTCCCGGCGCCTGAGCGCCCGGATCGTTCGGACCAGAGACAGAGGAACCGAGTCAGCAATGGCTATCCGCAAGTACAAGCCGACGACGCCGGGCCGCCGCGGCTCCAGCGTCGCCGACTTCGCCGAGGTCACCCGCGACCATCCCGAGAAGTCGCTGGTCCGGCCGCTGCACGGCCGCGGTGGGCGCAACGTCCACGGGAAGGTGACCGCTCGCCACCAGGGCGGCGGCCACAAGCGCGCGTACCGCCTGATCGACTTCCGCCGGGCGGACAAGGACGGCGTGCCGGCCAAGGTCGCGCACATCGAGTACGACCCGAACCGCACCTCGCGGATCGCGCTCCTGCACTTCGCCGACGGCGAGAAGCGCTACATCATCGCGCCGGCGCGGCTCAAGCAGGGCGACACGGTCGAGTGCGGCCCCTCGGCCGACATCAAGCCCGGCAACAACCTGCCGCTGCGCAACATCCCGGTCGGCACGGTGGTGCACGCCATCGAGCTGCGCCCGGGCGGCGGCGCCAAGATCGCCCGCTCGGCCGGCACGAGCGTCCAGCTGGTCGCCCGGGAGGGTCGTTTCGCCCAGCTGCGCATGCCGTCGGGCGAGATCCGCAACGTCGACGTGCGCTGCCGCGCGACCGTCGGCGAGGTGGGCAACGCCGAGCAGTCGAACATCAACTGGGGCAAGGCCGGCCGCATGCGGTGGAAGGGCAAGCGCCCGACCGTCCGCGGTGTCGCCATGAACCCGGTCGACCACCCGCACGGTGGTGGTGAGGGCAAGACCTCCGGTGGTCGCCACCCGGTGAACCCGAAGGGCAAGCCCGAGGGCCGCACGCGCAAGCGCAAGGCCAGCGACGCCCTGATCGTGCGCCGTCGCCGCACCAACAAGAAGCGCTGAGCGGGTAGAGGAGTCCGACAGACATGCCACGCAGCCTGAAGAAGGGCCCGTTCGTCGACGACCACCTGCTCAAGAAGGTGGACGCGCAGAACGAGAAGGGCACCAAGACGGTCATCCGGACCTGGTCGCGGCGCTCGACGATCATCCCGGACATGCTCGGCCACACCATCGCCGTGCACGACGGGCGCAAGCACGTGCCGGTGTTCGTGACCGAGGCGATGGTCGGGCACAAGCTCGGCGAGTTCGCCCCCACCCGGACCTTCCGGGGCCACGTCAAGGACGACCGCCGGTCCCGGCGGGGCTGAGCAGGGTCCCGGGAGAGAGAGACACGAGATGACTTCCCAGCTGGGAGAGGAGACGCAGGTCGCCCGGGCCACCGCCCGGTTCGTCCGCGTCGCCCCCATGAAGGCACGCCGGGTGGTGGACCTGGTCCGCTACCTGCCCACCGACGAGGCCCTGGCGCTGCTGCGGTTCGCCCCGCAGGCCGCCAGCGAGCCGGTGGCCAAGGTCGTCGCCAGCGCCGTCGCCAACGCCGAGCACAACCTGCGGCTGGACCCGGCCGCGCTCGTCGTCAGCGCCGCCTACGTCGACGAGGGCCCCACGCTCAAGCGGATCCGTCCGCGGGCGCAGGGCCGGGCCTACCGGATCAACAAGCGGACGAGCCACATCACCGTCGAGGTGAGCGAGGTCGGCTCCAGCGCCGAGCTCGCCGGCAAGTCCCGCACCGCCCGCCGCCGCACCGGCCAGTCCGGCCCCGCGGTCCAGCAGACCGGGCAGCAGGGCACGCAGCAGCGCGCCAACACGAGGGGAGGGACCCGCTAGTGGGTCAGAAGGTCAACCCGCACGGGTTCCGCCTGGGCATCACCACCGACTACAAGTCCCGGTGGTACGCCGACAAGCTCTACAAGGACTACGTCAAGGAAGACGTGGCCATCCGCAAGCTCATGACCAAGGGCATGGAGCGCGCCGGCATCTCCAAGGTGGAGATCGAGCGCACCCGTGACCGGGTCCGCGTCGACATCCACACCGCCCGGCCGGGCATCGTCATCGGCCGCCGCGGCGCGGAGGCCGACCGCATCCGTGGCGAGCTGGAGAAGCTCACCGGCAAGCAGGTGCAGCTCAACATCCTCGAGGTGAAGAACCCCGAGGCCGACGCGCAGCTGGTGGCCCAGGCCGTGGCCGAGCAGCTGTCGAGCCGGGTGAGCTTCCGCCGCGCCATGCGCAAGGCCATGCAGTCGGCCCAGCGCAGCCCGCAGGTCAAGGGCATCCGGGTGCAGTGCTCCGGGCGCCTCGGCGGCACCGAGATGAGCCGGTCGGAGTTCTACCGCGAGGGGCGCGTGCCGCTGCACACCCTCCGCGCGAACATCGACTACGGCCTGTACGAGGCCCGCACCACCTTCGGCCGCATCGGCGTGAAGGTGTGGATCTACAAGGGCGACGTCAGCGGCTCGCGTGCCGAGCGGGAGGCCCTCGAGGCCCTCGCCGCCCGGCAGCAGCGCCGTGAGCGGCCGCAGCGCCCCCGCCGGTCGGGCTCGAGCGGCACGACCGCCGGTGGCACCGAGGCCGGCCGCGCCGCGGCCGAGTCGTCGGGCGCGCCCACCGGCCCGGACACCGCCGACAGCACCCTGGCCGTGACCTCCGGCGAGGTCGCGGCCGAGCAGACCGTCGCCCAGGCGGCCGGCCCCGAGGGCACCGCGGCGGCCGAGACGACGGCGACCGACACCCAGACGGAGGGCTGACACGTGCTGATCCCCCGGCGCGTCAAGCACCGCAAGCAGCACCACCCGGACCGCTCCGGCCGGGCCAAGGGCGGTACCGCCATCAACTTCGGCGAGTACGCCATCCAGGCCCTGGAGCCGGCCTACGTGACCAACCGGCAGATCGAGTCCGCCCGTATCGCCATGACGCGGCACATCCGCCGTGGCGGCAAGGTGTGGATCTCGATCTACCCGGACCGTCCGCTCACCAAGAAGCCGGCCGAGACCCGCATGGGCTCGGGCAAGGGCTCGCCCGAGTGGTGGGTCGCCAACGTCAAGCCGGGCCGGGTGCTCTTCGAGCTCTCCGGCGTGGCCGAGCCGGTCGCCCGCGAGGCCATGCGCCGCGCCATCCACAAGCTGCCCATGAAGTGCCGCTTCATCACGCGTGAAGGAGAGGTGTGATGGCTGCCGGTCTGACCGCCCCGGAGCTGCGCGAGCTCTCGGCCGACGAGCTTGCCACGCGGCTGCGTGAGCACAAGGAAGAGCTGTTCAACCTGAGGTTCCAGGTGGCCACCGGCCAGCTGGACAACAACCGGCGGCTGCAGACCGTCCGCCGCGACATCGCCCGGATCTACACGATCATGCGCGAGCGCGAGCTCGGTCTCTCGGCCGCCCCGAACGAGGGTGTGGCATGAGCGAGCCCGACAACACCGCTGTCGCCAGCGGCCCCGGCCTGGCCGGCCGCGGCTACCGCAAGGTCCGCGAGGGCCTCGTGGTCAGCGACAAGATGGACAAGACGATCGTCGTCGAGGTCGAGGACCGCGTGAAGCACGGCCTCTACGGCAAGGTCATCCGCCGGACCAGCAAGCTGAAGGCCCACGACGAGCAGGGGGTCGCCGGCATCGGCGACCGCGTGCAGATCATGGAGACCCGGCCGCTGTCGGCCACCAAGCGGTGGCGGCTGGTCGAGGTCGTCGAGAAGGCCAAGTGAGGGGTCCGGGCGTCCCGGTCCTGTGACGGACGGCCCCTCGTGGGACGTCCGGGGACCAGGTACCCTGGACGACTGGCGCCCCTCCGGGTGAGCGCCGCATCCCGGTACCCGTGTCGGACGCACCGGCAGCCCTCCGCTGCCGGTGCGTCCGCACGTGGGAACCGGACAGCCGGTTCACCGTTCCGGCCCGGCTGTCACCACTGAGATTGGGAGTAGGACGTGATCCAGCAGGAGTCGCGACTGCGGGTCGCCGACAACACCGGTGCGAAGGAGATCCTCTGCATCCGGGTGCTCGGCGGCTCCGGGCGACGCTACGCGGGCATCGGTGACGTCATCGTGGCGACGGTCAAGGACGCGCTGCCGGGTGCCGGCGTCAAGCGCGGCGACGTCGTCAAGGCCGTCGTGGTCCGCACCGCCAAGGAGCGCCGTCGTCCCGACGGCTCCTACATCCGCTTCGACGAGAACGCCGCCGTGATCATCCGCGACAGCGGTGACCCGCGCGGTACCCGCATCTTCGGCCCCGTCGGCCGCGAGCTGCGCGACAAGCGCTTCATGCGGATCATCTCGCTCGCCCCGGAGGTGCTCTGACCATGGCCGACAAGAAGATGGCCGAGAACAAGAGGACGCCGTCCATGAAGGTCAAGAAGGGCGACACGGTCGTGGTCCTGTCCGGCAAGGACAAGGGCGCCCGCGGCCGCGTCATCGCCGCCTACCCCAAGCTGCAGAAGG
Source organism: Geodermatophilus sp. SYSU D00700 (assembly GCF_054050255.1). Classification (NCBI taxonomy): domain Bacteria; kingdom Bacillati; phylum Actinomycetota; class Actinomycetes; order Geodermatophilales; family Geodermatophilaceae; genus Geodermatophilus; species Geodermatophilus sp. SYSU D00700. Next base: position 82,786 of record NZ_JBJGZA010000017.1, on the reverse strand, counting down.
TCCTCGTCGAGGGCGTCGGCCGCGTCAAGAAGCACACCCGCATCAGCTCGAACCAGCGGGGCGCGCAGCAGGGCGGGATCGTCACCCAGGAGGCTCCCATCCACGTCAGCAACGTGATGGTGATCGACTCCGAGGGCAAGCCGACCCGGGTCGGCCACCGCAAGGACGAGGAAGGCCGCAACATCCGGGTGTCGCGGCGGACGGGTAAGGACCTCTGACGATGACTGCACCCACCCGCGAGCTCCCGCGCCTGCTGGCGCACTACCGCGAGTCGATCGTGCCGGCCCTGCAGGACGAGTTCGGCTACGCCAACGTCATGCAGATCCCGCGGCTGACCAAGATCGTCGTCAACATGGGCGTCGGCGAGGCGACCCGCGACGCCAAGCTCATGGACGGCGCGGTGCGCGACCTGACCGCGATCACCGGCCAGCGTCCGGCCGTCGTCCGGGCCCGCAAGTCCATCGCGCAGTTCAAGCTGCGCGAGGGCATGCCCATCGGCGCCAAGGTCACCCTCCGCGGTGACCGCATGTGGGAGTTCCTCGACCGGCTCCTGGCGCTGGCCCTGCCTCGCATCCGTGACTTCCGCGGCCTGAACGCCCAGCAGTTCGACGGGCACGGCAACTACACGTTCGGGCTGACCGAGCAGTCGATGTTCCGCGAGATCGACGTCGACAAGATCGACCGTCCCCGCGGCATGGACATCACGCTGGTCACCACCGCGACCAACGACGAGGAGGGTCGCGAGCTGCTCCGCCTCCTGGGCTTCCCGTTCGCCGGCCAGCCCGTCGTCACCACCATCCGCTGAGCCGGGCCGAGGAGACACCGAGATGGCCAAGAAGGCGCTGATCAACAAGGCGGCCCGCAAGCCGAAGTTCGCGGTCCGCGGTTACACCCGCTGCCAGCGGTGCGGTCGTCCGCACTCGGTCTTCCGCAAGTTCGGCCTGTGCCGGATCTGCCTGCGGGAGATGGCGCACGCCGGCGAGCTGCCGGGCGTGAGCAAGTCCAGCTGGTAGTCCGCAGTACCCGCACCGCGCGCTGACCGCGCGGGGCGGCCCCAGCTCCACCGTTCGCCGAGAGGCCCACGCGAGGGACGCGTGAGGAACCGCGGCGAGAGAGGCACGACACCCATGACGATGACCGACCCGATCGCGGACATGCTCACGCGGCTGCGCAACGCGAACACGGCCTACCACGACTCGGCGCGCATGCCGTCGTCGAAGCTCAAGACGCACATCGCCGAGATCCTCCAGCAGGAGGGCTACATCGCCGGCTGGCGCGTCGAGGAGGTCGAGAAGGACGGCGCCACCCGCAAGGAGCTGGTGATCGACCTGAAGTTCGGCCCCAACCGCGAGCGCAGCATCGCCGGGGTGCGCCGGGTGTCCAAGCCGGGCCTGCGGGTCTACGCGAAGTCCAACGCCCTGCCCAAGGTGCTCGGCGGCCTCGGGGTGGCGATCATCTCCACCTCGACCGGGCTGCTGACCGACCGGCAGGCGACCAAGAAGGGCGTGGGCGGGGAAGTCCTCGCCTACGTCTGGTAAGAGGAGCGAGCGAGATGTCACGGATCGGACGACTGCCGATTCCGGTGCCCGGTGGTGTGGACGTCGCCATCGACGGCCAGACGGTCAACGTCAAGGGCCCCAAGGGCAGCCTGTCGCACACCGTCGCCGCGCCGATCACCGTCGCCAAGGGCGAGGACGGCACCCTGGCGGTGAGCCGTCCCGACGACCAGCGCGAGAGCAAGGCCCTGCACGGCCTCTCCCGCACGCTGATCGCCAACATGATCACCGGCGTCACCGAGGGCTACACCAAGACCCTCGAGATCGTCGGCGTCGGGTACCGCGTCCAGGCCCGGGGGAGCGACCTCGAGTTCGCCCTCGGCTTCAGCCACCCGGTGCCCGTGCGGGCGCCGGAGGGCATCACCTTCACGGTCGAGTCGCCCACGCGCCTGCGTGTCACCGGCATCGACAAGCAGCAGGTCGGCCAGGTGGCCGCCAACATCCGCAAGCTGCGCCGGCCGGACCCGTACAAGGGCAAGGGCGTCCGCTACCAGGGCGAGGTCGTCAAGCGCAAGGTCGGGAAGACGGGTAAGTGATGGCACAGACCGAGAAGGCCGCTCGGGTGCACTCGCCCGTCGGCACCGACATCAGCACGCGCCGCCGCGTCTCGCGGCTGCGCCGCCACAACCGGCTCCGCAAGCGGGTCGCCGGCACGGCCGAGCGTCCGCGCCTGGTGGTCAACCGCAGCTCGCGGCACATCCACGTGCAGGTCGTCGACGACACCGTCGGCCGTACCCTGGTGAGCGCCTCGACGCTGGACGCCAGCCTGCGCGGCGCCGAGGGCGACAAGTCCGCCCTGGCCCGCCGGGTCGGCACCCTGGTCGCCGAGCGCGCCCAGGCCGCGGGCATCACCCGGGTCGTCTTCGACCGCGGTGGCAACCGCTACCAGGGCCGTATCGCCGCGCTCGCCGACGGCGCACGAGAGGGCGGGCTGGACTTCTGATGAGCAGCACCGCCTACGAGCAGATCGAGAGGGACGTCTGATGCCAGGACCACAGCGACGCGGCGGCGGCGCCGGCGGCGGCAACGACCGCCGCGACCGTCGTGACGGCGGGCGGGGGCCCGGCGGCGCGCCTGCCGAGAAGAGCAACTACATCGAGCGCGTGGTGGCCATCAACCGCGTGTCGAAGGTCGTCAAGGGCGGCCGGCGCTTCAGCTTCACCGCGCTGGTGATCGTCGGCGACGGCGACGGCACCGTGGGTGTCGGCTACGGCAAGGCCAAGGAGGTGCCCGCGGCGATCGCCAAGGGCGTCGAGGAGGCCAAGAAGCACTTCTACAAGGTGCCGCGGATCGCCAGCACCATCCCGCACCCGGTGCAGGGGGAGGCGGCGGCCGGTGTCGTGCTCCTCAAGCCGGCCAGCCCCGGTACCGGTGTCATCGCCGGTGGCCCGGTGCGCGCCGTGCTCGAGTGCGCGGGGATCCACGACGTGCTCTCCAAGAGCCTGGGCTCGTCGAACCCCATCAACATCGTGCACGCCACCATGCAGGCGCTGAAGGACCTCGTCCGGCCCGAGGAGATCGCCGCCCGTCGCGGGCTGCCCCTCGAGGACGTCGCCCCGGCCGCCATGCTGCGGGCGCGTGCGGGTCAGGGGGTCTGACGTGGCGCAGCTCAAGGTCACCCAGGTCCGGTCGGCGATCGGCACGAAGCCCAACCAGCGGCAGACGCTGCGGTCCCTGGGCCTCAAGCGGGTCAACGACACGGTCGTGCAGGAGGACCGTCCCGAGATCCGCGGGATGGTCGCCACGGTGACGCACCTCGTCACCGTCGAAGAGATCTGAGCAGGGACTGATCATGACTCTCAAGGTCCACCACCTGCGTCCGGCCCCGGGCGCCCACACCCCCAAGACGCGAGTCGGCCGTGGTGAGGGCTCCAAGGGCAAGACGGCCGGTCGCGGCACCAAGGGCACCGGCGCGCGCGGCACCACCTCCGCGCGCTTCGAGGGCGGTCAGACGCCGCTGCACATGCGGCTGCCCAAGATGTCCGGCTTCAAGAACCGCAACAAGGTCGTGTTCCAGGTCGTCAACCTCGACCGGATCGCGTCCCTGTTCCCCGAGGGCGGGCACGTCGACCCCGACTCGCTCGCCACCGCCGGCGCGGTCCGCCGCGGCCAGCCGGTGAAGGTCCTCGGCACCGGCGACCTGGGCGGCGTCCGGGTCACCGTGCACGCGCACGCCTTCTCCGCCTCCGCGGCGGAGAAGATCGCCGCGGCCGGGGGCAGCACCACCCGCATCTGAGCGACGGACGACCCCCGGGGCCGCACCACCAGCCCCGGGGGTCGTCTGCTGTTCCCGGCCCGTCCGCCCTCCGGCGGGCGGGTTGCGGCCTCTCTCCGGGCCCCCCGCCGCGCGTCCGCGAGTGGTGGGGGCAGGGAAGGTCCTCCGTCGTTGCTAACCTCGTCCGACCGATAAGGGGAGGGCACGTGCTGCAGGCGTTCGCCGCGGCGTTCCGGACGCCAGACCTCCGGCGCAAGTTGCTGTTCTCCCTGGCGATCATCGCCGTGTACCGGCTGGGGGCCGCGATCCCGGGTCCCGGGGTCTCGGTGGAGGCGATCAACAGCTGCCTCGAGCAGGCGCAGGCCTCCGACCAGCGCGACGTCTACTCGCTGGTGAACCTGTTCTCCGGCGGGGCGCTGCTGCGGCTGTCGATCTTCGCGCTGGGGATCATGCCCTACATCACCGCCAGCATCATCGTGCAGCTGCTGGTCGTGGTGATCCCGCGCTTCGAGCAGCTGAAGAAGGAAGGGCAGTCGGGGCAGCAGAAGCTGACCCAGTACACCCGCTACCTCACGATCGCCCTCGCGGTCCTGCAGAGCACCGGCATCATCGCGCTGGCCCGCAGCGGCCAGCTGTTCCCCGGTTGCCAGCAGGAGATCATCCCGTCGCAGAGCATCTGGACGACGGTCATCCTGGTCATCACGCTTACCGCCGGCACCGCCGTCATCATGTGGCTCGGCGAGCTGCTCACCGAGAAGGGGATCGGCAACGGCATGTCCGTGCTGATCTTCACCTCGATCGCGGCCCGCATCCCGGCCGAGGGCGGCGCGATCCTGCAGACCCGCGGCGGCGTCGTCTTCACCGTCGTCTGCGCCTTCGCCCTGCTGATCATCGGTGCGGTCGTCTACGTCGAGCAGGCGCAACGGCGCATCCCGGTCCAGTACGCCAAGCGCATGGTCGGCCGCCGGATGTACGGCGGGACGTCGACCTACCTCCCGCTGAAGGTCAACCAGGCCGGTGTCATCCCGGTCATCTTCGCCTCGTCGCTGCTCTACCTGCCGCAGCTGATCACCCAGCTGCAGGGCGACGAGACCGGGCCGGTGCGGCAGTTCTTCGAGAACTACGTCATCGACCAGAGCAGCCCGGTGCACGTGGCGCTGTACTTCGGCCTGATCGTCTTCTTCACGTACTTCTACGTGTCGATCACGTTCAACCCCGAGGAGCGGGCCGACGACATGAAGCGCTACGGCGGCTTCATCCCCGGCATCCGCCCCGGCCGGCCCACGGCCGAGTACCTGCAGTACGTGCTCTCCCGGATCACCCTGCCGGGGTCGATCTACCTCGGCATCGTGGCGGTGCTGCCCAACTTCTTCCTGTCGATCACGCAGCAGGGAGCGAACCAGAACTTCCCGTTCGGCGGGACCGCGGTGCTGATCATGGTGGGAGTGGGCTTGGAGACGGTGAAGCAGATCGAGACCCAGCTCAACCAGCGCAACTACGAAGGGTTCCTGAAGTAGTGCGCGTCGTGCTGCTCGGTCCCCCTGGAGCCGGCAAGGGGACGCAGGCGCAGATCATCGCGGGACGGCTCGGCGTGCCGGCCATCTCGACCGGCGACATCTTCCGCGCCAACGTCAGCGGCCAGACCGAGCTGGGCCGCAAGGCCAAGGTCTACATGGACGCCGGCGACCTGGTCCCCGACGAGATCACCGTCGCCATGGTCAAGGACCGGCTGGCCGAGCCCGACGCCAAGGCCGGCTTCCTGCTCGACGGGTTCCCGCGCACCATCGCCCAGGCCGAGCAGCTGCGCAGCTCGCTGGCCGAGCTGGGGCACCACCTCGACCGCGTCCTCGAGCTCGTCGTCGAGGAGGAGGAGCTCGTCCGCCGGCTCTCCGGCCGGCGGATGCTCGTTGACGGCGAGTGGGTGCAGCGCGACGACGACAAGCCCGAGACCGTCCGGCACCGGCTGGAGGTCTACCGGGAACAGACCGCGCCGCTCTCGGGGTTCTACGACGGCGAGGGGCTGCTGTCGCGCATCGACGCGATCGGCACCATCGAGGAGGTCACCGACCGCGTGATGACCGCCCTCGGGCAGCCCGGACGGTCAGACGACAGCTGAGGGGACGGCGCCGCGCATGTCGGCCGGGATCCTGAGCCGCCTCCCGCTGTTGGCGAAGTGGAGTGGACGCATGATCCAGATCAAGACGCCGCAGGAGATCGAGCTGATGCGCGGCGCCGGCCTCGTCGTCGCGAAGGCGATCGGCGCCGTGCGCGCCGCCGTCCGTCCCGGCGTGACGACCGGTGAGCTCGACGCCATCGCCGAGGACACCATCCGGTCGGCCGGGGCGGTCCCGTCGTTCCTGGGCTACCACGGCTTCACCGGCAGCATCTGCGCGTCGATCAACGACGAGGTCGTGCACGGCATCCCGGACCCGCAGCGGGTGCTCGCCGAGGGCGACAACATCTCGATCGACTGCGGCGCCATCCTCGACGGCTGGCACGGCGACTCGGCCGTCACCGTCACGGTCGGCCCGCCCTCGGCCGAGGACGCCGCCCTCATCGCCGTCACCGAGCGCAGCATGTGGGCAGGCCTGGCCCGGGCGGTCGCCGGTGGCCGGCTCACCGACATCAGCGCCGCCGTCGAGCAGGCCATCACCGCGGAGCCACACCCCTACGGCATCGTCGACCACTACGGCGGCCACGGGATCGGCACCGAGATGCACCAGGACCCGCACGTCCTCAACTACGGCCGGCCCGGCCGCGGCCCCCGGCTGGTGCCCGGTCTCGCGCTGGCGATCGAGCCGATGGTGACGGTGGGCGACCCCGCCACCGTCGAACTCGAGGACGGCTGGACCGTGGTCACCAAGGACGGCTCCCGGGCCGCCCACTTCGAGCACACCGTCGCCATCACCCCCGAGGGGCCCTGGGTCCTGACGGCGGAGGACGGCGGCGTCGCGGGGCTGGCCCCCTTCGGGATCACCCCCCGCACCTGAGCAAGGGCCCCCTCGCCCCCCACCACTCGCGAGCTCGTGGTGGGACCCTGCGACGGGGCCACCCGGGGCCTTCCGTTGTGACAGAGGCCGGGTTGGAGAGGCCCGTCGCAGCGGGGTACAGTGAACGACGGCGTTCGCGCCGTCCTGTCGTCGTGCTGTGGCCGCACGGCGCGGGACGCCCTCGCGGGAGCGCCTGCACCACCTGGTCTGCAACCACCGCGTACGACCGCCGGGCCCCGGCGTGGTCGTCCGCGACTCCAGCACCACATCCACCAGCACCACCGAGTCAGGGAGGCCGTGTCGGGCATGGCGAAGAAGGACGGGGCCATCGAGGTCGAGGGTCGCGTCGTCGAGCCGCTGCCCAACGCGATGTTCCGGGTCGAGCTGCAGAACGGGCACCGGGTGCTCGCCCACATCAGCGGCAAGATGCGCCAGCACTACATCCGCATCCTGCCGGAGGACCGCGTCGTCGTGGAGCTCTCGCCCTACGACCTGACCCGCGGTCGCATCGTCTACCGCTACAAGTGACCGCCGCCGGCGCGGGGCACCCGAGGGTGCCGCGCGGGCGGCCATCGATCGACAGGAATGAGGGGCGGCAACGGTGAAGGTCCAGCCGTCGGTGAAGAAGATCTGCGACAAGTGCAAGGTGATCCGCCGGCACGGCCGGGTCATGGTCATCTGCGACAACGCCCGCCACAAGCAGCGGCAGGGCTGAGGGAGTACCTGAGACATGGCACGACTGGCCGGCGTCGACCTGCCCCGCGAGAAGCGGATGGAGATCGCGCTCACCTACATCTACGGCATCGGCAAGGCCCACGCCAAGGAGACCCTGGCCGCGACGGGCGTCAGCCCCGACCTGCGCGTCCGGGACCTCGGCGACGAGGACCTGCTGAAGCTGCGCGACTACATCGACGAGCACTTCCGCGTCGAGGGTGACCTGCGCCGCGAGGTGGCCGCCGACATCCGCCGCAAGGTGGAGATCGGCTGCTACCAGGGCCTGCGCCACCGTCGTGGGCTGCCCGTGCACGGTCAGCGCACCCGCACCAACGCGCGCTCGAGCAAGGGCCCGCGCAAGACCATCGCCGGCAAGAAGAAGGCCGGCAAGAAGTAAGTGTGTCCGCGCGCCGTCGCAGCGACCCGTGAGGGCGGGAGCGGCGGTGCGCGACGCGCTCTACCTGGCCACTGATCAGAAGGAAACCGGAGAGAGATGCCTCCCAGGGCTCGCGCCGCGGCTGGGGCCAAGAAGGTCCGCCGCAAGGAGAAGAAGAACGTCGCCCACGGCGCCGCGCACATCAAGAGCACGTTCAACAACACGATCGTGTCCATCACCGACCCCAACGGGAACGTGATCAGCTGGGCCTCGGCCGGCCACGTCGGCTTCAAGGGCTCGCGCAAGTCGACGCCGTTCGCCGCCCAGATGGCCGCCGAGAACGCCGCGCGCAAGGCCCAGGAGCACGGCATGCGCAAGGTCGACGTCTTCGTGAAGGGCCCCGGCTCCGGTCGCGAGACGGCGATCCGCTCGCTGCAGGCGACCGGCCTCGAGGTCGGACAGATCCAGGACGTGACCCCGCAGCCGCACAACGGCTGCCGCCCCAAGAAGCGCCGCCGGGTCTGACCGGCCACTGACGAGACGAACGAGGAGTACCTGACGTGGCCCGTTACGCCGGAGCCGACTGCCGGATGTGCCGGCGCGAGAAGATGAAGCTGTTCCTCAAGGGCAGCAAGTGCGAGTCCCCGAAGTGCCCGATCGAGATCCGGCCCTACCCGCCGGGCGAGCACGGCCGGGGCCGCAGCAAGGACAGCGAGTACCTCCTGCAGCTGCGCGAGAAGCAGAAGGCCCGCCGCATCTACGGCGTCCTCGAGAAGCAGTTCCGCGGCTACTACGAGGAGGCCAACCGCAAGACGGGCAAGACCGGTGAGGTCCTGCTGCAGATCCTCGAGTCCCGCCTGGACAACGTCGTGTACCGGGCCGGCTGGGGCGAGAGCCGCGACATGGCCCGCCAGCTGGTCAAGCACGGCCACATCCGGGTCAACGGCCGCAAGGTCGACATCCCGTCGTACCGGGTGAGCGCCAACGACATCATCGAGGTCGCCGAGAAGTCGCGGCGGATGGTGCCGTTCGAGATCGCCCAGGCCCGCGCCGGCGAGCGTCCCGTGCCGCCGTGGCTGGAGGTCATCAGCGGCCAGCTGCGCGCCGTCGTCCACAGCATCCCGGCCCGCCAGGTGATCGACACCCCGGTCCAGGAGCAGCTGATCGTCGAGCTCTACTCCAAGTAAGGGCTCGCAGCACCACCTGCAGTACCGGCCCCGGCGGGCGGACGGATGTCCGCCGGGGCCAGCACCACTCCCTCACGGCGTCATATGGCGGGCGCCGGAGGTCACAGAGGAGAACACCCATGCTCATCGCCCAGCGTCCGACGCTGACCGAGGAGACCCTCACCGAGCAGCGCTCACGGTTCGTCATCGAGCCGCTGGAGCCCGGTTTCGGCTACACCCTCGGCAACTCGCTGCGCCGCACCCTCCTGTCGTCGATCCCCGGTGCTGCCGTGACCAGCATCCGGATCGAGGGCACCCTGCACGAGTTCACCACCGTGCCCGGGGTCAAGGAGGACGTCACCGAGATCATCCTCAACCTCAAGGGCCTCGTGGTCAGCTCCGACTCCGACGAGCCGGTGACCATGTACCTGCGCAAGCAGGGCCCCGGCGAGGTCACCGCCGCCGACATCGCGCCCCCGGCCGGTGTCGAGGTGCACAACCCCGACCTGCACATCGCCACGCTCAACGGCAAGGGCCGGCTGGAGATCGAGCTGGTCGTCGAGCGCGGCCGCGGCTACGTGCCGGCCCCGCAGAACAAGCAGCCCGGCCAGGAGATCGGCCGCATCCCGGTCGACTCGATCTACTCGCCGGTCCTCAAGGTCACCTACGCCGTCGAGGCCACCCGCGTCGAGCAGCGCACCGACTTCGACCGCCTGGTCGTCGACGTCGAGACCAAGCCGTCGATCGCCCCGCGCGACGCCATCGCCTCCGCCGGCTCCACGCTGGTCGAGCTGTTCGGCCTGCTGCGCGAGCTGAACGTCGACGCCGAGGGCATCGAGGTCGGCCCCAGCCCGGCCGAGGCCGCCGACATCGCCAACTTCTCGATGCCGATCGAGGACATGGACCTCACCGTCCGGTCCTACAACTGCCTCAAGCGCGAGGGCGTGCACACCGTCGGCGAGCTGGTCACCCGCTCCGAGGCCGACCTGCTCGACATCCGGAACTTCGGGGCCAAGTCGATCGACGAGGTCAAGATGAAGCTGGCGGCCATGGGCCTCGCGCTCAAGGACAGCCCGCCCGGGTTCATCCCCACCTCGGTGGAGAGCTACGACGAGGGCTACGAGACCGACGCCTACCACGGCACCGGCGAGTACGGCACCGAGTACGGGCAGGTCCAGTACGACGACGGCTCCTACCAGGAGACCGAGCAGCTCTGACGCTGCACCGGCCGGGCGGTGGGTACCCCACCGCCCGGCCGTGGGCTCCCGGCCCGCCACACTGAGCACAGACGACAGCACCACCCGGAAGCAGCCGGCAACGCCCGCCCGGCCGCCTGAGGAAGGACCGACATGCCCACCCCCACCAAGGGCCCCCGTCTCGGCGGGTCCCCCTCGCACGAGCGGCTGATGCTGGCCAACCTGGCCACCTCGCTGTTCGAGCACGGGCGGATCACCACCACCGAGGCCAAGGCCAAGCGGCTGCGCCCGTTCGCCGAGAAGCTGGTGACCTTCGCCAAGCGCGGCGACCTGCACGCGCGCCGCCAGGTCATGACGGTCATCCGGGACAAGGACGTCGTCCACCACCTGTTCGCCGAGATCGGCCCGCGCTTCGAGAACCGGCCGGGCGGCTACACGCGGATCACCAAGGTCGGCCCGCGGAAGGGCGACAACGCGCCCATGGCGGTCATCGAGCTCGTCGAGGGCCTGACCGTGGCCCAGGAGGCCGTCGGTGAGGCCGAGCGTGCGCGCGGGACCCGGTTCGCCTCCGGCGCCGGCGCGGCCGCCGCCTCCGGCGAGGTCACCGCCGACGCGATCGAGACCGCCGACGCCGACGACACCGCGGCCGACGACACGGCTGCCGTGAGCATCGACGACACCGCTGCCGACGACGCCGCTGCCGCCGACGCCGCGGTCGCCGACGAGGTCGAGGCCGTCGAGGCCGCCGAGGCCGACGCGGAGCCGGCCGACGCCGACACCGTGGCCGCCGACGCCGAGTCCCCGGGCGACACCGAGACCCCGGGCGACGCCGACGCCCCGGGCGGCACCCGGTGACCACGGAGGAGCGTCCGGGCGAGGGCGGCAACGCCGGCGCCGTCGGCGTCCCCGCCAGCGGCGGCGACCAGGGCGCCACGTTCGCCGGTGAGACCACCGGTCCCGGTGGCGACACCTCGCCGGCCGTGACCTCCGGCGACGTCGACCCCGAGGCCCAGCAGGTCGTCACCGACGTCTACAACCCCGACGGCGACCGCCAGGACGAGAGCAACGTCCGGCCGGAGCCGCAGCGGGAGAACGCCGCCGTCGTCGACGACCCGACGCTGTCGCCCGACGTGGCCCGGGCGGCCGCCGCGGAGGTGGAGGCCGCCGAGCTCGGTGACGCCGCCACCTCCGGCACCCTCGCGCCGGGCGGCGAGTCCGCGCCCGACCCCCGCTGAGGAGCGACCACCTCGCAGACGAGCCCGCCACCGTTCCCGGTGGCGGGCTCGTCCGTCTCCGCCTGGACGTCGCCTACGACGGCACCGGTTTCTCCGGCTGGGCCCGCCAGCCCGGTCGGCGCACCGTGCAGGCCGAGCTCGAGACCGGGCTGGCGACGGTCCTGCGGGGCCCCGTGCAGCTGACCGTCGCCGGTCGCACCGACACCGGCGTCCACGCGACCGGGCAGGTGGCCCACGCCGACGTGCCGCACGCCGCCTGGACCGAGCAGGCGGGGCGCCTGGTCCGCCGACTGCGCGGGGTGCTGCCGCCCGACGTCGCCGTCCCGGCCGTCACCGAGGCGCCGCCGGGCTTCGACGCCCGCTTCGGCGCGCTGGCGCGGCACTACGTCTACCGGCTCACCGACGCCGAGGGCGGGCCGTCGCCGCTGCGCCGGGCCGACACCGTCGGCTGGCCACGGCGCCTGGACGCCGGTGCCATGGCCGCCGCCGCCGCACGGCTGCTCGGCCGGCACGACTTCGCCGCCTTCTGCCGCCGCCGCGAGGGCGCCACCACCATCCGCACCCTGCTGGCGCTGGGAGTGGCCCGCGACGGCGACCTGGTGACCGTGGAGGCGTCCGCCGACGCGTTCTGCCACTCGATGGTCCGCAGCCTCGTCGGTGCGCTGCTCGCCGTCGGTGAGGGTCGCCGCGACCCGGACTGGCCGGCCGGCCTGCTGACCCGCCGCAAGCGGGCGGACGAGGTCGTGGTCGCCCCGCCGGGAGGGCTGACGCTGGTGCGGGTCGACTACCCGGCCGACGCCGACCTCGCGGCCCGCGCGCAGCTCACCCGGGCCCTGCGCAGCTGAGTCACGGCAGCGCCGCGACGGCCTCCTCGATCGGCGTCGGCCCGCTGACCAGCTCGACGACCTCGTCGGTCTTGCCGGCGTCGAGCAGCGCCAGCAGGACCGCCGCGACGTCGTCGCGGGGGACGTCGCCGAACTCGACGCCGTGGGTCAGGGTGACCCGGCCGGTGCCCGGGTCGTCGGTGAGCCGGCCCGGCCGCAGGACGACCGTGTCGAGGGCCGGCCGCGGGAGGATCACGTCCTCGGCCCGCAGCTTGGCCTGCAGGTAGGCGGCGAACACCGGGTCCATGCCCTTCGGCGTCCCCTGGCGGGCCTGCTCCACTCCCATCGAGGACACCAGCAGGTAGGGGCGCACGCCGGCCCGCTCGGCGGCGTCGGCCAGCAGCACCGCGGCGGCGTGGTCGACGGTGTGCTTGCGCGCCGCGCCGCTGCCCGGTCCGGCACCCGCGGCGAACACCACGGCGTCGGCTCCCCGGACGGCGTCGGCCACCTCGTCGACCGACGCGGACTCCAGGTCCAGCACGACCGGCGTCACGCCGTCGGCCTCGAGGTCGGCGGCGTGGTCGGGGTTGCGGACGATCCCGACCACGGTGTCCCCGCGGCCGGCCAGGAGGCGACCGAGGCGGCGGGCGACCTGGCCGTGGGCACCGGCGATGGCGACGCGCATGGCGCACCCTATCCGGAGCGCCCGGTCATCCCCAGCCGAGTTCCCCGGCGGCCGCGCGGGCGCGGGCGAGGTCGGCAGGGGTGTCGCAGTCGGTCCAGGGAGGTGGCGTGCCGGGCCGCCGGTCCGGCCGGTGGCGGGTGACCGTCAGCGAGGCGACCACCCGGCGGACCGGCAGCGGGCCGGAGGTGCCGGCGAGCGCCCGCCGCAGCGCGGCCGTCCGCCAGACGCCGAGCAGGTACTGGTCGCGGCCGGCGTCGTCGACGACGAGGACGCCGTCGCCGGTCAGCCGCTCGCGGAGATCGCGCACGAGCGCGTGCGTCACGAAGGGGAGGTCGCCGGCGAGGACGGCGACGACGTCGGTGTCGACGGCGGCCAGACCGGCGCGCATCGCGGCGACCGGGCCACCGCCGGGCGGCCGCTCGCGCACCACCATGACGTCACCGGGCACCGGCTGCGGCGGGCCGACCACGACCCGCGGCTGGGCGTCGGCGACGGCGTCGAGGACGGCGGCCAGCATCGTGCGCCCGCCGACCTCCAGCTGCGGCTTGGCCCGCCCGCCCAGCCGGGCCGCGCGGCCGCCGGCGAGCACGACCGCCGCGTAGGGCGGGAGCGGGGCCGGTGCGGTCACGGACCGACCGTAGGGGCCGCGCGTGGGTACCGTCCCGGTCGTGGGACGAGTCACCAGCCGCACGCCCGTGCTGCGCATCCGGGGCCCCGTGCGCACCACCCGACCCGACACGGTGGCCGCGGAGGAGCCGCTGGAGATCCGGCTCGACGGCACGCCGCTGGCGGTCACGATGCGCACGCCGGGCGCCGACTTCGACCTCGTGCACGGTTTCCTCGCCACGGAGGGGGTCATCGCCGGCGTCGAGGACGTCGCCGGCCTGCGGTACTGCAACTCCGTCGACGACGAGGGCCGCAACACCTACAACGTCGTCGACGTCGACCTGGTGGCCGGCGTCGAGCCGCCCGCCACCGCGCTGGACCGCACCTTCCTCACGTCGAGCTCGTGCGGGGTGTGCGGCAAGGCGAGCATCGACGCCATCCGCACCCGCACCCGCCACGACGTCGCCGCCGACGCCACCCGGCTGGAGCTGGCCACGCTCCTGGCGATGCCCGACCGGTTGCGGGCCGCGCAGGAGGTGTTCAGCAAGACCGGCGGGCTGCACGCCGCCGGGCTGTTCACCGCCGACGGGGAGCTCGTGGCGCTGCGCGAGGACGTCGGCCGGCACAACGCCGTGGACAAGGTCGTCGGCGACGCGGTGCGCGAGGGCCGGCTGCCGCTGGCCGGGCACGTGCTGATGGTCAGCGGGCGGGCGAGCTTCGAGCTGACGCAGAAGGCGGCGATGGCCGGGATCCCGGTGCTGGCCGCGGTGTCGGCGCCGTCGTCGCTCGCGGTGGAGCTGGCCGCCGACGTCGGCATCACGCTGGTCGGCTTCCTCCGCGGCGACGGCTGCAACGTCTACACCCGCCAGGACCGCCTCGTCCTGCCCGACTGACCACGAGCGTGTGCGCCCACGCCGGGTGCTGCTGCCGGGAACGCGGCGCCGGCGCACACCCTCGCCGCGCCGGGTCAGGGCCGCGGGTGGTCGCCGCCGCGGAGCTGGCTGACCACGTGGGGGAGCAGCGGGCCGAGGACGGCCAGCCCGTCCCGCACCCCGCCGGTGGACCCGGGCAGGTTCACGATCAGCGTCCGCGCCGCGGTGCCGGCGATCCCGCGCGAGAGCACGGACGTGGGCACGTTCCCCTCGCCGTAGCGGCGCACCGCCTCGGCCAGCCCCGGGGCCTCCCGCTCGACCACCGCGCGGGTCGCCTCGGGCGTGACGTCGGTGGGCGACAGGCCGGTGCCGCCGGTGGTGAGGACGACGTCGGCCCCGGACGCGACCGCCTCGCGGAGGACGGCGGCCAGCGCGTCGACGTCGTCGGGGCGCACGTGCGGCCCGTCCACGGCGAACCCGAGCTCCCGCAGCCCCTCGGCCAGCGCCTGTCCGCTGCGGTCCTCGTAGACGCCGGCCGACGCGCGGTTGGACGCGGTGACCACGACCGCCCGCGCGCCCTCGGGGAGGGTCACCGCCGCCACTCCCCGCTCTTGCCGCCGGACTTCGCCAGCAGCCGGACGTCGGTGATCGACGCCCGCGGGTCCACGGCCTTGACCATGTCGATGACGGTCAGCCCGGCGACGGCGACCGAGGTCAGCGCCTCCATCTCCACGCCGGTCCGGTCGGCGGTGCGCGCGGTGGCCGTGATCTCGACGGCGTCGTCGGCCACCGTGACGTCCACGGTCACACCGTGCAGCGCGATCGGGTGGCACAGCGGCACGAGGTCCGGCGTCCGCTTGGCCCCGGCGATGCCGGCGATCCGGGCGACCGCGACGGCGTCTCCCTTGGGCACGCCCTCGCCCCGCAGCAGCGCGACCACCTCGGGACTGACCAGCACCCGCCCGGCCGCGGTCGCCTCGCGGGCGGTGACCGGCTTGGCGGAGACGTCGACCATGCGCGCGGCGCCGGTCTCGTCGACGTGGGTCAGCTCGGTCACTGGAGCGCTCCTTCGATCAGGACGACGTCGACCGCGGCGCCCGCGGGCAGCTCGGTGACGTCCTCGGGCACGACGACCAGGCAGTTGGCGCGGGCGAGGTGGGCGACCAGGTGCGAGCCGGGCCCGCCGACCTGGGAGACGCGGCCGGCGTCGTAACGGCCGCGGAGGAACTGGCGGCGCCCGGCGGGGGAGCGCAGCGGCGCGGTGAGCTCCGCGGGCGCCCGCAGCCGGCCCGGCGCGGCGTGGCCGAGCGCCCGGCGCAGCGCCGGCCGCACGAAGACCTCGAAGGACACGAACGAGCTCACCGGGTTGCCGGGGAGGGTCACCACGGGCACGCCGTCGACGGTGCCCGCGCCCTGCGGGCCGCCCGGCTGCATGGCCACCTTGACGAACTCGACGGTGCCCAGCGTGCCGAACGCGTCCTTGACCACCTCGTAGGCCCCGGCGCTCACGCCGCCGCTGGTGACCAGCAGGTCGGCGTCGGCGAGCTCGGCGCGCACGGTACCGAGGAACTGGCCGACGTCGTCGGGCACGAAGTGCAGCCGCCGCGCGGTGCCGCCGGCGTCCTCGACTGCCGCGCACAGCAGCAGCGAGTTGGATTCGTACACCTGCCCGGGCAGCAGCGGCTCACCCGGCTCGACCAGCTCGCTGCCGGTGGAGAGCACCAGCACCCGCGGCCGGCGGCGCACCCACAGCGTCCGCGCGCCCACGGCGGCGGCCAGCCCGAGCTGGGCGGCTCCCAGCGGGCTCCCGGCCTCCAGCGCGACGGTGCCCGCGGTGATGTCCTCCCCGGCCCGGCGCAGGTGGGTGCCGGCGGCGGGTGCGTCGCGGATCTGGACGACGTCGGTGGCCGCGTCGGTCAGCTCCACCGGCACGACCACGTCGGCACCCGGCGGCAGCAGCGCGCCGGTCATGATCCGCTGCACCGTCCCGGCGCGGAGCGGTACGACGTCGGTGCGGCCGGCGGGGACGTCGTCGGCGACCGGCAGCCGGACGGGCAGGCCGGCGAGCTCCGCCGAGCGCGCGGCGTAGCCGTCCATCGCCGAGTTGTCGAAGCCAGGCAGCGGCACGCCGGCGGTCACGTCACGGGCGAGCACGCGGCCGTGCGCCGCGGCCAGCGGCACCTCCTCCTCCCCGAGGGGGGCGAGCAGGGCGGCCACCGCCGCCTGGTGTTCCTCGACCGTGCGCACCCGGCCATCCTGGCCGATGGGCCCCCGCCCGGCTGGCGGGCCCCGGGCGTCGCGGGGAGCGTGGGGGCGTGACCGGCGTCGTGGTCCTGGGACAGGTCGGGCGGGACCTCGTCCTGCGGGTCGGTGGACTGCCGGAGGCCGGCGGTTCGGCGGACGTCGCCGAGCGGCGGGAGGTCCTCGGCGGGAAGGGCGCGAACCAGGCCGTGGCGCTGGCCCAGCTCGGCGTGACCGTGGCGCTGGTGGGTGTGGTGGGCGACGACACCGCGGGCGCCGACGTGACCGCCGCGGCGCGGGCGGACGGCATCGACGTCGGCTGCGTGACCCGGCGCGCCCGGGTGGCGACCGCGCTGCTCGTCGACGTCGTGGAGGACGGCGGCCGCCGCCGGCTGCTCGAGGACGTGCCCGACGGCGTGCTGCTGACCGCCGACGACGTCGCCGCGGCCGCCGGCGCGGTGACCGGCTGCCGGGCGCTGTCCCTGCAGCTGCAGCAGCCGGGGGAGGCGGTGCGCGCGGCGCTGCGGCTGGCCCGCCCCGACGCGCTCGTCGTCGCCGACGGCGCGCCGGCCGACGACGCCACCCGCGCCGCGCTGCTGGACCGCGCCACCGTCCTGCGCGCCGACGCGCAGGAGGCGGGGCTGCTGGTCGGCCGGGCCCTCGGCGGGGTCGACGACGTCCGCGCCGCGGCCCGCGAGCTCGTGGCGGCCGGGCCCCGCCTGGTCGCGCTGTCAGCCGGTGACGACGGTGAGGTGGTGGCCTGGCGGGGCGGTCGTCCGCCGGTGGGCCGGGGTGCGGACTGGCCGCCCGACGGCGTGGTCCGGGTGCCGCTGTCGGACACCGAGCCCGTCGACCCGACCGGCGGCGGGGACGCCTTCGTCGCGGCGCTGACCGCCGCGCTGCTCGACGGCGCCTCCCCGACCGGGGCGGCGCGGGCGGCCTCGGCGGCGGGGACGCTGACGGTGCAGCGGCTCGGTGGCCGGCCGGCACTCACCGCGGACGCACTCGCCGCACAGGTCGCCCGCGAACGCGTGGCCGAGGC
This sequence comes from Geodermatophilus sp. SYSU D00700, assembly GCF_054050255.1. Lineage (NCBI taxonomy): Bacteria > Bacillati > Actinomycetota > Actinomycetes > Geodermatophilales > Geodermatophilaceae > Geodermatophilus > Geodermatophilus sp. SYSU D00700. The sequence continues at coordinate 65,068 of NZ_JBJGZA010000017.1, read as the reverse complement.
ATAGGAAGCTCTCCCCACGTCCGCGCGCCCCAGACGTGCGGAGAGCTTCCCATGCCTGACACGAGAGGAGCGCCACGTGGCCGAGTACGAGCGCATGCTGGTCGCCAACGAGCAGTGGGCCCGGGACTTCGGCGGCGAGTTGCCCGTGGCGCCGGCGCGCAAGGTCGCCGTCGTCGCCTGCATGGACTCCCGGATGCCGCTGTTCCCGCTTCTGGGTCTGGCCGTCGGTGACGCGCACGTCATCCGCAACGCCGGCGGCGTGGTCACCGACGACACGATCCGCTCGCTGACCATCTCCCAGCACCTGCTCGGGACCCGCGAGATCGTGCTGGTCCACCACACCGACTGCGGCCTGCAGAAGACCGACGACGCCTCCTTCGCCAACCTCGTCGAGCGGGCCACCGGTGCCCGCCCGCCGTGGCCGGCGCGGGCGTTCACCGACGTCGACGAGGACGTCCGCGAGTCGATCCGGCTGCTGCGGGAGAGCCCGTTCCTGCTGTCGAAGGAGATCTGCGGCACCGTCTACGACGTGTCGACCGGACGGCTCCGCCGCATCGACTGAGATCCGCCCGGCAGGCGCAGGACGCACCACCAGGGCCGTCGCCGCCCCTATCCTCCGCGCCCGTGACGGGGACACGGGGACGCGGGACGGCGGTCGCCCTGGTGGCCGGGGTGCTGCTGGCGGGGTGCACGAGCACGGTGAGCGGGACGGCGACGCCGCTGGCGAGCGCACCGCCCTCGACGAGCGAGCCGCCCGCGGAGACGACGCCGGCGCAGCCGCCGGCCGACGTCACCCCCGCGCCCCGGCCCGGCGTCGGCACGCTGGTGGAGTCGCACCGGATCGCGTCGGTGACCTCCCTGGTGCAGGTCACCTTCCCGGAGCGGACCGACACCTGCTTCCCGTCGGGCCCCTGGAGCGACGCGGCCGCGCTGGACGAGGCCTACTTCGGCACCGGGACGGCCGGGGCGGTCCTCGACCGCTGGGGCTTCGTCACCGCCTGGGGCCAGTGCAACACCGACCCCGCCGACGGACGCAGCACGCTGACGATGGTGGCCGAGCTGTCCGACCCCGAGTCGGCGCGGCGGGCGGCGGCCGAGCTCGCGGAGGACCAGGTCGCCGCGGGCTACGCGCCCGTCGAGGTGCCCGGCCTCGACGGCGAGGTGGTGCTGCAGGAGGACGGCGGGGAGGACCTCGTCCAGGCGTTTGTGCCGGTCGGCCGGATGCTGGCCTACGCCTTCCACGTCACCGGCGCCGGCCGCGGACCCGACGAGGTGGGCCGGCTCCTCACCGACCAGGTGGGGCTGCTGCAGGGCTTCGCGCCCACCCCGCAGGACCAGGTGCCCTCGCTGCCGGTCGACCCCGACGGGCTGCAGCAGCTCACCCTGGACCCGCCGGGGGACCCCACCGACTTCTCCGGTCCCTACGACTTCGAGGGCTACCTGCGGCTGGCCATCGACCCGGTCCGCGAGCGCGACCTGCTCACCGCCAACGGCTTCCGCGGCTTCTACTCCAAGCAGGCCGACGAGGCCGACCTCAGCTACGCCGTGGCGCTGTACGCCTTCCCGTCGTCGGAGCAGACCAACACCGTGTACACGGCCTTCGCCGAGCTGGAGCAGGCCGAGTTCGGCGGCACGCCCTTCACCCTGCCCTCCATCCCCGAGGCGCCGTGCTTCTGGTTCGAGTCGGCGGACGGCTTCTACCAGCGCTGCTACGTCGGCTACGGCAGCCACCTGGCCAGCGTCGACGTCCTGGGCCTGGCGGCGGCCGACGACGTCGCGGCGATGGACCGGCTGCTGCCGGCCCAGCGGGACCTGATCGACGGTTGAAGTCGGAGGACCCCGTCCTCCTCACCCCTCGCACGCTCGGGGCGAGCCTCTGGACGGGGCCGTTCCAGCACGTCACCAGGGGGCCGTTCCCGCACGTCACCCGGGGCCGTTCCGGCACGTCGCAGCGGCCCTGCGGGCCGCTGGTATCGTGGTCGGCTGGTGCGCGGCCGCCGGCTGGTGCGCGCGCGCCGCTCCGTCTCCCGTGCTCGGTGAGGCGATCCCACCAGCCGCCCCGACGACGACGGAGGACACGAGCGCCGTGCGCACGTACTCACCCAAGCCCGGCGAGGTCGACCGCGCCTGGCACGTCATCGACGCCACCGACGTGGTGCTCGGTCGACTCGCCAGCCAGATCGCGACCCTGCTGCGCGGCAAGCACAAGCCCCAGTTCGCCCCGCACGTGGACGTCGGCGACTTCGTCGTCGTCGTGAACGCCGGCAAGGTCGCCCTGACCGGCTCCAAGCGGGACCAGAAGACCGCCTACCGGCACTCGGGCTACCCCGGCGGCTTGCGGGCGATCAACGTCGGCGACCAGATCCGCACGCACCCCGACCGGGTCGTCGAGCGCGCCGTCAAGGGCATGCTGCCGCACAACAGCCTCGGCCGGCAGATGATCAAGAAGCTGAAGGTGTACGCGGGTCCCGAGCACCCGCACGCCGCCCAGCAGCCCCAGACCTTCGAGATCAAGCAGGTGGCCCAGTGACCACGCCCATGACCGCGGCTCCGACCGTGACCGACGCCGAGGGGCGTCCGGTGCAGACCGTCGGCCGGCGCAAGGAGGCGATCGTCCGCGTGCGGCTCGTGCCGGGCACCGGCCAGTTCCGCCTCAACGGCCGCACCCTCGAGCAGTACTTCCCGAACAAGGTCCACCAGCAGCTCATCCGTGAGCCGTTCGTGACCCTCGAGAAGGCCGAGCAGTACGACGTCGTCGGCATCCTCAAGGGTGGCGGCGTCACCGGCCAGGCCGGCGCGCTGCGCCTGGCCATCGCCCGCGCCCTCATCGAGGTCGAGGCCGAGGACCGTCCCGCGCTGAAGAAGGCCGGCTTCCTCACCCGCGACGCGCGGGTCAAGGAGCGCAAGAAGTACGGCCTCAAGAAGGCCCGCAAGGCGCCTCAGTACTCGAAGCGCTGACCGGCACCGCCGTGGGTCGCCTCTTCGGGACCGACGGCGTCCGGGGTCGGGCCAACGCCGACCTCACGCCGGAGTTGGCCCTCTCGGTGGCCCGTGCGGCCGCCGGTGTGCTCGCTGACCGCGACGGGACCTCGCGTCCCGTCGCGGTCGTCGGCCGCGACCCCCGTGCCAGCGGGGAGATGCTCGAGGCCGCCGTGGTCGCGGGCCTGGCCAGCGCCGGCGCCGAGGTGCTGCGCGTGGGCGTGCTCCCGACGCCGGCCGTCGCCTTCCTCACCGCCGAGACCGGCGCCGACCTCGGCGTCATGATCTCGGCGAGCCACAACCCGATGCCCGACAACGGCATCAAGCTGTTCAGCCGCGGCGGTCACAAGCTGCCCGACGCGGTCGAGGCGGCCATCGAGTCGACCGTCCTGGCCGGCGACACGGCCGGGCACCGGCCCTCGGGGGCCGACATCGGCCGGGTCCGCGACCTGCCCGGCGGCGCCGCCGACTACGCCGCGCACCTGCTCTCGACGCTGCCGTCCCCGGTCTCCGGGCTGCGCCTGGTCGTCGACTGCGCGCACGGTTCGGCCGCCACCTGCGCCCCCGACGTCTACCGCCGGGCCGGCGCCGACGTCACCGTCATCGGCGGCGAGCCCGACGGCTGGAACACCAACGACGGCGTCGGGTCCACCCACCTCGGTCCGCTCACCGAGGCGGTCCGGGCGACCGGCGCCGACCTCGGCATCGCCCACGACGGCGACGCCGACCGCTGCCTGGCCGTCACCGCCGCGGGCGAGGTCGTCGACGGCGACGCGATCCTCGCCGTCTGCGCGCTCGGCCTCAAGGAGCGCGGGGCGCTGGCGGCGGACACCGTCGTCGCCACCGTGATGAGCAACCTCGGCTTCCACCACACGATGCGCGACGCCGGCATCGCGGTGCACACCACCGCCGTCGGCGACCGCTACGTGCTGGAGGCCCTGCGCGCCCGCGGGCTCTCCCTCGGCGGTGAGCAGAGCGGCCACCTGGTCTTCCTCGACCACGCCACCACCGGCGACGGCCTGCTCACGGGGCTGGCGCTGCTCTCGCGCATGTCGGCCACCGGGGCCTCGCTGGCCGAGCTCGCCTCGGTGGTGCAGCGGCTGCCACAGACCCTGGTCAACGTGCCGGTCCGCGACCGCATCGCCGTCGTCGAGAGCGACACCGTGGCCGCCGCGGTCAACGCCGCCGAGGAGGAGCTCGGCGACGACGGCCGGGTGCTGCTGCGCCCGTCGGGCACCGAGCAGCTGGTGCGCGTGATGGTCGAGGCGCCCACCCAGGAGCAGGCCGACGGGATCGCCCAGCGCCTGGCGGGGGTCGTCGTCGCCGTCGGCTGAGCCGGGGTCCCTGGCCGGGCCGCGTGTCAGGTGTCGGTGCCCGTGGGACGGCTGGGGCGGCCGACCGGTCTCACACCTCGGAGGGACGGATCGGTCCACCACCGCCGGTACCCTCGGTCCACATGTGCGGCATCGTCGGATACGTCGGCCCGAAGAACGCCCTCGACGTCGTCCTCGAGGGCCTGCGGCGGCTGGAGTACCGCGGATACGACTCCGCGGGCGTGGCCGTCCGGGTGGGCGGCCCCGACTCCGGTGAGCTGGCCGCGGCCAAGAAGGCGGGCAAGCTCGCCAACCTCGAGAAGGTGCTGGCCGACGGGCCGCTGCCGGAGTCGACGATCGGCATCGGGCACACCCGGTGGGCCACCCACGGTGGGCCCACCGACCGCAACGCCCACCCGCACCTGTCCGCCGACGGGCGGGTGGCCGTGATCCACAACGGGATCATCGAGAACTTCGCGGCGCTGCGCGCCGAGTGCGAGGCCACCGGGGTGGAGTTCCGCTCCGAGACCGACACCGAGGTCGTCGCCCACCTGCTGGCCGCCGTCTACCGCGACCTGCCCGCCGGCCCCGGCCGGCTGGCCGAGGCGCTGCGCGCCGTCTCCCGCCGGCTGGAGGGCGCCTTCACGCTGGTCGCCGCGCACGCCGACGAGCCCGACACGCTGGTCGCCTCCCGCCGCAACAGCCCGCTGGTGGTCGGCGTCGGCGACGGCGAGTACTTCCTCGGCTCCGACGTCGCGGCCTTCATCGCGCACACCCGCGAGGCGCGCGAGCTCGGGCAGGACCAGGTCGTGGAGATCGACCGCACCCGTGGGGTGAGCGTCACCGACTTCGACGGCGCCCCCGCCGAGCCGGTGGCCTACACCGTCGACTGGGACGCGGCCGCCGCGGAGAAGGGCGGCCACGACTGGTTCATGCTCAAGGAGATCGCCGAGCAGCCGCAGGCCGTCGCCGACACCCTCCTCGGCCGGCTCGGCGACGACGGCGAGCTCGTGCTCGACGAGGTCCGGCTGTCCGACCAGGACCTGCGCGACATCGACAAGGTCTTCGTCGTCTCCTGCGGCACCAGCTACCACGCCGGGCTGATCGCCAAGTACGCCATCGAGCACTGGACCCGCATCCCGGTCGAGGTCGAGGTCGCCAGCGAGTTCCGGTACCGCGACCCGGTCCTGGACCGCTCGACGCTGGTCGTCGTCATCAGCCAGTCCGGCGAGACGATGGACACCCTCATGGCGCTGCGGCACGCCAAGGACCAGAAGGCCCGCGTCCTGGCCATCTGCAACGTCAACGGCTCGACGATCCCGCGCGAGTCCGACGCCGTGCTCTACACGCACGCCGGCCCGGAGATCGCCGTCGCCTCGACCAAGAGCTTCCTGGCCCAGATCGTCGCCTGCTACCTCGTCGGGCTGTTCCTGGCCCAGGTGCGCGGCATCAAGTACGCCGACGAGGTCGCCGCGATCGTGCACGAGCTGCAGAAGCTGCCCGAGGCCGTCGCGCAGGTGCTCACCCAGATGGAGCCGGTGCGCGAGCTCGGCCGGTCGCTGGCCGACGCCGGCACGATCCTGTTCCTCGGCCGGCACGTGGGCTTCCCCGTGGCGCTGGAGGGGGCGCTCAAGCTCAAGGAGCTCGCCTACATCCACGCCGAGGGGTTCGCCGCCGGCGAGCTCAAGCACGGCCCGATCGCGGTGGTCGACGAGGGCACCCCGGTGGTGGTCATCGCGCCGTCGCCGCGCGGGCGCAGCCTGCTGCACGGCAAGGTCGTCTCCAACATCCAGGAGGTCCGGGCCCGCGGCGCGCGCACGATCGTCATCGCCGAGGAGGGCGACGACGACGTCGTCCCCTACGCCGACCACCTCATCCGGGTGCCGCGGACGCCGACCCTGCTGGCCCCCGTGGTCACCACCGTGCCGCTGCAGATCCTCGCCTGCGAGATCGCCGACACCCGCGGCTTCGACGTCGACCAGCCGCGCAACCTGGCCAAGAGCGTCACCGTCGAGTGAGGCCCGCGCACGATCAGGTGACCTGATCGTGCGGCGTCCTCCCTCACCGCCGGCCGTGCGGGAGGACGCGCTGCGGTGCGGGAGGACGCGCTGCGGTGCGCCAGGACGGCGCGATCCGCGGCCGCACGGCAGACTGACCGGGTGATCATCGGGGTCGGGATCGACGTGGTCCCCGTGACCCGCTTCGCCGAATCGATGGTCCGCACCCCGGGACTGCGCGACCGGCTGTTCACCGAGGCCGAGCAGACCACCCCGCGCGGGACCGAGCGCTCCGCCGAGTCCCTCGCCGCGCGGTTCGCCGCGAAGGAGGCGGTGGCCAAGACGCTCGGCGCGCCCGGCGCCCTGCGCTGGCACGACGTCGAGGTGACCGTCGGCGACCACGGCCGGCCGCACCTGGAGGTCCGCGGCACCGTCGCCGCGCGGGCCGCCGAGCTGGGCATCACCCGCTGGCACCTGTCGCTCAGCCACGACGGCGGGATCGCCTCGGCGGTGGTCGTCGGCGAGGGCGGACCTGCGCCGGAGGGCGCGCCGTGATCGGCCTGTCCACCGTCGCCGAGGTGCGCGCCGCGGAGGACGTGCTGCTGGCCGCCACCCGCGAGGGCGCGCTCATGCAGCGCGCGGCCACCGGGCTGGCCACCGTCTGCCTGCGGCTGCTCGGCCGGGCGCACGGCACCCGCGTCACGCTGCTGGTCGGCGGCGGCAACAACGGCGGCGACGCGCTGTTCGCCGGCGCGCACCTGGCCGCCCGCGGTGCCCGGGTCACCGCCGTCCTGCTCGACGCCGCCCGCGCCCACCCCGCCGGGCTGGCCGCGCTGCGCCGCGCGGGCGGCCGGGTCACCGGACCCGACCGCGCCGACGGGCTCGACCGCGCCGACCTCGTGCTCGACGGGATCGTCGGCATCGGCGGCCACGGCGGGCTGCGCCCCGACGCCGCGCGGCTGGCGGAGCGGGCGGCCACCGGCCCGGGGCTGACCGTCGCCGTCGACGTCCCGAGCGGCGTCGACGCCGACACCGGCGCGGTGGAGGGCGCGGCGTTCCCCGCGGTGCACACGGTCACCTTCGGCGCGGTCAAGCCCGGCCTGGTCACCGGAGCGGGCCGCGGGTACGCCGGCACGGTGCACCTGGTCGACATCGGCCTGGGCCCGCACCTGGCCCCCGCCCGGGCGCACCAGCTCACCGACGCCGACGTCGCCGCGCACCTGCAGCCGCCCGGCGCCACCGACGACAAGTACTCCACCGGCGTGGTCGGCGTGGCCGCAGGCTCCGCCGCCTACCCCGGCGCCGGGGTGCTCTCCACCGGGGCGGCGCTGCGCACGCGGCCGGGCCTGGTCCGCTACGCCGGCACCGCGGGCGACGCGGTGCGCGCGGCGTGGCCGGAGGCGATCGTCACCGACGGCCGGCCCGGTGACGCCGGGCGGGTGCAGGCCTGGGTGGTCGGCCCGGGCGCCGGCACCGACGACGCCGCCCGCGACGTGCTGGCCGAGGTGCTGGCCACCGACCTGCCCGTCGTGGTCGACGCCGACGCGCTGACGCTGGCCGCCCGCGAACCGGAGCTGGTCCGCGGCCGGGAGGCCCCCACCGTGCTCACCCCGCACGACCGCGAGTTCGCCCGCTTCGGCGTCCCGGTGGGCCCCGACCGGATCGGCAGCGCCCGCCGGCTGGCCGCCGACCTCGGCGCCGTCGTCCTGCTCAAGGGCGACGCCACCGTCGTCGCCGACCCGGACGGGACGGCCTACGTCAACGCGACCGGCACCTCGGACCTCGCCACCGCCGGCAGCGGCGACGTGCTGTCCGGCATCCTCGGCTCGCTGCTGGCCACCGGCGCGCCCGCCGCGCGGACCGCCGCGGCCGCCGCGCACCTGCACGGCCGGACCGGGCAGGTCGCCGCCGAGGCGGGGCCGATCGTGTCCGGCGACCTGGTCCGGCGGCTCCCCGAGGCGGTGCGCCGGGTCCGCGGTCCCGGCCTGGGACACTGGGGGGTGTGAACGCACCCCGGGCCGAGGTGGTCGTCGACCTCGACGCGATCGCGGCCAACACCGCCGTGCTCCGCGAGCGGGTCGGCCGGCCGCTCATGGCGGTGGTCAAGGCCGACGGCTACGGGCACGGCCTGGTCCCCGCGGCCCGCGCGGTGCTGGCCGGGGGTGCCGACCAGCTCGGCGTCGCGGTGCTCGAGGAGGCGCTGGCGCTGCGCGCGGCCGGGGTGCGCGCGCCGCTGCTGGCCTGGCTGCACACGCCCGGCACCGACTTCACCCCGGCGCTGGAGGCCGACGTCGAGGTGTCGGTCAACGCCGAGTGGGGTCTGGCCGAGGTGGTCGACGCCGCCCGCGCCACCGGCCGGACCGCCCGGTTGCACCTGTTCGTCGACACCGGCCTGTCCCGCGAGGGCGCCACGGTGGCCGACTGGCCCGGCCTGGTCGCCGCGGCCGCCCGCGCACAGGCCGACGGCGAGGTCGAGGTCGTCGGGCTGTGGAGCCACATGGCCTACGCCGACGCGCCCACCCACCCGACGATCGGCGCCCAGGTCCGGCTGTTCGAGGAGGCCCTCGGCATCGCGTCGGCCGCCGGGCTGCGCGGCCGCCGGCACCTGGCCAACTCCGCGGCCACCGTCGCGCTGCCCGACACCTGGTACGACATGGTCCGGCCCGGCATCGCCCTCTACGGCCTGGACCCGCTCGGCGGCGACCCCGCCGCCCACGGCCTGCGGCCGGCGATGACCGTGCGCGCCCGGGTGGCGCTGACCAAGCGGGTCCCCGCCGGCGCCGGCGTCTCCTACGGCCACACCTACGCCCCGGCCACCGAGACCACGCTGGCCCTGGTGCCGGTCGGCTACGCCGACGGCGTGCCCCGGGCCGCGGGCAACCGCGCACCGGTGCTCGCCGGCGGCGCGCAGCGCACCATCGCCGGGCGGGTGTGCATGGACCAGTTCGTCCTCGACGTCGGCGACGCGGCCGTCGCGGCAGGCGACGAGGTGGTCCTGTGGGGTCCCGGTGACGGCGGCGAGCCGACCGCGCAGCAGTGGGCCGACGCGGTCGACACCATCCACTACGAGCTGGTGACCCGGGTCGGGGGGCGCTTCACCCGCCGCCACGTCGGGTCCGCGGGAGCGATCTGATGGCACAGCGGCACGTCCTGTCCCGGCTGCAGCGGGCGCCGGAGCCCAGGACGGGCCTCGCCGGCGCGTTCGAGCGGCACCCGGCGGCAGGCGTCGCCGGTGCCGTCGTCGGCCTGGCGGCGGCGACCACCGCCGTCGGCGTGGCCGTGGCCCGGATCGCCACCCGCCGGGTGCGGGCCGAGCGGCTCAGCCCGGGCGGCGCGCTCCCCGAGGGCGCCAGCGACGCCGACCTGCGCGAGGACGACCCACTCGGTGCCGCGTCCCGCCGGGCCGACCGCACCGCGCTGGTGCAGGCCGACGACGGCGTGCTCCTGGCGGTGGAGGAGGTCGGCCCGCTCGACGCGCCGCTGACGGTCGTCTTCGTGCACGGCTACACGCTGTCGATGGCGTCGTGGACCTTCCAGCGGCGGGCCCTGGGCGCCCAGCTCGCCACGGCCAACGGCCACCGGCCCGCGGCGCGGCTGGTCTTCTACGACCAGCGCGGCCACGGGTCCTCCTCGCGCGGGCCGGCCGAGAACTCCACCATCGAGCAGCTCGCCCGCGACCTCGCCGCGGTGCTGGAGGCGCGGGTGCCCACCGGGCCGGTCGTGCTCGTCGGCCACTCGATGGGCGGGATGACCGTCATGGGCCTGGCCGCGCTGCACCCCGAGCTGTTCGGCACGACGGTGGCCGGGGCGGCCCTGGTGTCGACGTCGAGCGGCAACCTCGCCGACCTCGACTTCGGCCTGCCCGAGTTCCTCACCCGCGTCCGGGCGGCCGTGCTGCCCATCGCGGCGTTCACCATGCGCCGCCGGCCGGCCTTCGCCGAGCGCACCCGCCGGCTGGCCGCCGACGTCGTCTCGGCGGCCACCTGGTCGCTGTCGTTCGCCTCCACCGACGTCGACCCGCGGTTGGGCCGCTACGTCGACGCGATGATCGCCGGCACCCCGGTCGACGTGATCGCCGAGTTCTACCCGGCGCTGGCCGGCCTCGACCACGCCGGCGTGCTCGAGCCGCTGCGCGCGGTACCGACGCTGGTGCTCACCGGGGACGCGGACAAGCTGATCCCGATGGCGCACAGCGACACCCTGGTCGAGCTGCTGGGCGGGGAGGGGCCGGGGGTCGAGTACGTCGTCGTCCCCGAGGCCGGGCACCTGGTGCCGCTGGAGAAGCCCGAGGAGGTGACCCGCGCGCTGGGCCGGCTGGTGCGCCGGGTGGCCGCCGGGGTCGCCGGGCGCGTCCTGGACTGAGGGCCGCTGCCGGCCTACTGGAGGTGTCCGTCGAGGGCCCGCCCGAGCAGCCGGTCGCGGGTCCGCCGGGCGACGTCGCAGCCGTCGGCGTAGGACAGCACCCACGGGGAGACCCCGCTGTCGGGGAGCACCGGCCGCGGCGGCGGCTCCAGGACCGCCTCGCGCAGCGCGGGGTCGGCGATCCGCTCCCGCCCGTCGAGCGCGACGTGCAGCACCGGCCCGACGTCGGCGGCCCGGGCCCGCAGGAGCACCTGGCGTCCGGCGGCGGTGCGGCGGGCCAGCCGCCCGAGCAGCCGCCGGTCGCGCAGCGCCCGGACGATGCCGGTGACCCGCTCGTCGGCCAGCGCGCGCCAGCGCACCGTCTCGACCGAGCGGCGTCCCCGGCCGCCGACGGCGTCGAGGACGGCGGCCTCGACCGGGTGGCGCCGCCGCGGGTCGACCACCTGCAGCTCCCCGGGCGCGACCGCGCGGACCCGGCCGGTCACCAGCAGCGCCACCAGGGCCGTGTCGACGACCCGCTGCGGACCCCCGGCGAGGTAGGCGACGTCGTACACGTCCGGTTGCGACGTCATGGCGGCTCCTCCCGGCGTGGGGTCCCCCGCGGAGAACGGTGACAGGCCGGGCGCGCACGCGGAAGCCCTCGGGCCACGGCGGGACGCCCGCCGTAGGGTCGGTGCGTGGCCGCTCCCCGTCCGCCCCGGTTCGACGCCACGGCCGAGGAGGTCGCCCGCACCGCCGCGGCCGCGGCCGACTGGGACGCGCTCGCCGCGGCCGCCGCCCCCTGCGTGGCCTGCCCGGAGCTGGCCGCCACCCGGCAGCACGTCGTGGTCGGGGACCCGCCGGCGCGCGGCCGGGCCCGCTTCGCCCTGGTCGGCGAGGCGCCCGGCGCGACCGAGGACGACAGCGGCCGGCCGTTCGTCGGGAGGTCGGGGCAGCTGCTGGACCTGCTGCTCGGCGAGGCCGGTCTCGACCGCGCCGAGGCCGCCGTGCTGAACGTCGTGAAGTGCCGCCCGCCGGGCAACCGCACGCCGAAGACGCCGGAGGTGGCCCGCTGCAGCGGCTGGCTGCGCCGCCAGCTCGAGCTGCTCGACCCGCCGGTCGTCGTCGCGCTCGGGCTGTCGTCGGCCAAGTGGTTCCTCGGGCCGAGGACGGTGCTCGCCGAGGCCCGCGGCCGCCCGCACGACGTCGACGGCCGCGCCGTCTGGGCCACCTACCACCCCTCGGCGGCGATCCGGTTCGGCCCGTCCGGGGCGCCGCGCGCCGGGCTGCTGGCCGACCTCACCGCCGTCGCGGCGAGCCTGCGGTGAGGCGCGAGCACGTCCTGCCCACGGTGGACGACACCCGGGGGCTGGGCGCCGCGCTCGCCGCCGTCGTGGCGCCCGGGGACCTGTTGGTGCTCACCGGGCCGCTCGGCGCCGGCAAGACCGCGCTCACCCAGGGCCTGGGCGTCGCGCTCGGCGTGACCGAGCCGGTCACCTCGCCCACGTTCGTCATCGCCCGCGTGCACCGGGGCGGGCGGCTGCCGCTGGTGCACGTCGACGCCTACCGCCTCGGCGGCGTCGCCGACGTCGACGACCTCGACCTCGATGCCTCGACCGAGGAGTCGGTGACCGTCGTCGAGTGGGGCGCCGGGCTGGTCGAGCAACTCGCCGACGAGCACCTGGAGGTGCGCCTGGACCGGCGCGACGACGACGTCCGCACCGCCGTGCTCGTGCCGCGCGGCCCCGGCTGGGAAGCCCGGCTGGACGCGTGACCCCGCAGGTGGAGGTGCTCGCCCTCTCCGGCCCGGTGTTCACCGCCCTGGCCGACGGCGATCTCGCGGCCGCCGGCGCCGCCGCTCCGGTGCCGCTGCCGCCGGCGTTCGCCGACCCCGACTGGGCGCCGGTCTGGCGGATCCGGGCCGCGCAGGTCGCCGCCGACCCCGCCGTGGCGTCCTGGGTGACCGGCGTGATCTGGGACCCCGCCCGGCGCCTCGCCGTGGGCCGGGCCGGGTTCCACGGCCCGCCGGACGCCCAGGGCGTGGTCGAGATCGGCTATGCCGTGCTGCCCGAGCACCGGCGCCGCGGCTACGCGCGGGCGGCGCTGACGGTGCTGCTCGACCGCGCCCGCCGCGAGCCGGCCGTGCGGGTGGTCCGTCTCTCGATCGCCCCGGACAACGCGGCCTCCCTGGCGGTGGCGCGCCCGTTCGGCTTCGTCGAGGTGGGCGAGGAGGTCGACGAGGTCGACGGCCTCGAGATCGTGCACGAGCTCCCGGTGTGAGCGCTGCGGCCCACTCCGTCGTCGCCGGGGTGCTCGTCCGCGGCTCCGCCGTGCTGATGGGGCACCGGTCACCGGGCCGGCGCTGGTACCCGGGCGTGTGGGACTTCCCGGGCGGGCACGTCGAGCCGGGGGAGGACGAGGCGGCCGCGCTGGCCCGGGAGCTGCGCGAGGAGCTCGGCGTGACCCCGCGGGAGACCCACCGGGTCCTGGTCGTCGACGACGGCGACCTGCACCTCGCGCTGTGGGCGGTCCGCGCCTGGGACGGCGAACCGCGCAACCGCCAGCCGCACGAGCACGACGAGCTGCGCTGGGTGACCGCCGCGGACCTCCCGGGTCTCCGCCTGGCCCACCCGGCCTGGGCCGACGTCGTCCGCGGGCTGGCCGGTGCAGCCGGTGGGTCCGGGCGGACACCGGACTAACCTCGGCGGTCGTGCTCGTCCTCGCCCTCGACACCGCGACCCCCACGCTGGTCGCCGGCGTCGCCCGCCACGCGGCCGGCGGGGACGCCGAGGTGCTCGCCGAGCGCGCGGTGCCCTCGGGCAACCGGCACGCCGAGCTGCTCGTCCCGACCGTGCGCGCGGCGCTGGCCGACGCCGGTCTCGCGCTCGCCGACGTGGCCGCCGTCGTCGCCGGGCTCGGTCCCGGGCCGTTCACCGGGCTGCGCGTCGGCGTGGTCACCGCCGCCGCGCTCGCCGACGCCCGCGGCATCCCCGCGGTCGGCGTCTGCTCGCTGGACGCCGTCGGGTCGGGGGCGCGGACGGTGGTCACCGACGCCCGGCGCCGGGAGGTCTACTGGGCCGCCTACGACGCCGCCGGCGCGCGGGTCGACGGGCCCGGCGTCGCCCGCCCCGAGGAGGCCCGGTTCCCCGGCCCGCTCGTCGGCGACCCGCGGTTCGCCGAGCGGCTGGGCGCCGAGGTGACCCCGGCCGAGGTGACCACGGCCGGGCTGCTGCTGGCCGCGTCGTCCCTGCTCGACGACCCGCCGTCCGCCGGACCGCTGGTGCCGCTGTACCTGCGCCGGCCCGACGCGGTCCCGCCGACGTCGTTCAAGCCGGTGACCACGTCGTGACGGTGCGGTTGCGGCCGATGCGGCTGGCTGACCTCGACGCCGTCCTGGCGCTGGAGGAGCAGCTCTTCGCCCCCGACACGTGGACCCGCGCGATGTACCGCGACGAGCTCGCGCGGACCGACACCCGGTACTACCTGGTCGCCGAGGACGGCGACGACGTCGTCGGCTACGCCGGGCTCATCGCCTACGACGACGAGGCGCACGTGGCCACCGTCGGCGTCGCGGGCGCCCGTCAGGGCGAGGGGATCGGCGCGCTGCTGCTCGACGCGCTGCTCGCCGAGGCCGACCGTCGCAGCCCGGTCGTGCTGCTCGAGGTCCGCGCCGACAACGAGCGGGCGCAGGAGCTCTACCGGCGGCGCGGGTTCACCGAGATCGGCCGGCGCCGGGGCTACTACCAGCCCAGCAACACCGACGCGGTCGTCATGAGACGGGAGAAGCGGTGAGCGCCCCCCTGGTCATCGGGTTCGAGACCTCCTGCGACGAGACCGGCGTCGGCGTCGTCCGCGGCCACACGCTGCTGGCCGACGCGCTCGCCACCTCGGTCGCCGAGCACGAGCGCTTCGGCGGCGTCGTGCCGGAGATCGCCTCGCGGGCGCACCTGGAGGCGATGGTCCCGACCGTGCACCGCGCGCTGGCCGACGCCGGGGTGTCGGCGTCCGACGTCGACGCCGTGGCCGTCACCGCCGGCCCCGGCCTGACCGGCGCGCTGCTGGTCGGGCTGGCCGCGGCCAAGGCGTACGCGCTCGCGCTGGACAAGCCGCTGTACGGCGTCAACCACCTCGCCGCGCACGTCGCCGTCGACGAGCTGCAGCACGGTCCGCTGGCCGAGCCGTCGCTGGCGCTGCTGGTCTCCGGCGGGCACAGCTCGCTGCTGCTCGTGCCCGACCTCGCCCGCGAGGTCACCTCGCTGGGCCGCACGATCGACGACGCCGCCGGCGAGGCCTTCGACAAGGTCGCCCGGGTGCTGGGCCTGCCCTTCCCCGGCGGGCCGCCGATCGACCGCGCCGCCCGCGAGGGCGACCCCGCCGCCATCGACTTCCCGCGCGGGCTCACCGGCCCCCGCGACGCGCCCTACGACTTCAGCTTCTCCGGGCTCAAGACCGCCGTCGCCCGCTGGGTGGAGGCCCGCCGCAAGGCCGGTGAGCCGGTGCCCATTGCCGACGTCGCGGCGTCGTTCCAGGAGGCGGTGGCCGACGTGCTGACCGCCAAGGCCGTGCGCGCCTGCCGCGACCACGGCGTCGACCACCTGGTGCTCGGCGGGGGAGTGGCGGCCAACTCGCGGCTGCGGGCGCTGGCCGAGGAGCGCTGCGCCGCGGCCGGGATCGTGCTGCGGGTGCCCAGCCCGAGGCTGTGCACCGACAACGGCGCGATGGTCGCCGCGCTCGGCTCGCGGCTGGTCGCCGCCGGTGTCGCGCCGTCGGCGTCCGACCTCGGTGCCGACAGCTCGCTGCCGATCGACGCCGTCACCGTCTGAGGGCCGCCTCCGCGCGGGCGGCGTCGCGCAGCCGGTCGCGGTCGACGCCGAGCGTGGACAGCGCGCGGACGACGGTGCCGCGCTCGAGGTCGCACACCGCGGCGACGACGTGCGCGCCGCGCAGCGGG
This sequence comes from Geodermatophilus sp. SYSU D00700, assembly GCF_054050255.1. Classification (NCBI taxonomy): domain Bacteria; kingdom Bacillati; phylum Actinomycetota; class Actinomycetes; order Geodermatophilales; family Geodermatophilaceae; genus Geodermatophilus; species Geodermatophilus sp. SYSU D00700. The sequence goes on along the minus strand of NZ_JBJGZA010000017.1, from coordinate 49,487 downwards.
GCACGCGCCGCCCTCGCAGCCGTGACCGCTGCCCGGAAGACCTGCTGCGCCTGCGGGGTCGAGCGCATCGGGCCGGTGGCCGGACCGCGCAGGCCCGCGTCCCCGGCGGCGGCGCCGACCCCGACCGACGTGAGCGCGGCCGCGTGCGCGGCCTCGACCGCGCCGCGCAGGCGGGCGGCGTCGACCCCGACGCGGGCGAGTGCGGCGGCGGCCGTGCCGTCGGGCAGGGCGGTGGCCGCGAGCAGCAGGTGCTCGGGTCCGGGGGTCGCCTCCCCGGCGCCGCGCGCCTCGGCCTCGGCGCCGGTGAGCAGCGCCCGCACCGTCCGCAGGTCCCGTACCGCGGTGACGATCCCCATCAGCTCTCTCCTCCTGGTCGGTGCCCGCGCCGCGCGCGGACCTCGGCGGCGAACCTCTTGTGGGCGGCCTGCGCGCTGATCCCGAGCGCCTCGCCGACCTGGGCCCACGTCCACCCCCGGCCGACCGCCTCGAACACCGCCTCGACCTCCAGCCGGCTCGCCAGCTGGCGCAGGGCGACGACGGCGGCGAGCGCCGCCTCCGGGTCCTCGGGGCCCGGGACGTCGACCGGTTCGACCGCCACGCCGTCAACTTAGGTTGATGACGGCGGGCTCGTCAACCTGGGTTGACGACGTCGCACACCAGGGCGGTCGGGGCGCCGGCCACCCGGGTGACGACGACCGTGGCCGTCGCCGAGCCGGGTCCGCGCACCTGGCGGGACAGGGTCTCGGGCTCGATGGGCGAGCCGCGCTTCTTCACCACCACCCGGCCGACCCCGCGCGCCCGCAGCAGCGCCCGCAGCCGCTTGAGGTTGAACGGCAGCACCTCCTCGACCCGGTGGGAGTGCACCCACGGGGAGCCGGCGGCCGCGTCCGAGGTCAGGTAGGCGATCGTCGGGTCGACCAGCGTCGCGCCGAGGTCGGCGGCGACCCGCGACACCAGCCCGGAGCGGATGACGGCGGGGTCGGGCTCGTGCAGCCACCCGCGCACCGGTCCGGTGGGCGCCGGGCCGGGGTCGGCGTCCGCGGTCAGCTCGGACACCGCGCCGTCGCGGACGACGGTCGCCCGCCGCCACACCGTCGAGACCCCGCGGCCCCACAGCAGCGCCTCGACGATCGACCCGCGCACCGACACCCACTCGGCCTCGACGCCCACGGGTACCCGCTCGTAATCCAGCCCGGGCGCCACCTTGACCACCGCGCGCGGCACCCGGTCGAGCAGCTCGGCCACCGTCGACCAGGGCGGCGACCACCGGTCGGGGTCGAGCTGCCGGCGCCCCCCGGACCGCCGGGCGGGGTCGAGGACGGCGGCGCCGCAGCCGGCCACCTCCCCGCCGCGGGCGGCGCCGACCAGCTCCACCACGTCACCGGCGACCACCCACACGTCGCCGTCGACGCCGAGCGCGGCGGCGTTGGCGGCGGTCAGCTCCCGGGCCACCGGGTCGCGGTCGACGGCGAGCACCCGCGCCCCGGCCCGCGCGAGCGCGACCGTGTCGGTGCCCGCGGCGCAGCCGAGGTCGGCCACGGAGTCGGTGCCGTCGGTGAGCAGCCGGGTGGCGCGGCGCGCGGCGAGCTCGGGGCGGCCGGCCTGCTCGAGGGTGTCGGCGGTGAGGAACAGCCGGTCGGCGTCGGCACCGAACACCGGCCGGGCCCGGGCCCGCAACCGGGCCAGCTCCCACGCCGGCCCGGCCAGCTCCGGTCCCACCTCGGCACGCAGCCGGGCCACGCCGGTGAGCACGTCGGCGCCCTCGGCCAGCAGCGCCGCCGCGCGGGCGGTGGCGGCCGCGCCGCCGGGTGCGCGCAGGAGGGCCAGCACCCCGTCGTCGGACACCTCGCCAGCCTCCCGCAGCGCCCGGCCGCCCGGGCGGTGGACCCGGTTGAGTGGCTGGCACTCTCGTGGGTAGAGTGCCAATCGACACGGGCAGGCGCCTGACCCCCGCGACGGCAGGCCCGGCCCCCGTGCCACTGCATGTGAGACCACCAGCCGTCCGATCCCGAAGGGGGCGTCACCTCGTGACGACCGCTACCAAGGTCAACATCAAGCCGCTCGAGGACCGCGTCGTCGTCCAGGCCAACGAGGCCGAGACCACCACCGCCTCCGGCCTGGTCATCCCGGACACCGCCAAGGAGAAGCCGCAGGAGGGCACGGTCATCGCCGTGGGCCCCGGCCGCATCGACGACAACGGCAACCGCGTCCCGCTCGACGTCAACGTCGGCGACGTCGTCATCTACTCGAAGTACGGCGGCACCGAGGTCAAGTACGCCGGCGAGGAGTACCTGGTGCTCTCCGCCCGCGACCTGCTCGCCGTCGTGGAGAAGTAGAAGGACCTCGTCCTCCTCACCCCTCGCACGCTCGGGACGCGCCTCTGGACGAGGCCGTTCCAGCACGGCACCCGACCGCCCCGGCGACCCGAATGACCGGGTCCCGGGGCGGTCGTCGTCTCACCCCTAGCGATCTGATCGGAAGGGCCCCATGGCCAAGATCATCAAGTTCAACGAGGACGCCCGCCGCGCGCTCGAGCGCGGCGTCGACAAGCTCGCCGACGCCGTCAAGGTGACCCTCGGCCCGCGCGGTCGCAACGTCGTCCTCGACAAGAAGTTCGGCGCCCCCACCATCACCAACGACGGCGTCACCATCGCCCGCGAGGTCGAGCTCGAGGACCCCTACGAGAACCTCGGCGCGCAGCTGGCCAAGAACGTCGCCACCAAGACCAACGACGTCGCCGGTGACGGCACCACCACCGCCACGGTGCTGGCCCAGGCGCTGGTCAAGGAGGGCATGCGCAACGTCGCCGCGGGCGCCAACCCGATGGCGCTGGGCCGGGGCATGCGCGCCGCCGTCGACGCGGTGTCGGCGGCCCTCGACGAGGTCGCCACCCCGGTCGAGGAGCAGGCGGCCATCGCCGGCGTCGCCACCATCTCCGCCCAGGACGCCGAGGTCGGTGCCCTGATCGGCGAGGCGATGGAGAAGGTGGGCAAGGACGGTGTCATCACCGTCGAGGAGAGCTCCACCATGTCGACCGACCTCGACGTCACCGAGGGCGTGCAGTTCGACAAGGGCTACCTCTCGCCGTACTTCATCACCGACCAGGAGGCGATGGAGGCCGTCCTCGAGGACGCCCTCGTGCTGCTGGTGCAGGGCAAGGTCGGCGCGCTGGCCGACCTGCTGCCGCTGCTGGAGAAGGTCCTCGGCAACGGCGCCCGCCCGCTGCTGATCGTGGCCGAGGACGTCGAGGGCGAGGCGCTGTCCACCCTCGTCGTCAACTCGATCCGCAGGACGATCCGCGTGGTCGCGGTCAAGTCGCCCTACTTCGGGGACCGCCGCAAGGCCTTCATGACCGACCTCGCCATCGTCACCGGCGGCCAGGTCGTCAGCGAGGACGTCGGCCTCAAGCTCGACCAGGTCGGCCTCGAGGTGCTCGGCACCGCCCGCCGCGTGACGGTCACCAAGGACACCACCACGATCGTCGACGGCGGCGGCACGGCCGGCGCCATCTCCGACCGGGTCGCCCAGATCCGCCGCGAGATCGAGGCCACCGACTCCGACTGGGACCGCGAGAAGCTGCAGGAGCGGCTGGCCAAGCTGGCCGGCGGCATCGGCGTCATCCGGGTCGGCGCGGCCACCGAGGTCGAGCTCAAGGAGCGCAAGCACCGCATCGAGGACGCCATCGCCGCCACCCGCGCCGCGGTGGAGGAGGGCGTCGTCCCCGGCGGCGGCTCCGCGCTGGTGCACGCCGCGGCCGCGGTCGACGCGCTCGGCCTCTCCGGCGACGAACTGACCGGCGCCCGCTCGGTGCAGCGTGCGCTGGAGGCGCCGCTGGCCCGCATCGCCGACAACGCCGGCTTCGAGGGCCGCGTCGTCGTCAGCAAGGTCCGTGACCTCGGCGTGGGCCAGGGCTTCAACGCCGCCACCGGCGAGTACGGCGACCTGGCCGCCCAGGGCGTCATCGACCCGGTCAAGGTCACCAAGGCCGCGCTGGGCAACGCCGCGTCGATCGCGGCGATGGTGCTGACCACCGACTCCGCCGTCGTCGAGGCGCCGGAGGAGGAGCACGAGCACGCGGGGGCCGGGCACCACACCCACGGCCACTCGCACGGTCACGGCCACAGCCACTGAGGTCGCCGCCGCCGGTCGATGATCAGCTGACCTGATCGTGGCGGGGGGGGGCCCCCCCCCCCCCCGCCCCCGGGGCGGCCCGCGCGGGGGGGGGGGGCCGCCCCGGCGGTGGACCCCCCCCCCCCCCCCCGCCCCGGGCCCCCCCCCCCCCCCCCCCCCGCCGGGGCCCGGGCCAGCGCCCGCCCGCCCCGACCACCCCGCCCCCCCCCCCCGGCGACACGCCGGCGCAGGCGCCGAGATCACGTGATCTCGACGAGGGGAACGAGCGCGGGGACGGCGGGTCGGCGCCGGCGGCGGAGCGGGCGGCGGTCGCGCCGGGGGACCCGTTCCGCGCGCGCCGGCTGGAGGTGCCGGGCATCGGCGCCGGTGCGGCCGGACGGCGGTCGCGGGCGCGGGCCGAGCGCGGCCGGGTCGTGGGCTCCACCCGCCCGTCGGGACCGGTGACCCGCCTGCACCTGGTCGACACCGTGCTCGCCGCCGCGCCGCACCAGACCGCGCGCGGCCGCACCGGCCCGGGGTTGCGGGTGCAGCGCGGCGACCTGCGCCAGGCCACGCTCGAGGGCCGCGAGGGCAACCTGGTGCTGTTCGTGGTCGACGCCAGCGGCTCGATGGGCTCGCGCTCGCGGATGGCCGCGGTGAAGGGCGCGGTGCTGTCGCTGCTGCTCGACGCCTACCAGCGGCGCGACAAGGTCGGCCTGGTCACCTTCCGCGGCGCCGACGCCGAGCTCGCGCTGCCGCCCACCTGGTCGGTCGAGGCCGCCGCGGCCCGGCTGCGCGAGCTGCCCACCGGCGGGCGGACCCCGCTGGGCGCGGGCCTGCTGCGCGCCGCCGAGGTGCTGCGCGTCGAGCGGGTGCGCGACCCCCGGCGGCGGCCGCTGCTGGTGGTGGTCACCGACGGGCGGGCCACCGGCGTCCGCGGCTCCGACGCCCTGGGCACGGCGCACGCCGCGGCGCGGCGGCTGGCGGCGGAGGGCACGGCGGCGGTCGTGGTCGACTGCGAGTCCGGGCCGGTGCGGCTGGGCCTGGCCGGCGTCCTCGGCGCGCACCTGGACGCGCGGACGCTGCGGTTGGAGGAGCTGGCCGCCGACGCGCTGGCCGCCACGGTCCGCTCGGTGCGGGAGGCCGCCTGATGCCGCAGGGACGGGTCGCGGTCACCCCGCAGGACGGGCTGACGACGCGCCAGCGCCGCAACCGGCCGCTGCTCGCCGTGCACACCGGCGAGATGAAGGGCAAGTCCACCGCCGCGTTCGGCATGGCGATGCGCGCGTGGAACCAGGGCTGGCCGATCGCGGTCTACCAGTTCGTCAAGAGCGCCAAGTGGCGGGTCGGCGAGGAGAACGCGCTGACCGCACTGGGCCGGCTGCACGAGCAGACCGGCGAGGGCGGCCCGGTGGTCTGGCACAAGATGGGCTCGGGCTGGAGCTGGTCGCGTCGGCAGGGCACCGAGGTCGACCACGCCGCCGACGCCGCCGAGGGCTGGGCGCAGATCAAGCGCGACCTCGCCGCCGAGGCGCACCGCTTCTACGTCCTCGACGAGTTCACCTACCCGCTGAAGTGGGGCTGGGTGGACGTCGACGACGTCGTCGAGACCCTCACCCACCGGCCCGGCACCCAGCACGTCGTCGTCACCGGGCGCGACGCCCCGCAGGCGCTGGTGGACGCCGCCGACCTCGTCGTGGAGATGACCAAGGTCAAGCACCCGATGGACGCCGGCCAGAAGGGCCAGCGGGGGATCGAGTGGTGAGCCCGACCGTGCACTGCCGCGGAAGTGCACGGGGCACTTCCGCGGCAGTGCAGGCAACCGGGGGACGGCGGTGGTGAGCGTCCCGCGCGTCGTGGTGGCGGCGCCGAGCAGCAACGCCGGCAAGACGTCGGTCGCCACCGGGCTGGTCGCCGCGCTCACCGCCCGCGGGCTGGCCGTCTCGCCGCACAAGGTCGGCCCCGACTACATCGACCCCGGCTACACCGGCCTGGCCGCCGGGCGCCCGGGGCGCAACCTCGACCCGGTGCTGGTCGGCGAGGAGCGCGTCGTCCCGCTGTTCCTGCACGGGGCCCGCGGCGCGGACGTCGCCGTCGTCGAGGGGGTCATGGGCCTGTTCGACGGCGCCACGCGGCCGGACCTGGAGCCCGGGTTCGCCTCCACCGCGCACGTCGCCCGGCTGCTGCGCGCACCGGTGGTGCTGGTCGTCGACGCCTCGGCGCAGGCGCAGAGCGTCGCCGCGCTCGTGCACGGCTTCGCCACCTACGACCCGACGGTGCGGCTCGGCGGCGTGGTGCTCAACCGGGTCGGCAGCGACCGGCACGAGGAGATCCTCCGCGACGCGCTCGGCGGCTCCGGCGTGCCCGTGCTCGGGGCGATCCGGCGGCTGGCCGAGCTCGGCACGCCGTCGCGCCACCTCGGACTGGTGCCCGCCGCGGAGCGGTCGGCCGAGGCGCTGGCGACCGTCGGCCGGCTCGGCGAGGTGGTGGCCGGCGCGGTCGACCTGGACGCCGTCCTCCGGCTGGCCCGCACCGCCCCCGCCCTGGACGCCGTCCCGTGGGACCCCGCGGCCGAGGTGTCCCCGGTGGCGGGCCGGCCGCGGATCGCCGTGGCCGGCGGCGCCGCCTTCACCTTCGGCTACGCGGAGAACGCCGAGCTGCTCGAGGCCGCCGGCGCCGAGGTGGTGCCGGTCGACCCGCTGCGCGACGAGGCGCTGCCCGAGGGCACCGCCGGCCTGGTGGTCGGCGGCGGGTTCCCCGAGGTGCACGCCGCGGACCTCTCGGCCAACGGGACGCTGCGCGCGGACATCGCCGCGCTCGCCGCCCGGGGCGGCCCGGTCGCCGCCGAGTGCGCGGGCCTGCTGTACCTGGCCCGCACCCTGGACGGCGTCCCGATGTGCGGGGTCCTGCCCACCGACGCGGTCATGTCCCCGCGGCTGACCCTCGGCTACCGCGAGGCCGTCGCACTGAGCGACTCCGTCCTCGCGCCGGCCGGCACGCGGGTGCGCGGCCACGAGTTCCACCGCACCGTCGCCACCCCGGCCGCCGGGGCCGCACCGGCCTGGCGCTGGGCGGGAGGCGAGCCGGAGGGGTTCGTCTCCCGGGGCGTGCACGCCTCCTACCTGCACCTGAACTGGGCCGGCAGCCCCGCGCTGGCCCAGCGCCTGGTCGCCTCCTGCGCGGCGGCCCGTCCCGAGGAGGCACGGCATGCACATCGCTGAGGGGTTCCTCCCGGCTCCGCACGCGATCGGCTGGACGCTCGCCGCCGCCCCCTTCGTCGTGCACGGCGCCCGGGCGGTGGTGCGGGAGGTGCGCGAGCACCCCGAGTCCACCCTGCTGCTCGGCGCGGCCGGCGCGTTCACCTTCGTGCTCAGCGCGATCAAGCTGCCCTCGGTCACCGGCAGCTCCAGCCACCCGACGGGCACCGGTCCCGGCGCGATCCTGTTCCGGCCACCGGTGATGGCGCTGCTGGGCACCGTCGTCCTGCTGTTCCAGGCGCTGCTGCTGGCGCACGGCGGGCTGACCACGCTGGGCGCCAACGCCGTCGCCTTCGCCGTCGTGGGTCCGTGGGCCGGCTACGGCGCCTACCGGCTGGCCCGCGCCGCCGGCAGCGGCCTGCTGCCCGCGGTGTTCGCCGGCGTCGCCCTCGCCGACCTGGCCACCTACGTCACGACGTCGCTGCAGCTGGCGCTGGCCTTCCCCGACGCGGCCACCGGGTTCGCCGGCGCGCTGGTCAAGTTCCTCGGCGTCTTCGCGCTCACCCAGGTCCCGCTGGCGGTCGGCGAGGGCCTGCTCGGCGTGCTGCTGTTCCGGGTGCTCACCGTCAACGCCCGGCCGGAGCTGGAGCGCCTCGGCCTGCTGCGCCCGGCGGCTGCGGAGGAGACGGTGGAGGAGGCCCGGTGACCCGCCGTCGGCTGGTCACCGCGCTGCTGGTGCTCGCGGTGGTCGCGCTGTTCGCGCTGCCGCTGCTGCTCGACGGCGGGGCCTCCGACTACGCCGGCACCGACGGCCGGGCCACCGCGGCGATCGAGGAGTCGGGCTACGAACCGTGGTTCGAGTCGGTCTTCTCCCCGTCGTCGGGTGAGGTCGAGTCCGGGCTGTTCGCGCTGCAGGCGGCGCTGGGCGGCGGCGTGCTCGGGTACGTGCTCGGCCGGCTGCGCGGCCGCCGCGCCGCACGGGAGACGACCTCGCCTCCCGAGCAGCCGTGACCGGCCTGGCGGTCGACGACGCCGCCTGGGCCAGCGCCTGGCGCACCCGCTCGCCGCTGGACAAGCTGCTGCTCTGCGTCGGCCTGGTCGTGTGCGCGCTGGTGCTGCCGGCCTGGCCGGGATCGGTGCTGGTCGGTCTCACCGCCGTCGTCCTCGCCCTCGGCCCGGCCCGGGTGCCGGCCCGCACGTTCGGCCGCGCGGTGCGCTGGCCGTCGGCCTTCGTCGCCGTCGGCGCGCTGACCGCCGTCGTCTCGGTCGACGGCGGCGGGCTCGGCTGGGCGCCCGGAGCCGCCGCCCGGGCCGGGGAGCTGGTCGGGCACTCGGTGGCCGGCGGTGCCGCGGTGCTGCTGCTGGCCACCACCACGCCGGTGAGCGACCTGCTGCCCGCGCTGCGCCGGCTGCGGGTGCCGGCCGCCGTCCTCGAGGTGGCCGGGGTGACCTACCGGATGCTGTTCGTGCTGCTGGAGAGCCTGCGCACCATCCGGGAGGCGCAGACCGCGCGGATGGGCCACTCGTCGCTGCGCCGCTCCTACCGGTCCTCGGGGGTGCTGGCCGCCGCGGTGCTGACCCGCTCCTGGGAGCGCGCCCGCCGGATGCAGGAGGGCCTGGCCGGCCGCGGCATGGAGACCGGGCTGCAGGTGCTGCCCGAGTCGCGGCCGTCCTCGCCGGCGTTCCTCGCCGCGACCGCGGCCGGCCTGGCCGCGCTGGTGGCCGTGGGCGGGCTGGCATGAGCCACCGCACGCTGACCGCCGAGCGCCTGGTCGTCGGCTACGGGCGCGGCTCCCGGGTCCTGGACGGCGCGTCGCTCACCGTCCCCGCCGGGCGCCGGCTCGCGCTGCTGGGCGCCAACGGCTCGGGCAAGACCACGCTGCTGCGCTGCCTGTCCGGCGCGCTGCGGCCCGACGCCGGCGCGGTCGCCGTCGACGGGCAGCTGCTGCGGCACAGCCGCGGCGGCCTGCGGGCGCACCGGCAGGAGGTCCAGCTCGTGCTGCAGGACCCCGACGACCAGCTGTTCAGCGCCTCGGTGGCCCAGGACGTCTCCTTCGGCCCGCTCAACCTGGGCCTGCCCGAGGACGCGGTGCGCGAGCGGGCCGCCGAGGCGCTCGCGCTGCTCGCCGTCGACGCGCTGGCCGCGCGGCCGACCCACCAGCTCTCCTACGGCGAGCGCAAGCGCGTGGCGATCGCCGGCGCGGTCGCGATGCGCCCGTGCGTGCTGCTCCTCGACGAGCCCACCGCCGGCCTCGACCCGTCCGCCGTCGCCGAGGCCATGGCCGCACTCGAGCGCCTGCAGGCGTCGGGCTCGACGGTCGTCATGAGCACCCACGACGTCGACCTCGCGCTGCGCTGGGCCGACGAGGTCGCCGTCGTCGTCGACCGGCGGGTGGTCCAGGGTGCCCCCGCCGACCTCCTCGCTGACGACGACCTGCTCGCCCGCGCCCGGCTCCACCGGCCCTGGGCGCTCACCGTCGGCGCCCGGCTGCGCGGGCTCGGGCTGCTCCCCGACGACGGCCCGCTGCCCCGCGACGCCATCGAGCTGCTGGCCGCGCTCCCCGACCGCCCCGGCGTCGCGCCGTGGACGTGACCGTCGGCGTCGGCGCGGTCTCCGGGGTGTCGGCGGAGGAGGTGCTGGCCGCCGTCGACGCGGTGCTGCCCGCCGGCGCCCGGGTGGCGCGCCTGGCCACCCTCGACGCCCGGGCCGCCGAGCCGGGGCTGGCCGGGGCGGCGGCCGCCCGCCGCTGGCCGCTGACCGGGCACCCCGCCGCGCTCCTGGCCGGCGTCGCGGTGCCCTCGCCGTCGGCCCGGGTGGCCGCGGCGGTGGGCACGCCGTCGGTGGCCGAGGCCGCGGCGCTGCTCGGTGGCACGCGGCTGGTGGTGGCGAGGACCGTGCACGGCCGGGTGACGGTCGCGGTGGCGGCGTGACCCGGGACATCGACGACGACGTCGACCTGGACCACCACGGCGACCTCGACCTCGCGCCGGGCCTGGTCGACCTCGCCGTCAACGTCCGCGCCGGCACCCCGCCGCCGTGGCTGCGGCGGGTGCTGTCCGCGGCCCTCGACGACGTCGCCGGCTATCCCGACCTCCGCCCGGCCCGCGCCGCGGTGGCCGCCGCGCACGGCCGCGACCCGGCCGAGGTGCTGCCCACCTCCGGGGCCGCCGAGGCCTTCGTGCTGCTCGCGCGGGCGCTGCGGCCGCGGCGGGCGGTCGTGGTGCACCCCTCCTTCACCGAGCCGGAGGCGGCGCTGCGGGCGGCCGGGCACCCGGTCGAGCGGCTGCTGCTCGAGCCGCCCGGGTACCGGCTGCGGGCGGTCCCGGAGGACGCCGACCTCGTCGTCCTGGGCAACCCCACCAACCCCACGTCGGTGCTGCACGCGGCCGGCGACGTCGCCGCGCTGGCCCGCCCCGGCCGGGTGCTGCTGGTCGACGAGGCCTTCGCCGACACCGTGCCGGGCGAGCCGGGGTCGCTGGCCGCCCGCGCCGACCTGCCCGGCCTGGTCGTCGTCCGCAGCCTGACCAAGACCTGGGGCCTGGCCGGCCTGCGCGTGGGCTACGCCCTCGGGCCGGCGGACGTGGTCGCCGCGATGGCCGCCGCCCAGCCGCACTGGCCGCTGTCGACCCCGGCGCTGGCCGCCCTCGTCGCCTGCACCACCCCGCGGGCCCGCGCGGAGGCCGAAACGGCGGCGCACGAGCTGGCCGCGCACCGCGCCGCCCTGCTCACCGCGCTGCCGCCCGGCGTCGTCGTCGGCGAGCCGCGGTCGTCGTTCGTGCTGCTGCGCGTCCCCGGTGGCGAGCGGGTGCGCGCCGCGCTGCGCGGGCGGGGCTGGGCGGTGCGCCGCGGGGACACCTTCCCCGGCCTGTCGACCGACCACCTCCGGGTCGCCGTGCGGGACCCGGCGACCTCGCGTGCGTTCGCCACCGACCTCGCTGGGATCCTCGACGGGAACGACCGCCGTCCCGGAGGAGCACCGCTGACCACCCGCCCCATCCCGTCCGCGCCCCGCGGAGCGGGCCTGTGAGAGAGACCTCGTGAACGCCACCCCTGTCGACCCGGCGAGCGGTGTCGTCTACCCCGTCGGCCTGCGGCTGCTCGACCGCCGCGTCGTCGTGGTCGGCGGCGGCTCGGTCGCCCACCGCCGGGTGGCCGGGCTGCTCGAGGCCCGGGCGCGGGTGACCGTGGTCAGCCCCGAGGTCACCCCCGCGCTCGAGGCGCTCGTCGAGCCCGGCTCGCTGTCGTGGGTGCGCCGCCGGTACCGGCCCGGCGACCTCGACGGCGCCTGGTACGCGGTGGCCGCCACCGACGACCCCGCCGTCAACGCCGCGGTGGCCGAGGAGGCCGAGCGGCTGCGGGTGTTCTGCGCCCGCGCCGACGACCGCTCCGCCTCCAGCGTCTGGACGCCCGCGGTGGGCCGCCAGGGCGACCTGGTGGTCGGCGTGCACGGCGGCGGTGACCCGCAGCGGGCGGTCGGCGTCCGCGACGCCGTCGTCGCCGGGCTCACCGACGGCAGCATCCGCGACCGCGCGGCCCGCGCCCCCGAGGGCGCCCGCACCGGCAGCGTCGTGCTGGTCGGCGGCGGCCCCGGCGACCCGGGGCTGATCACCGTCCGGGGGCAGCAGGCGGTCGCGCAGGCCGACGTCGTGGTGGCCGACCACCTCGCGCCGCAGTCGCTGCTGGCCTCGCTGCCGCCGGAGGTCGAGGTCATCGACGCCTCGAAGCTGCCGCGCGGGCGGTCGATGGCGCAGGAGCAGATCAACGCGCTGCTCGTCGAGCACGCGCTGGCCGGCCGGCGTGTGGTGCGGCTCAAGGGCGGCGACCCGTTCGTGTTCGGCCGCGGCATGGAGGAGCTCGAGGCGTGCGTGGCCGCGGGCGTGCCGGTCGAGGTCGTCCCCGGGGTGACCAGCGCGATCGGCGTCCCCGGCCTGGCCGGCATCCCGGTCACCCACCGCGGGCTGACCCACGAGTTCGTCGTCGTCTCCGGGCACGTGCCGCCCGGGCACCCGCAGTCGCTGGTCGACTGGCCGGCGCTGGGCCGACTGCGCGGCACGGTCGTCGTCCTCATGGGCGTCGACACCGCGGGGCCGATCGCGGCGGCGCTGGTCGAGCACGGCCGGTCGCCGGGGACCCCGGTCGCCGTCGTCGCGGACGGCTCCACCCCGACCCAGCGCGTCGTCCGCACGACGCTGGCCGACCTGGCGCGGACCCTCGCCGACGAGGGGATCCGGCCGCCCGCGGTGTGGGTCGTCGGTGAGGTCGTCGGCCTGGCGCCCGCGCTGGACCGGCCCCGCTGACAGCTCCGCCGGAGTAGTTGTGCTCCGGATGTAGCACTTCTACTATCAGCCGCACCCCGATGTCCGAGGGAGCGGCGATGAGCCAGCACGGATCCGAGCACCCCGTCGTCCGGGTGCGGGACCTGCGGATGAGCTACGGCAGCACCGAGGTGCTCACGGGGGTGGACCTCGACGTCCACGCCGGTGAGGTGGTCTGCCTGCTGGGCCCCAACGGGGCCGGCAAGACGACCACGATCGAGGTGCTCGAGGGCTTCCGGGTGCCCTCCGGCGGCGAGGTGGAGGTGCTCGGCGCGGACCCGGCGCGGGCCGGGGACGCCTGGCGGGCCCGCGTGGGCGTGGTGCTGCAGTCGTGGCGCGACCACGCCCGCTGGACCCCGCGCCGGCTGCTCGAGCAGCTCGGCGGCTACTACGCCCCGTACGGCACCCCCGAGCGGCCGCGCCCCTACGACGTCGGCCGGCTGCTCGACGTCGTCGGGATGGCCGAGCTCGCCGACCGCAGGATCGGCACCCTCTCCGGTGGCCAGCGGCGCCGTCTGGACGTGGCCGTCGGCATCGTCGGCCGCCCGGAGCTGCTCTTCCTCGACGAGCCGACGGCCGGCTTCGACCCGCAGGCCCGCCGGGACTTCCACGACCTGGTGCACCGGCTCTCGGACCTGGAGGGCACCAGCATCCTGCTCACCACCCACGACCTGGCCGAGGCCGAGCGGCTGGCCGACCGCATCCTGGTCCTGGCCGACGGCCGCATCGTCGCCGACGGCAGTCCCGACGCGCTGACCCGGCAGGTGGCCGGCACCTCGGAGGTGCGCTGGGCGTGCGGCGCGGAGCGGTTCGTGCACGGCACCGACGACGTCGTCGCGTTCGTCCGCGGGCTGTTCGACCAGCACGGCGACGCGCTGACCGACCTCGAGGTCCGCCACGCCAGCCTCGAGGACACCTACCTGGCCATGGTGCAGCGGTTCGAGGCCGGCGCCCGGTCCGCGCCGGTCCTCGCGGAGGTGACCCGGTGAACGCCACCCGCAACGCACTCACCCTCGGCGTCCGGCGCGGCTGGACGGAGTTCCTGCTCAGCCTCCGCAGTCCGCAGGACCAGGGCTTCTACCTGTTCGTGGGCGTCAGCACGCTGCTCTACCTGTGGTTCAACCGCGACGAGCAGCTCGAGGGCACCGACGTCTCGCTGGTCGCGTACAGCCTGCCGAGCATCCTCGCGGCGCTGCTGGCCTTCGGCGTGGTCATCGGCCCGGCGTTCTCCCTGGCGATGGAGCGGGAGGACGGCACCCTGCTGCGGCACAAGGCGGTGCCGCACGGCATGCAGGGCTACGTCACCGGCCAGGTGGTGTACCACTCGCTGGGGCTGCTGCCCATGCTGCTGGTCATCCTGGTGCCGAGCTTCCTGCTCTTCGACGGGGTGGTGGAGCGCGGCGCGGCGGGCTGGCTGACCGTCGCCTGGGTGGTCGTGCTCGGGCTGCTGGCCACCCTGCCGCTGGGCATGGTGCTGGGCTCGGTGGTCCCGAGCACGCAGAAGGTGAGCACCTGGGGGATGCTGCCGGTCTTCGTGGTCACCGCGATCTCCGGGATCTTCTTCCCCGTCCAGGCGCTGTGGGGCTGGGTGCAGGCCGTCGCGCAGGTCTTCCCGACCTACTGGATCGGCCTGGGCATGCGCTCGGCGTTCCTCCCCGACGCCGCGGCCGCCGTGGAGCTCGGCGACTCGTGGCGCACGGGCACGACCGTGCTCGTCCTGGCGGCGTGGGCGGTGGCCGGCCTGCTGGTCACGCCGCGGGTGCTGCGGCGGATGGCCCGCCGGCAGTCCGGCTCGTCGGTGGCGGCGGCCCGGGAGTCCGCGGCCCAGTGGGTGCGGTGAGCGGCGACCGCGACGCCGTCTACAACCGGATCGCGCTGCTGCGCGCGGAGCAGGGCGTGACCCGGCGGGAGCTGGCCGACGCCCTGGGGGTGCACTACCAGACGGTCGGCTACCTCGAGCGCGGCGAGTACAACCCCAGCCTGCACCTGGCGCTGCGGATCGCGGAGTTCTTCCAGGTGCCGGTCGAGGTGGTGTTCTCGACGCGGCCCTTCCCGCGGATCAGCGACGCCGCCCGCCCGGCACCGGGCGATCCCCCCGCCGCCACCGGGTGAGGTGGTGGAACGGCCCCCTTCCAGGGACCCGCCCTGAGCCTCGTGACGGACTGGAACGGCCACCGTTCAGGGACCCGCGCCGAGCATGCGAGGCGTGGGGGGAAGGGTGGTCCTCCTAGATGTTGGCGCCGTCCGGAGGCGGGCCCTCGGGCAGCGGCGCGGCGAACCCGTTGCCGTCGGCCGCGGGCGGCGGCATGCCGACGGTGTAGCTGGTCATCGACAGCGAGCCGTAGGCGTACCCGTCGACCAGCACCTCCGCCGTCGTCCCCGTCGCGCCGGCCATCCCGGCGATGTAGAGCAGCGGCAGGAAGTGGTCGGGCGTGGGGACGGCGAGGTCGAAGTCGCGGTGCCCGTCGAGGCGGGCGATCGCGGCCGGGTCGCTGAGCATGACGTCGCGGGCGGCCTCGTCGAACCGCTGTGCCCAGTCGAACCCGGCGTCGGGCATCGCCCGGCTGACCCCGCCCAGGTTGTGCACCACGTTGCCGCTGCCGACCACCAGGACGCCGTCCTCGCGCAGCGGGGCCAGCGCCGCGCCCATCTGCAGGTGGTAGTCGGCGCTCTTGAGCGCGTTGATCGACAGCTGCGCCACCGGCACGTCGGCGTCGGGGAAGGCGTGCAGCAGCACCGACCAGGCACCGTGGTCGATGCCCCAGCTGTCGAGGTCGGCGCCGACCCAGGTCGGGGAGACGACGTCGGCCACCTGCTCGGCCAGCTCCGGCAGCCCGGGGGCGGCGTACTCCACGTCGAACAGCTCGGGCGGGAAGCCGAAGAAGTCGTGGATGGTGCGCGGCCGGGGCATCGCGGTCACCGCGGTGGCGTGCACGTACCAGTGCGCCGAGACGACGAGGACGGCCCGCGGTCGGGGCACGGCGCGGCCGAACGCCCGCCACGCCTCGGTGTAGCGGTTGCGCTCGAGGGCGTTCATCGGGTTGCCGTGGCCGATGAAGGCGGCGGGCATGACGGTCATCCGGCTCTCCTCCCCGGGTGCGGTCCCGTCCGGATCATCGCCTCCCCGGCGCGGGGGCGCGAGGTGCGGCGGAGACCCCGGCCCGGCCACCCGGGGGCAGCCGGCGCAGCACCGGGGACAGCCGGCGGGCTCCGGGACCCTCCGCGCCGGCGACGTCGCCGGGGTTGGACAGGCCGCACGAGGTCAGCGACAGGCAGCCGCAGCCGATGCAGGACGACAGCCCGTCGCGCAGCTGCACGAGGGCGGCGATCTGCTCGTCGAGCCGGTCCCGCCACGAGCGGGAGAGCCGCTCCCAGTCGCGGGCCGAGGGCGTGCGCCCCTCGGGCAGCGAGGCCAGCGCCTCGCGGATCTCCGGCAGCGACAGGCCGACGTTCTGCGCCGCGCGCACGAAGGCCAGCCGCCGGAGCACCGAGCGCGGGTAGCGGCGGGCGCCACCCGGCGTGCGCTCGGCCGACACCAGCCCCTCGGCCTCGTAGAACCGCAGGGCCGACGGCGCCAGCCCCGAGCGGGCCGCCACCTCCCCGATCGCGAGCAGCTCCACGGGCAGCCCCCTTGACCTCAACTCGACTTCAGGTCGCAGCGTAGCGCCATGACACCCACCGTCCTCGTCACCGGCGCCTCCCGCGGCCTCGGTCTCGCCCTCGCCACCGAGCTGGCCCGCCGCGGCTGGCGGCTCGTCGTCGACGCCCGCGACGCCACCCGGCTCGCCGCCGCCGTCGCGACCCTCCCCCGCCCCGACCTGGTCACCGCCCTGCCCGGCGACGTCGCCGACCCGGTCCACCGCGCCGCGCTGGCCGCCGCGGCCGGCGACTCCCTGGACCTGCTCGTGGCCAACGCCTCCGCGCTCGGGCCGGCGCCGCTGCCCCGGCTGGCCGACCTCGCGCCCGGCGACCTCGAGGACCTGCTGCGGGTCAACACCGTGGCCCCGCTGGCGCTGGTCCAGGCGGTGCTGCCCGCGCTCGAGCGGGCCGGCGGCACCGTCGTCACGGTCACCAGCGACGCCGCCGTCGAGGCCTACGAGGGCTGGGGCGGCTACGGCGCGAGCAAGGCGGCGCTGGACCTGCTGACCGCCGTCCTCGCCGTCGAGCACCCGCGGCTGCGCGTCCTCGCCGTCGACCCCGGCGACATGGCCACCGACATGCACGCGGCCGCCGACCCCGGCGCCGACCCGGCCGACCTCGCCGCACCGGAGGACGTCGCGCCCGCGCTGCTGCGCGTGCTCGACGGCGACGTCGCCGGCCCGCGCGTCCGCGTGGCCGACGTCGCCGCGGCGGTGCGCCGGTGACCGCCCCTGCCCTGCCGATGGGGGCACTGGCCACCGTCCCGCCGGAGCGCCGGGGCCTGACCCGCGACGGCGTCCGGCTCCTGGCCGTCGGCCCGGGCCGCACCACCTCCGCCCGCTTCTCCGACCTGCCCGAGCTGCTCGAGCCCGGCGACCTGCTGGTGGTCAACACCTCCGCGACGCTGCCCGCCCGCCTCCCTGCGCGGCGCGCCGACGGCACGACCACCCCGGTCCACGTCTCGACGACGCTCGACGACGGCTCGTGGGTGGTGGAGGTGCGCCGCCCCACCGACGACGGCCCCGAGACCGGCCTCGAACCCGGCACCGCGCTCGACCTGCCCGGCGGGGTGCGCCTGGTCCTGCGCGACGGCTTCCCCGACCCGGCGGCGCCCGGGCGGCTGTGGCGGGCGCACGCCGGCCCGGCGGTGTCGGTGCCGGCCTTCCTCGCCCGGTACGGCCGGCCGGTGCACTACGGGTACCTCCAGGCGCCGGTGTCGCTGGCCGACGTCCGCAACGTCTACGCGACCGAACCCGGCAGCGCGGAGAACGCCAGCGCCGGGCGGCCGTTCACCGACCGGCTGCTCGTGCGGCTCCTGGCCCGCGGCGTCCCGGTCGTCCCGCTGGTGCTGCACGCGGGCGTCTCCAGCCCCGAGGTGCACGAGCCGCCGGCGCCCGAGCGCTACCGCGTCCCCGAGGTCACCGCCCGGCTGGTCACCGCGACCCGGGCGGCCGGGCGGCGGGTGGTCGCCGTCGGCACCACGGTCACCCGGGCCCTGGAGACGGTGACCGGCGAGGACGGCGTCACCCGGCCCGGCGAGGGCTGGACCGACCTCGTGCTGGGTCCCGACCGCCCGGCCCGGACCGTGACCGGGCTGGTCACCGGCCTGCACGCCCCCGAGGCCAGCCACGTGCTGCTGCTCGAGGCGGTCGCCGGGGCCGATCTCGTGGCCCGCGCCTACCGGGCCGCGGTCGACGGCGGGTACCTGTGGCACGAGTTCGGCGACTCGCTGCTGTTCCTGCCCTGACGCCTGCCTCACCCCGGCCGGGCCGGGGGGCCGACGAGGCCGGCCTCGTGGGCGAGGACGACCAGCCGGATCCGGTCGCGTGCACCGAGCTTCTCGAGCAGCCTCGCCACGTGGGTCTTGACCGTCGCCTCGCCGATCCCGAGCTCGACGGCGATCTCGGCGTTGGTGGCTCCCCGGGCGACCACGCCCAGCACCTCCCCCTCCCGCGGGGTGAGCCGGCCCAGGAGCCGCCGCGCGGCCGGGGTGGCCGGTCCGCGCAGGTGGCGGTCGACCAGGCGGCGGGTGACCCCGGGGTCGAGGAGGACGTCCCCCTCCGCGACGGCGCGGACCGCGGCCAGCAGCGAGGGGCGCGGCGTGTCCTTGAGCAGGTAGCCGCTCGCACCGGACGCGAGCGCGTCGAGGACGTGCTCGTCGAGGTCGTAGGTGGTCAGCACGAGGACGCGGCACCCCGGCGCCGCGGCCTGGATCCGCCGGGTGGCCTGGATGCCGTCGAGCCGCGGCATCCGCACGTCCATCAGGACGACGTCGGGCGCGAGCTGCCGGGCCAGGGCGACCGCCTCGACGCCGTCGGAGGCGGTCCCGACGACGTCGACGTCGGGCTGGGCGCCGAGGATGAGGGCCAGCCCCTCGCGCACCAGCTCCTGGTCGTCGGCGACCAGGACGCGGATCACCCGGCACCGCCCGCCCTGGCGGGCAGCGGGAGCTCCGCCGCCACGGTGAAACCGCCTGCGGCGTCCGGCCCCGCGGCGACGGTGCCGCCGGCGGCCGTGACCCGCTCCCGCATCCCGCGCAGGCCGTGCCCGCGGCCACCGGGGCGGTGCCGCACGGGCGGGGCGCCGGGCTCGTTGTGCACCTGCACGGCGAGCCGGCCGTCGGCCACCGTCAGCCGGACCTCGGTCGTCGGCCGCCCGGCGTGCCGCAGCACGTTGGTCAGCGCCTCCTGGACCACCCGGACGGCGACCGCTCCGGTCCCCGGGTCCAGCCCGTCCGCCGCACCGGTCACGACGAGGGAGACCGGCACGCCGGCCGCGCGGACGGCGGCCACGACGGTCCCGATCTGCTCGACGGCCGACCCGGAGGGGCCCTCGCCGCGCGGGTCCACCGGCCCGCGCAGGGCCTCCAGCACCCCGCGGACGTCCTGCATGGCCGAGCGGCCGGTGTCCTGGACGTGGGCGAGCGCCCGGTGGGCGCGGTCCGGGTCGGACTCGAGCAGCTCGTCGGCGACCCCGGCCTGCACGAGCATCACGACCAGGTCGTGGGCGAGCACGTCGTGCACCTCGCGCGCGAGGCGCACGCGGTGCTCGGCAGCGGCCGCCGCCGCCCGGGCCTCGACCTCCGCCCGCGTCCGCTCGACCGCACCGGCCTGCTGGCGCACCCACGCCCCCGCGGCGTAGATCCAGACGGGGTGGAGCGCCCAGACCCAGGAGGAGGCCACGCTGCCGAGCGGGTCCCAGGCCAGGTGCAGCAGCACCGCCGCCGACCCGACGGGTACGCCGACCAGGGCCCCGGGCCGGTGCCCGTGGCGGCCGCAGGCGTAGACCCCGGCGGCGATCACCGCCGCCTGGGCCCCTGACTGGGAGGCGCCGTCGAGCGCGGCCGGCAGGAGGAGCACGGCGCAGGCGACGAGCAGGACGGTGACCGGCGCCCGGCGGCGCGCCGCCAGCACGAGCGCCGCGGACGCCCCGGCGACCGCGTCCGCGGCCGGGTGACGGGACGCCGACCCCAGGAGTGCCTCGGCGACGCACAGCCCGGCCATCGCCACGGCGGGGAGCCACTCCCCGAGGGACGTCCCGGGCAGTCCCGTCCCCGCCCGCCGGCGGTCCAGCACCCGTTGCCGGGTCACGGGGGAACGGTAGCCGCCCGCGCCCCCCGGCTGGTCCGTCCGCGGAGCGATCCGGGTCCACCGGCAGGCGGAGGCGGACCCACCTGCCGCCCGATGTGCCGGCCCACCGCCGCCCGAGAGGCTCGGACCGTCCACCGACCCACACCTGGAGGTCCTCATGGACACCCGCTCGCAGCCGCGGCGCCGTGGACCGGCAGCTCCCGACCGGACCGGTGCCGAGCACTCCCCTCCCCGGGTGCGCCCCCGCCGCCGACGGCGGCCCGCGCTGGTCGCCGCGCTCGCCGCGGCCGGGGTGGCGCTCCCCTCCGCCGCCTGGGCCGGGCCGCCGTCCACCCACTACGTCGTGACGGTCCCCGTCCAGGAGACCCACCAGGCCACCGGCGCGGACGGGGACACCGGGGTGTGCACCCCGCAGGAGACCGCCCACTTCACCGGCACGCAGACGATCCGACTGCGGTCGACGGTCGCCGGCCTGACCGACGCGCAGGTGGTCGCCCTGACCGAGAGCCCCGAGGTCGATGCCAGCGTGCTCGACGCACGCTCCGAGACGCGGGGGACCCTGGTGGTCCGCTCCGGCGCGCACACGTACACCACCCGGTACACCGACCGGTGGGCCGTGCGCCCGCGCGAGGGCGTCGTGACGATCACCAGCAGGTTCCTCGCGGTCGGCCGGTCGGAGCAGGGGACCCCGTTCACGATCTCGGCGACCGGACTGCTCGTCCAGGCCGGTGACCGGACCCTGGCCGACCGGGAGGACCAGTCCGTGCGCGGCTGCCTCCCCTGACCCCCGGCCGCGGCCACCGGCGTCACACCCGGTACCGGTCCGGCGACCCGCTGCTCCTCCGTCCCGGTGGCGGGACGGGAGCCGACCGGCGAGGCTGGCGGAGCCGGGACGACCGGGCCAGCACGGCCCTCCTCCCCGGCCACGGCGGCCGGGGAGGCCGGGATGCCAGGCACGTGGCTGCTCGGAGCACGACAGGAGGGGACGGCGGCCGGGGACGGCGCGGAGCCGCCCCGCGCGGTGCTGCTGGGGCTCCGGCCCGACGACGCCCGTGGGGACGGTGAGGGGGACGGGCACGCCGTCGACCCGCTGGACGAGCTGGAGCGGCTGGCCGACACCGACGGCGTGGCCGTGGTGGGCCGCATGGTGCAGCCGCGCCAGCACCCCGACCCGGCCACCTACCTCGGCTCGGGCAAGGTCGCCGAGCTGTCGGAGCTGGTGGCGGAGAAGGGGGCCGGGCTGGTCATCGCCGACGGCGACCTCTCGCCGGGACAGGTGCGCAACCTGGAGGACCGGGTCGGCGCCCGGGTCGTCGACCGGACCGCGCTCATCCTCGACGTCTTCGCCCAGCACGCACGCAGCAGCGAGGGCCGGGCGCAGGTGGAGCTGGCCCAGCTGGCCTACCAGCTGCCGCGGCTGCGCGGGCAGGGCACGGCGCTCTCGCGGATCGGCGGCGGGCGCACCGCCGGCGGCGCGGGGACCGGCGTCCGCGGACCGGGCGAGCAGCGCCTGGAGAGCGAGCGTCGCCACCTGCGCCGCCGGATCACCCTGCTGCGGCGACAGGTGCAGCAGACCGCCGCCCGCCGGCAGCGCACCCGCAGCCGCCGCCGGTCCAACCGGGTCCCCGCGGTGGCCCTCACCGGCTACACCAACGCCGGGAAGTCCGCCCTGCTCAACCGGCTGACCGGCGCCGACGTGCTGGTGCAGGACGCGCTGTTCGCCACCCTGGACCCCACGGTCCGCCAGGGCCGCACCCCGGACGGCCGGCACTACACGCTCACCGACACGGTGGGCTTCGTCCGCCACCTCCCCCACCAGCTGGTCGACGCCTTCCGCGGCACGCTGGAGGAGGTGGTCGAGGCCGACCTGGTCCTGCACGTCGTCGACGCCTCCGCGCCCGACGCCATGGCGCAGGTGACGGCGGTGCGCGGCGTCCTCTACGAGATCGGCGCGCGCGACCACCCGGAGCTGCTGGCCCTCAACAAGGTCGACGTTGCGCCGGACGGGTGGCTCGCCGGGCTCCGGGCGGCGTACCCGGACGCGGTGCCGGTCTCCGCGGTGACCGGTGAGGGCATCGACGACCTCCGGGCGGCGATCGCCCGCGCGCTGGCCCGGTGAGCTCGCCTCACCACAGACCCGCGGCGGCCTCGAGCAGCACCCGCCGGTGCTCCGGCGGGCGGCCCGGGCAGGCGGTGCACGTCGGCTGCCCGGGCAGCCGCAGGAGCAGGCAGCAGGAGACCCGGCGGACGAACCGGGTCCCGCCGACGTCGGTGTAGCGCGGCGCCGGCAGCGGTGGGCCGACCGCGGCGGCCACCGGCGCGGCCAGCGCGGTCACCGCCGCGACGTCGCCCAGGGCCCGGCCCAGCGCCAGCAGCCGGCCGGCCAGCGCGTCGGTGGCCACCGCCCACAGCGGGCGCTCGCGCACCCCGCCCGCCGCGGCGACGGCGGCGACGGCCGCGGCGAGCGACTCCCGCAGGTCCCCCGCCGGGTCCGGCCCGGCCGGCGCCGCGGACACCCCGGCCAGCAGCGTGCCGCCGACCTCGTACAGCGTGGTGTCGGCCAGCCGCGCCGACAGCGGGCGCCCGGTGGCCAGCCCCGCCGCCACGGGGGTCACCAGCACCGCCGACGCCGAGTACCACCACACCGTGGCCAGCGCCCGGCGGTCGCCGCTGCGGTACCGGCGGCCCAGCGCACCGACCCGCTCCGCCGTCCAGCCGGCGTCGGCCAGGAGCACCGCCGGCAGCGGCCGGGCCGCGGGCGGGGCGAGCAGACCGAGCGCGGCGGCCCCGGGCACCCGGGCCGCCACGGCCCCCTGCGGTCCGCCGTCCACCGGGCCAGTCTCCGGCAGGCCACCGCGGGGTGGTCGCGACGGGCCCTGCCCCGGCGTCCTCCGGGCCCTACGGTGTGTGCTGGGACACGCCGCCCGCCGGCGGCGCGCGACACCTGACACGGAGGGAGCCCCACGTGAGCGAGTCGACCGGGCCGGAGGGCCGCCGCTTCCCCGCGCCGGAGGCACTGGCTGCCGAGGCGAACGTCGGCCCGGACGTCTACGCCGAGGCCAAGCGCGACCGGCTGGCGTTCTGGGAGGAGGCCGCCCGCCGGCTGAGCTGGTCGCAGGACTGGGACCAGGTGCTGGACTGGAGCAACCCGCCCTTCGCGAAGTGGTTCGTCGGCGGGAAGCTCAACGTCGCCTACAACTGCCTCGACCGGCACGTCGAGGCCGGCCACGGGGACCAGGTCGCCTACCACTGGGAGGGCGAGCCGGGCGACACCCGCACGATCACCTACGCCCAGCTCACCGAGGACGTGTGCCGGGCGGCCAACGCGCTGGTCGAGCTCGGCGTCCAGGCCGGTGACCGGGTCGCCATCTACATGCCGATGATCCCCGAGACGATCGTCGCGATGCTCGCCTGCGCCCGCATCGGCGCGGTGCACATGGTCGTCTTCGGCGGCTTCTCCGCCGACGCCCTGGCCAGCCGGATCACCGACGCCGGCGCCGTCGTCGTCGTCACCGCCGACGGCGGCTACCGGCGCGGGGCCCCCAGCGCCCTCAAGCCCGCCGTCGACGACGCCCTGACCCGCACCGAGGGCGTCCGCAACGTGCTGGTCGTCCGGCGCACCGAGCAGGACGTCGACTGGACCGAGGGCCGCGACCTGTGGTGGCACGACGTCGTCGACCGGCAGTCGCCGCAGCACACGCCCGAGGCGTTCGACGCCGAGCACCCGCTCTACATCATGTACACGTCGGGGACGACGGCGAAGCCGAAAGGGATCCTGCACACCTCCGGCGGCTACCTGACCCAGGTCGCCTACACGCACTGGGCGACGTTCGACCTCAAGCCCGACAGCGACGTCTACTGGACCGCGGCCGACGTCGGCTGGGTCACCGGCCACAGCTACATCGTCTACGGCCCGCTGGCCAACCGGGCGACGTCGGTGATGTACGAGGGGACGCCGGAGACGCCGCACCGCGGCCGCTGGTTCGAGCTGATCGAGAAGTACCGCGTCACGATCCTCTACACCGCGCCCACGGTGATCCGGACGTTCATGAAGTGGGGCGAGGACATCCCGGCCGGCTTCGAGCTCTCGTCGCTGCGGGTCCTGGGCTCGGTCGGCGAGCCGATCAACCCCGAGGCGTGGCTCTGGTACCACCAGAACATCGGCGGGGGCCGCTGCCCGATCGTCGACACCTGGTGGCAGACCGAGACCGGCGCCCACATGATCACCCCGCTGCCCGGGGTCACGCGGCTCAAGCCGGGCTCGGCGCAGACCCCCTTCCCCGGCATCAGCGCCAAGGTGGTCGACGACGAGGGCAACGAGCTCGGTGACGACTCCACCGGCCTGCTGGTGCTCACCGCACCGTGGCCGTCGATGCTGCGCACCATCTGGGGCGACGACGACCGCTACGTCGACACCTACTGGTCGCGGTTCGGCAAGGAGGTCTACTTCGCCGGCGACGGTGCCAAGAAGGACGAGGACGGCGACATCTGGCTGCTCGGCCGGGTCGACGACGTCATGAACGTGTCGGGGCACCGCATCTCCACCACCGAGGTGGAGTCCTCGCTGGTCGCCCACCCGGCGGTGGCCGAGGCCGCCGTCGTCGGCGCCAGCGACCCGACCACCGGGCAGGGCATCGTCGCGTTCGTCATCCTCCGCGGCAGCGCCGAGCAGCAGGGCGAGGGCGCCACCGGCGACGACCTGGTGCAGCAGCTGCGCACGCACGTGTCCAAGGACATCGGCCCGATCGCCAAGCCGCGCCAGATCATGGTCGTGCAGGAGCTGCCCAAGACCCGCTCCGGCAAGATCATGCGGCGGCTGCTGCGCGACGTCGCGGAGAACCGCGAGCTCGGCGACGTCACCACGCTGACCGACTCGTCGGTGATGAACCTGATCAAGGAGAAGCTGCCGGCGTCCAGCGGCTCCGACGACTGAACCAGGCATTGGAAGCTCTCCCCACGTCCTGGCGCCCGGGACGTGGGGAGAGCTTCCAATGCCCGGGCCCACCCCTGCCGGACGCACCTGCGAGGGACGCCGGGGCGCGGCGGACGCGATCATGAGGGACGATCACCGTCAGGCCGTCTCCGGCGGCCGGTCCGACGAGCCCGACCAGGGAGGAGCCCCCGTGGCCCACAGCGCGTCGTCCACCCAGTCCACCGGGCGGCATGCCGTCAGCGCCGAGCCCTCGGTGGGGTCGCTGGTGCAGAGCGCCATGGCCGACGTGTCCACGCTCGTCCGCGCGGAGATCGAGCTGGCCAAGGCCGAGGTCAGCCGTTCGGCGAAGAAGGCCGGCGTGAGCGTCGGGCTGTTCGCCGTCGCGGGCGTCCTGCTGGCCTTCGCCGGCCTGTTCCTGTTCATCATGCTCGCCGAGCTGTTCACCTGGCTGGGTCTGCCCCGTTGGGTGTCCTACCTGATCGTCACGGTCGGCCTGCTGCTGGTCGCGGCCGTGGCCGGGCTGGTCGGCCAGCGGATCCTCAAGAAGATCGACAAGCCCGAGCGGACGATGGAGTCGCTGCGTGAGCTGCCCGAGGTGATGCACCGCGAGGCTCCCGGCACCCGCCGCCGCGCCCTGCCGACGGTGAGCAACGGGCGCGTCGAGCGGCGCTCCCCCGACACCTACCTGGTCTGAGCGGCGCGAGCGGGCGACCCGGGGGCGCCCCCGCCGACGAGCGGCCCGACGCGACCAGCGTCCTGCTGCCCGGCCCCTGGCTGCACCGGGACGCGTCGGCCAACGGCGTCCGGCTGCACCTCGCCGAGGCCGGGGAGGGCCCGCTGGTCCTGCTGCTGCACGGGTTCCCGCAGTACTGGTGGACCTGGCGCGCCCAGCTGCCGGTCCTCGCCGAGGCGGGCTTCCGCGCCGTCGCCCCCGACCTGCGCGGCTACGGCGCCAGCGACAAGCCGCCGCGCGGCTACGACCTGCCGACGGCGGCCAGCGACGTCGCCGCGCTGGTACGCGCCCTCGGTGAGCAGGACGCCGTCGTCGTCGGGCACGACTGGGGCGGGCTGGTCGCCTGGACGATGGCCGCGCTGCACCCGCGCAGCGTCCGCCGTCTCGTCGTCGTCTCGATGGCCCACCCGAGGCTGCTGCGCGCGGGGCTGCGCGACCGCGCCCAACGGCGGGCGCTGCGCCACGTGCTGGGCTTCCAGGTCCCCCGGCTGCCCGAGCGGCGGCTGACCCGGGCCGACGACGACCCGGTCGCCGACTTCCTGCGCCGCTGGGCCGGGCCGGACTGGACGCACACCGCCGACTTCGCCGAGGCGGTCGAGCGCTACCGCTCCGCCGCGCGGATCCCGCAGGCGGCCTACGGGTCGATGGAGTACTTCCGCTGGGCCGGCCGCTCGCAGGTGCGGCCCGACGGGCTGCGCTTCGCCCGCCGGATGGCCGCCCCGGTCACCGCGCCCACCCTGCAACTGCACGGCGCGCTGGACCCGCTGGTCCTGCCGCGGACCGCGCGCGGCTCGGGCCGCTACGTGGCCGGCGCCTACGAGTGGCGCGAGCTGCCCGGCGTCGGGCACTTCCCGCCCGAGGAGGGCGCCGCCGAGGTCAGCGCCGCCATCGCCACCTGGGCGAGGTGACGTGCGGCCCCTCGCAGGGGCCTGGTGACGTGCTGGAACGGCCTGCCCGCAGGGGCCCGCCACGAGCGGAGCGAGTGGTGGGGGGCGGGGAGGTCCTTTCACTCGCAGGGGCCGGTGTCGGCCGCGGCGGTCGCGGTGGCGCCCGCCTGGGCGGCCGCGGCCACCTGCTGCGCGGTCAGCGCGTACCCGGTGGCCGGGTCGTCGATCGCCGAGGCGAACACCACCCCGAGCACCTGGCCGGTGGGGTCGAACAGCGGCCCACCGGAGTTGCCGGCACGCACCTCGCCGCGGAGGGCGTAGACGTCCCGCTGCACGGTCCCGGTGTCGCGGAAGTCCGGGCCGCTGATCGGGAGCCGGTCGCGGACGCGGGCGGGCCCGACGAACAGGGGGCCGCCGCCGGGATAGCCCATGATGATCGCGTCGTCGCCGGTGTCCGACACCTCCGCGGCGAAGCTGAGCGGCACCTGCGGCAGGTCCGGGACGGCGAGCACGGCGACGTCGAGCTGCTCGTCGACGTACACCGCCGTCGCCTCGTACTCCTCACCCTCGGCCTCGACCACGGGCTCGGCCACCCCGGCGAGCACGTGGGCGTTGGTCATCACGCGACCGGGCGCGTAGACGAAACCCGACCCGTCGATCTGCCGCGAGCACGACGGCGCGATACCGCTGATCTTCACCACCGACCCGCTCACCTGGCCGACGACGGGGCTGCTGGCCAGCGCCTGGTCCGGTGTGTCGACCTCGCGCGCCTCGGTGGGGGTCAACGGGTCGAGGACGTCGGGCAGCCCGCGCCGGTCGATCGCCTCCCGCAGCGAGTCGTAGACCGCCCGCACGCTGCCGGGCACCGTCTGGTCGACGGCCTGCACGAGGGCGGACTTGCGGACCTGGCCGGCCAGCTGCGGGAACGGTGCGAGGGCCAGCGGCGTGGCCACCATCCAGGCGACCAGCAGCACGGCCACCGCCGACAGCACGGCGCCCGCGACGGAGTCGAGCACCTCCGCCGGCTCCCAGGTGACCCGGCGGCGGACCGCCCGGCCGACGGCCCCGGCGACCAGCTGCCCGAGCAGGGCCCCGGCGAGGACGACGACGAGGGCGGCGAAGACGCGGGTGACCGGTGTGCTGTCCAGCCGGTCGGCGACGGGCCCGGACAGCTGCGCGCCGAGGACCGCGCCGCCGAGGAAGCCGAGGAAGGACGTGGCCGAGACCAGCAGGCCCTGCCGGAAGCCGGAGTAGGCGAAGACGAGCGCGAGCCCGATGAGGACGACGTCCACCAGCGACATGGCTCAGCCGCGCACCGTCATGACGCCGACCTGGCCGAGCTGGATGTGGAAGGTGCAGTCGAACGGGTGGTCGCCGGGTGCGGTCACCTCGAACTCGATGGTCTCGCTCTCCCCCGGCGCGAGCAGCGGGATCTCCTCGGTGATCTCCTCCGGACCGGCGCCGGGGCGGAACCGCAGGTTGTGGGTCATCTGCTCGGCGGTGCTGGTGAGGGTCAGCCGCACCCGCCCGGGGTCGACGGTGAACGTCTCGGGCACGAACACGTAGTCGTCGGGGGTCTCGATGGTGACCTCCTGGACGCCGTCCTCGGCCACGGTCACCCGGCCCAGCGACGGGTCGGTCGACGGCGCCGCCGCGGCCCCGCCGTCGTCGCCGGAGCCGCAGCCGGCCAGCGTCCCGGCCGCCAGCACCGCACCGGTCAGCGCCACCGGGAGGCGGCGCGTCCACATCGCGCTCATCGCCGCGGAACCGTACGCGCCGCGGGGGCGCCCGGGGCGCCGTCGGCGACCGTCGGCGCGGCGGCGTCCTCGGCGCCGCCCTCGCCGAGGGAGCCCGGGGCCGCGGCCGGCCGCACCCCGGCGGAGGCCAGCGGCCGCACGTCGCGGGCGTTCCACGGCCGGGCGAGGCCCGCGGCCTCGAGCAGCGCGTCGAGCAGGCCCGCGGTGAAGCCCCACACGACCATCCCGGCGACGCCGAACGCCGGGCCGACGTAGCCGGCCGGGTGGCGGACGCGGAACCGGTTCGCGGGGTCGGTGAGCTCGGCCAGCGGCACCCGGGCCACCCGCGCCACCTCCGCCGGGTCGCCGACCGCGACGTCGGCGGGGTCGTCCCACCACGCCACCACGGGGACGACGAGGTTGTCCGACGGGCCGAGGAACAGCTCGGGCAGCGTCGCGAGCACGCGCACGCCGGCCGGGTCGACGCCGGCCTCCTCGTGCGCCTCCCGCAGCGCCGTCGCCACCGGGTAGTCCTCGCCGGGGTCGGCGCCGCCGCCGGGGAACGCCGGCTGGCCGGCGTGCGTGCGCAGCCGGGCGGACTTCTCGATGAGCAGGACGTCGGCGCCGCGCGGGCCCTCGCCGAAGAGGACCAGCACCGCCGAGCGGCGGGCGGTGTCGCTGGGGGCGCCCAGCCGGTGCCGCAGCGGCAGGTCGGCGGAGGCGGTCAGCAGCCGCTGCAGGTACTCGGGCAGGTCGGCGGTGTCGACGCCGGGCAGCACGCCGGTCACAGCTGCACCCCGAGGTGCTCGGCGACCAGCGTGCGCAACTCGTCGACCGAGGCCACCGGGCCGACCTTGGTGTGCACGAGCGCGCCGTCGGCGTCGACGAAGTAGGTGAACGGCAGGACGTTGAGCCCGAGGGCGTCCATCAGCGCGCCGTCGCCGTCGAAGGCGCTGGGGAAGGTGACGCCGGCGTCGGTGGCGAAGGAGTCGGCCTGCGGCACGCCGTCCTTGCTGATGACGCCGACCACGGCGACCCGGCCGGCGGCGGTGTCGGCGAGGTCCTGCACCAGCGGGAGCTCCTCGCGGCAGGGGGTGCACCAGCTCGCCCACAGGTTGACCACGGTGGGCACGCCCGGGGCGCGGCCGAGATCGAGGGTGCCCCCGCCCGGGCAGGGCAGCTCCACCGCGGGCAGGGTCGCCGCCCCGCGGGCCGGCGCGTCGGGCTGCTCGGCACAGGCCTGGAGCGGCGCGCTCCAGGTCGGGGAGACGGCCGGGGGCTGCCCCGCGTCGGCGTCCTCCGCCGCCGTGCACGCCGACAGGGTGGCGGCCAGCCCGAGCAGGAAGGCGGCCGCCCGCCGTGCCGCGCTCCCCCGGGACCCGGCGCTCACTCGGTGTCCGAGGCCGCGGGCGTCTTGACCAGCTTCACGGCGGCCTCGGGGTCCGTGGGGCCGATGCCGTAG
Organism: Geodermatophilus sp. SYSU D00700; assembly: GCF_054050255.1. Taxonomy (NCBI): domain Bacteria; kingdom Bacillati; phylum Actinomycetota; class Actinomycetes; order Geodermatophilales; family Geodermatophilaceae; genus Geodermatophilus; species Geodermatophilus sp. SYSU D00700. The sequence continues at coordinate 19,884 of NZ_JBJGZA010000017.1, read as the reverse complement.
GACGGGCACCAGCGGGCGAGCCCGCACGCGCCGCAGGCGGCCTTCTTGGCGTGGCAGACCCGGCGGCCGTGGAAGATCACGCGGTGGCTGAACATGGTCCAGTCGCGCTTGGGGACGAGCTCGGCGACCTCGGCCTCGACCTTGACCGGGTCCTCCTCGGCGGTCCACCCGAAGCGGCGGACCAGCCGGCCGAAGTGGGTGTCGACGGTGAGCCCGGGGACGTCGAAGGCGTTGCCCAGGACGACGTTCGCCGTCTTGCGGCCGACCCCGGGCAGCGTGACGAGGTCGGCCATCCGGCCGGGCACCTCGCCGTCGAACCGCTCGACCAGGGCCTGTGCGAGGCCCAGCACGGAGGTGGCCTTGGCGCGGAAGAAGCCGGTGGGCTTGAGGATCTCCTCGAGGTGGGCCCGGTCGGCACCGGCCAGCGCCACGGCGTCGGGGTACGTGGCGAAGAGCGCGGGGGTGACCTTGTTCACCGTCTTGTCGGTGGTCTGCGCCGAGAGCACCGTGGCCACGAGCAGCTCGAAGGCGCTGGTGAAGTCGAGCTCGCAGTGCGCGTCGGGGTGGAGGACGGCCAGCTCACGGGCCATGCGGCGGGCACGGCGGGTGCGGGCCAGCGGCGTCTCGTCCGGGTCGAACGGAGAGGCCGGGCGGGCGGGAGCGCGGCGCCGCGAGGGGCGCGCGTAGGCCGGCGTGGACACGCGGTCGAGGGTATGCGTCACCGGCGACAGCACCGGGGCCGTGCCACCATGGCGGTGGAGGCCCGCGTGCAGCGACGGAACCAGGAGGTGACGTGGTCGCGCTCATCGTCATCCTCTTCCCGCCGATGGTCATCGCCTTCCTGCTCGTCATGGAGCGCGTCGAGGAGCCCCTGCGCCGGCCGACGTCGCCGCGCGAGGTGGCCGAGTTCCTCCAGTCGGCGACCCCGGGCGAGGTCGACACGCTGGCCGCCTCGGGCATCCGCCGGGCCATGGCGCGGTGGCGCCGCCGGCGTCGCTCGCGGGTGCAGCGCAGCACCGAACCGATCGTCTGAGCGAGGACCACCACCTCACCAGTCCGGGGGGCCCTCCCGTACCGATCGGGTGACGGCGGGCACAGCCGCCTAGACTCCCTACGGATGCGGGCGGCTCCGTCCGCAGGGAGACGCGACGCGAACGGTGGGTGGAGAGACACGTGGTGGACGAGGTGCTGGCCCAGTCCGGGCTCTTCCAGGGGCTCTCGGAGGAGGCCGTCGACCCGGTCGCCAGCCGTCTGGAGACGATCACCCTCCCGCGGGGCCGGGTGGTGTTCAACGAGGGTGAGCCCGGCGACAGCCTGTACATCGTCCTGACCGGGAAGATCAAGCTGTCCCGCCGCTCCCCCGACGGCCGCGAGAACGTCCTCGCCGTCATGGGGCCCTCCGACCAGTTCGGCGAGCTGTCGGTGTTCGACCCCGGCCCGCGCACGGCGACCGCCACCGCGGTCACCGACGTCAAGCTGGCGAAGATGCCCCAGTCGGTGCTGCGCCCGTGGATCGAGGCGCACCCGGAGGTCGGCGAGCGGCTGCTGCACGTGCTGGCCCGCCGGCTGCGCCGCACGAACGACTCCGTCGCCGACCTGATCTTCACCGACGTCCCGGGCCGCGTCGCGAAGGCGCTGCTGCAGATGGCCGACCGCTTCGGCAGCCGCGAGACCGACGGCCTGCGGGTCAAGCACGACCTCACGCAGGAGGAGCTGGCCCAGCTCGTGGGCGCTTCCCGCGAGACGGTGAACAAGGCGCTGGCCGACTTCGTGCACCGCGGCTGGATCCAGCTGCAGGGCAAGTCGGTCGTCGTCCTCGACGAGGACCGACTCCGCCGCCGCGCGCGCTGACCGACTCGACGCCAGAGGCCCAGGACCCGTCGGGTCCTGGGCCTCTGGCACCTGGTGGCGGTGTGACCCGGAGGGTCACGAGGGGAGCGGCACCACGAGGCCGATGCGGGTGCCGTCGGGGAGCTCGGCGTAGCGGCCCTCGGGGGTCGTCCGCAGCTCCGGCATGATCGGCGTCAGCGGCTCCGGCGGGCTGCCGGCCAGCGCCGAGGCCACGTCGGGGAAGGCCGCCAGCTGGCCGAGCGTGTGGATGGTCGGCGGCAGCATGGGCCGCGCGCCCGTGCGCATCTCGGCGAGCGCGGCGTCCGGCGTCAGCCAGCTGGCCTCGTCGGCCTCCCCGGAGACGTCGCGGGCCTCCTGCCCGGCGGGCAGGGCCGCGGCGAAGAACCGGGTGTCGTAGCGCCGGGTCTCCTGGGGCGGGGTCACCCAGTGCGCGAAGGGCCGCAGCAGGTCCGCCCGCAGCGCCAGGCCGCGGCGGGCGAGCAGCTCGGCCAGGGACAGCTCCCGGGTGAGCAGCGCCTGCCGCTCGGCCTCCCAGTCGTCGCCGGAGACGTCCGGGACGACGTCGCGGCCGTCGGGCGACCCGGCCAGCAGCACGCCGGCCTCCTCGAACGTCTCCCGGACCGCGGCGCAGACCAGCTCCCGGGCGACCCGCTCGTCGCACCCCAGCGACGCCGCCCACTGCGCCGGTGGCGGTCCGGCCCACGCGACGTCGGTGTCGCCGTCGCGGGGGTCGACCCCGCCGCCGGGGTAGGCGGTCATCCCCCCGGCGAACGGCATCCCGCGGGTACGCCTCAGCAGGTGGACCTCGAGGCCCGCCGCGCCGTCGCGCAGCAGCAGGACCGTGGCCGCCGGGCGGATCTCCGCCGTCATCCCCTCAGCTCGACGGTCAGCTCGACCTCCACCGGCGCGCCCAGCGGCAGCTCGGCGACGCCCACGGCGCTGCGGGCGTGCTGGCCGGCGTCGCCGAAGATCTTGCCCAGCAGCTCGCTGGCGCCGTTGACCACCCGCGGCTGGCCGCTGAAGCCCTCGGCGCTGGCCACGTAGCCGACCACCCGCACCACACGGGCGACCTGGTCGAGGCCGACGAGCTCGTCGACGGCGGCCAGCGCGTTCAGCGCGCACAGCTTGGCGTCGGCGGCGGCGTCCTCGGGGTCGACCGAGCCACCGACCTTGCCGGTGCGCCGCAGCCCGCCGTCGACGAAGGGCAGCTGGCCGCTGGTGAACACCAGCTGCCCGGAGCGCACGGCCGGCACGTAGGAGGCGACCGGCGCAGCGACCGGGGGCAGCCGGATGCCCAGCTGCGCCAGCCGGGCGTGCCAGCTCTGGGTCCGGGGGTCCTGGGCGGAGGTCATCGCGGGCGCCTCAGCCGATCGGGCGCTTGAGGTAGGCGACCGGCTGCTCGGACCCCGCCGGGCCGGGCAGCACCGTCACGAGCTCCCACCCGTCGGTGCCCCACGAGTCGAGGATCGCCTTGGTGTTGTGGATCAGCAGCGGGATGGTGGCGTACTCCCACCTGCGGCGGGCCGGTTCGCTCATGGGCCACGACGCTAGCGCAGGACCACGGCCCCGTCCCGGCCCTCCTGCAGGGCCCCGCCGTGAGCTCGGGGAGGGTGGGGAGCAGGAGGGTCCTCCGACTCCTAGGCTGGGCCGGGTGAGCCCCGACCTGCCCGTGCGCTGCCACTTCGTGACCGGGAAGGGCGGCACCGGCAAGACCACGGTCGCCGCGGCCCTGGCCCTGGCCCTGGCCGCCGAGGGGCACACCGTCCTGCTGGTCGAGTGCGAGGGCCGCCAGGGCATCGCGCAGCTCTTCGACACCCCGCCGCTGCCCTACGAGGAGCGCCGGGTGGCCGTCACCCGCGGCGGCGGGGAGGTGCGGGCCCTCGCGATCGACGTCGAGGAGGCCCTGCTCGAGTACCTCGAGATGTTCTACAACCTCCGCCGCGCCGGCCGGGCGCTGCGCAGGATGGGCGCGGTCGACTTCGCGACCACGATCGCCCCGGGCCTGCGCGACGTCCTGATCACCGGGAAGGTCAAGGAGGCGGTCACCCGCCGCAAGGACGGCCGTCGCGTGTACGACGCCGTCGTCGTCGACGCCCCGCCCACCGGGCGGATCACCCGCTTCCTCAACGTCACCAGCGAGATGGCCGGCCTCGCCCGCTCCGGCCCGATCAAGACCCAGAGCGACGGCGTCATGGCGGTGCTGCGCTCCCCGCAGACGGCGGTCCACCTGGTCACCCTGCTCGAGGACATGCCGGTGCAGGAGACCGCCGACGCCATCGCCGAGCTGACCGCGGTCGGCCTGCCGGTCGGGACGGTGATCGTCAACATGGCCACCGAGCCGGCGCTCCCGGCCGACGACCTCCGCCGCGCCGCCGAGGGCCGGCTCGCCGGCTCCGACCTCGCGCCGGGCCTGACGGCGGCGGGCCTGCCCCAGGACGGCGAGCTGGCCGACGCGCTGGCCGCCGAGGTCGTCGAGCACGCCCAGCGCTGGGCCGCCCAGGACGCGCTGCGCGCCCGCGTGGAGTCCCTGGGCCGCCCGACGGTGGAGCTGCCGCTGCTGCCCGGGCCGATGGACCTCGGCTGCCTGTTCGAGCTGGCCGGCCGGCTCGAGGACGCGCTCGGCGCGGAGGTGGCGGCGTGAGCGCGGCCGCCGCTGACGACGCCGCCGCCCGCCCGGGCCGCGCGGCGGGCTCGCCCCGGCAGGCACCGCCCATGGACCTCGCCGCGCTCATCACCGACCCCGCCACTCGCATCGTGGTGTGCTGCGGCTCCGGCGGGGTGGGCAAGACGACGACGTCGGCCGCGCTCGCGCTGGCCGCCGCGGAGGCCGGCCGCCGGGTCGTCGTCCTGACCATCGACCCCGCGCGCCGGCTGGCCCAGTCGCTGGGCCTCGAGGAGCTCGACAACGAGCCACGGCGGGTCGAGGTCCCGGGGATCCCCGGCGACCTCAACGCGATGATGCTGGACATGAAGCGCACGTTCGACGACATCGTCGTGGCGCACTCGACCCCCGAGCGGGCCGAGCAGATCCTGGCCAACCCCTTCTACCAGACCCTCTCCTCGTCCTTCGCCGGCACGCAGGAGTACATGGCGATGGAGAAGCTGGGCCAGCTGCGGGCGGCCGACACGTGGGACCTCATCGTCGTCGACACGCCCCCGTCGCGGTCGGCGCTGGACTTCCTCGACGCCCCCAACCGGATGAGCCGCTTCCTCGACGGCACGATGATCCGGCTGCTCATGGCGCCCAGCCGGGCCGGGTTCCGGTTCGCCAGCGCCGGCTTCCTCTTCTTCAGCCGGATCATCAGCAAGGTCCTCGGCGGCCAGCTGCTCCGCGACATCTCCGCGTTCGTGTCCGCCCTGGACACCATGTTCGGCGGGTTCCGCGAGCGGGCCACCGCCACCTACGAGCTGCTGCACCGGCCGGGTACGTGGTTCGTCGTCGTCGCAACCCCCGAGCCCGACGCGCTGCGCGAGGCCTCCTACTTCGTCGACCGGCTCTCCGCCGAGGGCATGCCGCTGGCCGGCCTGGTGCTCAACCGGACCCACCCGCCGGCGAGCACCCGGCTGTCGGCCACCCGTGCCGAGGCCGCCGCCGAGGCGGTCGGTGACGGCGACGGCGCCCCCGCCGCCCTCGTCGCCGGGGCGCTCCGGGTGCACGCCGAGCGGATGGCGCTGGCCACGCGCGAGCAGCGACTGGCCGACCGGTTCACCAGCGCCCACCCCGAGGTGGGCATGCGGGCGGTGCCGGCCGCTGCCGGCGACGTCCACGACATCGAGGGGCTGCGGGCGATGGCCGAGGCGCTGACCGGCCCCGACGACGACACGCCGACCGGCGTGCCCCGCACCCGGGTGCTGCCCGCGCGCCGCGGCTGAGGGAGCGCCACGGGGGGTCACGCACCGTACATTGGCGGTGATGTCTGCTGCCTCCCGCGCCAGGGTCCTGGCCAAGCTCGCCGCGATGATCGTCGTGGCCGGCGCGCTCGTCGCCGGCATGTTGCTGCCCGTGGTCGGAGGCGCGGGAGTGGCGGCGCGCAACTCGGCGTCGCTGCTCGACGCACTGCCGGTGGAGCTCACCGACGCCACCCCCGCGGGCAACTCCCGGGTGCTGGCGGCCGACGGCTCGCTGATCACGAACTTCTACACCAACAACCGCACGGTGGTGACCTCCGACCAGATCTCGGAGGTCATGAAGCAGGCGCTGGTCGCCATCGAGGACTCGCGCTTCTACGACCACAACGGCCTCGACGTGCAGGGCACGCTGCGCGCCGCGGTGACCAACCTGTCGGCCGGATCGGTGCAGGAGGGCGGCTCGACGATCACCCAGCAGCTGGTCAAGCAGACCCTGCTGGAGACCGCCGACACCCCGGAGGAGCGGACGGCGGCCACCGAGCAGGACGGCGTCGAGGGCCTGTCCCGCAAGCTGCGCGAGGCCCGGCTGGCCCTCGCCCTGGAGGAGACCTACTCCAAGGACGAGATCCTGACCCGCTACCTCAACATCGTGTACTTCGGGCGCGGCGCCTACGGCATCCAGGCCGCCGCCCAGCGCTACTTCAGCGTCAACGCGATCGACCTGACCCTCCCCCAGGCCGCGATGCTGGCCGGGCTGGTGCAGAGCCCGGCCAACGACGACCCGATCACCAACCCGGAGAACGGCCAGACGCGGCGCAACCAGGTGCTGCAGCGGATGTTCGACCTCGGCCTGGTCAGCGAGGCCGAGCTGACCGAGATCTCCGCCCAGCCGGTGCAGGTGGCCGAGGGCCTCAGCCCGCCCAACGGCTGCATCGACGCCGTCGTCGGCGGCTTCTTCTGCTCCTACATGCAGGGCTACCTGACCGGCGTCCTCGGCATCACCCAGGAGCAGCTGGACAACGGCGGGCTGACCATCCAGACGACGCTGGACCCGCAGCTGCAGACCCTCGGCGACCAGGCCGTCCTCAACACCTTGCCGATGGGCGCCGAGCTGGCCGGCGTGTTCACCGCCGTCAAGCCGGGCACCGGCGATGTGCTGGCGATGAGCGTCAACCGGCGCTTCGGCTGCTCGGACCCCGACTGCGAGTCCGTCGTGCTCCACGCGGCGGCCAGCAAGGGCGCCGGCTCGACCTACAAGACGTTCACCGCCGCGGCAGCACTCGAAGCGGGCATCGGGGCCGGCACCGTGATCACCACGCCGGGCAACCAGTACACGTCCCGCGTCTTCCGCGGCCCCTCCTGCGGGGGCGACCGCGAGCAGTCCGACGGGATGTACTGCGTCCGCAACGTCGGCAACTACCCCGACACGCTCGACATGGTGGGGGCGCTCGTCCGCTCCTCCAACACCTACTTCCTCGCGCTGGAGGACCGCCTCGGCAGCGTGGAGGGCCCGGTGCGCATGGCCGAGCGGATGGGCATGACCTTCGACCAGCCCACGCAGAACTCCGCCGACACGATCATCGACGGCGAGTTCGGGTCGTTCACCCTGGGCGCGGAGGCCACCAGCCCGCTGGACCTGGCCAACGCCTACGCCACCCTGGGGGCCCAGGGCACGATGTGCCGGCCGATGCCGCTGGTGCAGGTCCTCGACCGCAACGGCCAGCCCCTCACCGGCGACGACGGCCAGCCCCTCGTCACGGACGACAACTGCACCCCGGAGTCGATCCCGGCCAACATCGCCAACACGCTGGCCACCATCCTCGTCGGTGACACCGCCCTGCCGGAGGGCACCGGCACTCGGGCGGCGATCCCCGGGCACGTGATCGCCGGCAAGACCGGTACCGCTCAGGGCCGCGACTCGGTGGCCTTCGTCGGGGTCATGCCCGAGTACGCCGGCAGCGTCATGGTCTTCAACCCCAAGACCAAGCAGGACGTCGGCGGCTACGGCGGCAACATGCCTGCGACCATCTGGCGGGACGCCTTCGCGCCCTACCTCGCCGACAAGCCCACGTCGGCCTTCCCGCCGGCCGACCCGGCACTGATGGGTGGCGGCCCGGCTCCCGGCCCGCCCGGTGGCGGCGGCAACGGCGGCGGCAACGACGGCGGCAACGGCGGTGGAGGAGACGGCGGCCGGGGCGGCTGGAACGGCGGCGGGCGGAACGGCGGCTAGACGAGAGCGCGCGGCTCATCCCAGCTGACGGCGGACCTCCGCGGCGACGCGGCCGCCCTCGGCCCGGCCGGCGGCGGCCGCGTTGGCCGCGCCCATGACCCGGCCCATGTCCTTCATGCCGGTGGCGCCGGTGCGGGTGATCGCGTCGGCCACCAGCGCGGCGAGGTCGGCGTCGTCGAGCTGCGCCGGCAGGTAGTCGGCCACGACCTCGCCCTCGGCACGCTCGCGGCCGGCCTGCTCGCCGCGGCCGGCGGCGTCGAACGCCTCGGCCGCCTCGCGGCGCCGCTTGGCCTCCCGCCGCAGCACCCCGAGCACCTCGTCGTCGGACAGCTCGCGGGCCTCCTTGCCGGCGACCTCCTCCGCGCTCACCGCCGCGAGCACCATCCGCAGCGTCGCGGTGCGCAGTTCGTCGCGCGACTTCATGGCGGAGGTCAGGTCGGCGCGCAGGCGATCCTTGAGGTCGGACACGCCTCCAGCCTGGCACGACGCCGCAAGCACGCCCGCGCCGGCGGCAGGGCCGGCCCGTAGGCTCGGGCACCGTGCGCTGGTACACCGCCCTGCCCACGGCCGCCGTCGCCACCGGCACCGCGACCGTGGCCTACGCCTCGCTGTACGAGCGCACCCGCTGGACCCTGCGCCGCTTCGACGTCCCCGTCCTCGCCCCGGGCTCGGCGCCGCTGACCGTGCTGCACCTCTCGGACCTGCACATGACCGCCGGGCAGCGCTCCAAGCAGGACTGGGTGGCCGCGCTCGACGGGCTCGAGCCCGACCTGGTGGTCGACACCGGCGACAACCTCGCCGGCACCGACGCCGTCCCCGCCGTGCTGCGCTCGCTGGACCCGCTGCTGGACCGCCCGGGCGTCTTCGTCACCTCGTCCAACGACTACTACGCCCCGCGACCGAAGAACCCGGTGAGCTACCTCACGCGCAGCGAGAAGCGGGTGCACGGCGACGAGCTGCCCTGGCGCGACATGCGCGACGCGTTCACCGGCCGCGGCTGGCTGGACCTCACCAACGCCCGCGGCGAGCTCACCGTCGCCGGCCGGCGGCTGTCCTTCGCCGGCCTCGACGACCCCCACCTGGAGCGGGACCGCTACGACGAGGTCGCCGGGCGCGCGGACCCCACCGCCGACCTGCGGATCGGCGTCGTGCACTCCCCCGAGCCCCGGGTGCTCGACCGGTTCGTCGCCGACGGCTACGACCTGCTGCTGTGCGGCCACACGCACGGCGGCCAGTTGCGGGTGCCCTTCTACGGCGCGCTGGTGACCAACTGCGGCATCGACCGCGAGCGCGCCCGCTGGCTGCACCGGTGGGCCGGACCGTCGCCGGAGCGGCCCGCCGGCACCTGGCTGCACGTCTCCGCGGGCCTGGGCACCAGCCCGTTCGCGCCGGCCCGCTTCGCCTGCCCGCCGGAGGCGACGCTGCTCACGCTGACCGCGCGACCCGCATGACCCGGCGCCGGGCCGGCTCCGCAGCTCGGTTACAGTGGTCGAGGCACACCCGGGGTGTGGCGCAGCTTGGTAGCGCGCGTCGTTCGGGACGACGAGGCCGCAGGTTCAAATCCTGTCACCCCGACCCACCGCTCAGGGGCCGCCGGAAGGCGGCCCCTGAGCGCGTTCCGGGCCCGTTCCGGTTGGACTCCCCCCGTGGCGGGCACCGAGGAGCCCGATGACCGAGTGGTTGCTCCTCCTCGCCGCCGTGGTGCTCACGGCCTGCACCGGCTTCTTCGTCGCGGCCGAGTTCTCCCTGACGACGGTCGACCGCGGCCGCGTCGAGGACGCCGCCCGCGCCGGCGACGCGGGTGCGGGCAGCGTCGTGGCCGCGCTGCGGTCGCTGTCGACCCAGCTGTCCGCGGCCCAGCTGGGCATCACGCTGACCACGCTGGTCGTCGGCTACCTGGCCGAGCCCGCCATCGGCCAGCTGCTGCACGGCCCGCTGGAGACCCTGGGCCTGTCCGCGGGGGCGGCCACGGGCGTCTCCTACGGCCTCGCGCTGGCCCTGGCGACGACGCTCCAGATGCTGCTGGGCGAGCTCGGGCCCAAGAACCTCGCCATCGCCAACCCGCTCGGGGTGGCCCGCTGGGTGGCGCCGGGGATGCGCGCGTTCACCGCCGTGTTCGGCGTCGTCGTCCGGTCGCTGCAGCGGCTGGCCAACGCCATCGTGCGGCGGCTGGGCTTCGAGCCGAAGGAGGAGCTGGACTCCGCGCGCGGCGCCGAGGAGCTGGCCTCCGTCGCCCGCCGCTCGGCCGCCGAGGGCGACCTCTCCCCCGTCGCGGCCCGGCTGCTCGAGCGGTCGCTGGGCCTGCGCGCCAAGTACGCCACCGACGTCATGACCCCGCGGACCCGGCTGTGGACGCTGCGGGCCAGCGCGACCGCCGCCGACGTCATCACCGCGGCCACCGAGTCGGGCAACTCGCGCTTCCCCGTCTACGGCTCCGACCTCGACGAGGTCACCGGCGTCGTGCACGTCAAGCGGGCGGTCGCCGTGCCGGAGGCCGAGCGCACCCGGCGCACCGCCGCGGAGCTGGCCGACCCGGTGCTGGCGGTACCGTCGTCGTTGCGGCTGGAGCGGCTGCTGGACCTGCTGCGCGAGCAGGGCCTGCAGATCGCCCTGGTCGTCGACGAGTGGGGCGCCACCCACGGGGTGGTGACGCTGGAGGACATCGTCGAGGAGCTGGTCGGCGAGATCACCGACGAGACCGACCGCCCGCTGCGGACGCTGCGCCGCCTGGGGGAGAACCAGTGGGTGGTGTCGGGGCTGCTGCGGCCCGACGAGGTGCTCGAGCGCACCGGGGTCGCGGTGCCCGAGGGCCGGTACGAGACGCTGTCGGGGTTCCTCGCCGAGCGGCTGCAGCGGCTCCCCGAGGTGGGCGACACCGTCGAGCTGGAGGGTGCCCGGCTGACCGTGGAGTCCCTCGACGGCCGGCGGGTCGCGCGGGTGCGGGCCGAGCGGACGGTCGTCCTGCCGGCCGGGGCGACCGCGTCGGCCCGGCAGCGCGCCGAGCGGGCGGTGGCGGCATGAGCGACGCCGTCAGCCTGCTGGTCCTGGTCGCCCTGCTGCTGGGCAACGCGTTCTTCGTCGCCGCGGAGTTCGCGCTGGTGTCGGCCCGGGTCGACCAGATCGAGCCGCGCGCCGAGGCGGGCTCCCCGCGGGCGGCGAAGACGCTGGCCGCGATGCGCAACGTCTCGCAGAACATGGCCGGCGCGCAGCTGGGCATCACGCTGTGCTCGCTGGGCCTGGGCGCCGTCGGCGAGCCCGCCGTCGCCCACCTCATCGAGGCACCGCTGCACGCCCTCCACGTCCCCGACGCGCTGCTGCACCCGATCGCGCTGGTCATCGCGCTGTCGCTGGTGACGGTGCTGCACATGGTGCTCGGGGAGATGGTGCCCAAGAACATCACCATCGCCGGGCCCGACCGCGCGGCGATCGTGCTGGGCCCCGCGCTGGCCGCCTTCACCCGACTGCTCAAGCCGGTCATCTGGTTCTTCAACACCACGGCCAACGTGTTCGTGCGGCTGTTCGGCGCCACCCCGACCGACGAGGTGGCGGCCAGCTTCGACGAGGCCGAGATCCGGTCGATGATCACCCAGTCGCGGCGGGAGGGGCTGCTGGGCACCGAGGTCAGCGAGCTGGCCGCCGGGGCGCTGCAGTTCGAGCAGCACACGGTCGAGGACGTGCTGCTGCCGATGGACACCGTGGTCACCGTGCCGCGCTCGGTCACGCCGCGGCAGCTGGAGGCCGTCGTCGCCGAGCACGGGTTCAGCCGCTACCCGGTCACCGGCGGGGACGGCGCCCTGCTGGGCTTCGTGCACGTCAAGGACGCCCTGCGCATCGCCGGCGGCGACCGCGACCGGCCGGTGCCCGACGAGCTCCTGACGCCGCTGGTGCCCATCGCGCCGGGCACGAAGCTGCCCGAGGTGCTCTCGGAGATGCGCGCGCAGGGCGCCCACCTGGGCGGCGTGGTGGCCGCCGACGGCGGGGAGCGGCGCACCGTCGGCCTCGTGGCGCTCGAGGACGTGCTCGAGCTGCTCATCGGCGACGTCCGCGACGCCGCCGCCGAGCACACCCGCGCGATGGCCGACCGGGCCACCCGCGGCGGCCGGAACCGCAGCGAGTACCCGGCCGGTGCCGGCGCCGGAGGCCGCTGACCGCAGGTCCCGCTGCCCCTCCCGGGGCGCGGGCACAGGTCCCACGTCGCATCATCGGGGTGACCGACGCCACACCGACGAGGGGCACGGGCATGAGCACCGACGCAGGCACCGATACCGGGGGTCCCGCCCCCGTCGACGGCTACGACGCCGCCGCCATCCGCGAGGCGCTGTACACCGAGGGCATCACCGCGCTCAAGGGCGCCTTCCCGCGCTCCTGGGTCGAGCAGCTGCGCGAGGACGTCGACGCCGCGTTCGAGGAGGCCCGCGGCCGCGAGGGCGGCGCCGTCGGACGGGGTCCCAACCGCTGGTACGTGGAGATCCACCCGCAGGCGCTGCGCGGCTTCGTCGACCTGGTCGACCACCCCTGGGTCCGGACCGCGTGCGAGACCGTCCTCGGGCCGGACTACACGATCGTCGAGGTGGGCTTCGACGTCCCGTTCCCCGGTGCGATGGACCAGCCGTGGCACCGGGACTTCCCCAGCCCGCGGGAGACGCGGGAGGAGCGGCGGCTGACCTCCCTGGCCTTCAACGTGACCACGGTCGACACGGTCGACGAGATGGGGCCCTTCGAGGTCGCCCCGGGGACGCAGTGGGAGACCGGCGAGGACTTCGACCACGGGATGTTCCCGCCGGAGAGCGAGTACCCGCGCTACGAGGCACTGGCCGTCCGGAAGTACCCGCAGATGGGCGACATCTCGGTCCGCTCCGCCCTGACGCTGCACCGCGGGACGCGGAACCGCTCCCAGCTCTCCCGCCCGGTGCTGGTCCTGGGCGTCGACGCGCCCGGAGCCGGCAACGACGAGCACCACGACCTCGCGGTGACCCACCACTACTGGGCGGAGCTGCCCCAGCGGGTGCGGGACCACCTGCGCTGCCCCGTCGTCGACGAGCTCCGCCCGATCGTCCAGAAGCACACGATCGAGGGCCTGGTGATGGGCTGAGCCCGACACCCCGACGGCGCGCTCGGGGGTGCGGGCACGATGGACCGGTGACTGCCGAGCCGACCGCGTCCACCCTCCCGCCCGACGTCACCACCCGGTGGCAGGCCCGCTTCCGCGCCCCGCGGGTCAGCCTGCCCGACTGGGCGCTGCACGCCCCGCAGCGCAGCCTGTACGCCTCCGACGTCAGCGGCGTGGTCGAGCAGTACGCCTGGGACCGCACCACCGACGCCCACCGGCAGGTCACCGACCGGGCCAACGGCACGCTGATCGGCACGCTCTCCCCCGACGGGGAGCAGATCTGGTGGTTCGCCGACACCGACGGCGACGAGTTCGGCGTCTGGATGGTGCAGCCCTTCGCCGGGGGCGAGGACCGGGTCGCCGTCCCCGAGGTCGGGCCGGCCTACCCCGCGGGGCTGGAGATCGGCTCCTCGCTGGTCGCGGTCGGCCGGTCCACCGACGACGGCAGCGAGCTGTGGCTGGCCCCCGCCGGCGGGACGCCGCGGGTGGTCTACCGGCACGAGGACCCCGCGTCGGTGGACGCGCTCACCCTCGACGACGAGCTGCTGGTGATCTCGCACTCCGAGCACGGCGACCCGCGCTACCCGGCGCTGCGCGTGCTGCGCACCGACGACGACTCGGTCGTCGCCGAGAAGTGGGACGGCGAGGGCCGCGGCCTGCACGCCCTGGAGTTCGCCCCCCTGCCCGGCGACCGGCGGCTGCTGGTCGGCCACGAGCGCCGCGGCCGCGAGGAGCTGCTGGTCTGGGACGTCGCCGCCGACACCGAGACCGAGATCGTGCTCGACCTGCCCGGCGACGTGACCGCCGGCTGGTACCCCGACGGGTCGGCGCTGCTGGTGGGCCACGACCACGCCGCCCGCAGCGAGCTGTACCGCTACGACCTCGGCAGCGGGACGCTGGAGCGGCTGGACACCCCGCGCGGCGTCGTCCGCGGCGCCACCGCCCGGCCCGACGGCACCGTCGAACTGGCCTGGTCGAACTCCGAGCGCCCGCCGGTGATCCGCCGCGCCGACGGGCCGGTGGTGCTGGCCGCGCCCGGGGAGGAGCCGCCGGCCGCCTACCCGGTCGAGGACCGCTGGGTGCCCGGCCCGGGCGGTGACGTCCACGCGCTGGTGGTGCGTCCGGCCGGCGAGCCCCCGTACGCCACGGCGTTCCTCGTCCACGGCGGCCCGGAGTCGGCCGACGACGACAGCTACCGCGCCCGGCGCGCGGCCTACGTGGACGCCGGGTACGCGGTCGTGCACGTCAACTACCGCGGCTCCACCGGCTACGGCAGCGCCTGGCGCGACGCCCTGACCGGCCGGCCCGGGCCCACCGAGCTCGAGGACGTCGCCGCCGTCTACGACGCGCTGGTCGCCGAGGGCTTCCTCGACCCGGAACGGGCGCTGATCACCGGCGGGTCGTGGGGCGGGTTCCTCACCCTGCTGGGCCTGGGCACCCAGCCCGAGCGCTGGGCGGCCGGGATCGCCGAGGTGCCGGTGGCCGACTACCTGGCCGCCTACGAGGACGAGATGGAGGGGCTGCGGGCCTACGACCGCGCGCTGTTCGGCGGCTCTCCGGAGGAGGTGCGCGACCGGTACGTGCGCTCCTCGCCGATCACCCACGTCGAGTCGGTGCGGGCGCCGGTGCTGGTGGTGGCCGGGGCCAACGACCCGCGGTGCCCGATCCGGCAGATCGAGAACTACCTGGCCCGGTTGGACGAGCTCGGCAAGCCGCACGAGGTGTACCGCTTCGACGCCGGGCACGGCTCGCTGGTCATCGAGGAGACGATCCGCCAGGTCGAGACGGCGCTGTCGTTCGCGCTGGAGCACGTGCGACCGTGACCCGGGCGGGCAGGAGCGCGACGACGGCGAGGGTGGCCAGCAGGTAGAGGTCCTCGACCACGATCCCCGTGACGCCGCGGTCGTGGTGGTGGCCGGCGCGGGCGTTGGCGAACCAGATCGCCGACGACGCGAGCACCGCGGCGGTGACGGCGGCCAGCGACCCGGCCAGCGCCCGTGAGCGGTCCCGCCACCACCGCGGCGTGCCGGCCGCGGGCGGCGTGCCGAGGGCGAGGTCGACCAGCACGACCAGGGCCGGCACCAGCCAGACGAAGTGGTGCGACCAGGAGACGGGGCTGACCAGGCAGGCGGCCAGCCCGGTGAGCGCCACACCGGCCAGGTCGTCACCGGCCCGGGTCACCCGGACCGCGCGGGTCAGGACGAGGACGAGCGCGGCGGCGGCCAGCACGGCCCACACCGCCCGCGGCGGCTCCGCGGGGTCGGTCAGCCGGGCCAGCGCGCCGAGCAGCGACTGGTTGGAGGTCTTGTCCAGCGCGCCGACCCGCTCGGTCTGCCACAGCGTCTCGGTCCAGAACCGCCACGACGTCGCCGGGGCCACCGCGAGGGCCAGCAGCGTGGCGGCGGCCGCCGTCGCCACCGCGACCCCGGCGGGCCGCCACCGGCGGGTGAGCAGCAGCCAGACGACGAACAGGCCCGGGGTCAGCTTCACCGCCGCGGCCAGCCCGATGCCCACGCCGGCCCAGCGCGAGCCGCGGCGCAGCGCCGCGACGTCGGCCAGCACCAGCGCCATCAGCATCAGGTTCACCTGGCCGAAGCCGATGGTCTCCCGCACCGGCTCGACCACGAACAGCAGCGGCAGCGCGAACAGCCAGGCCCACGGCAGTGGCCAGCCGTGCCGGCGGGCCAGCGGCGTCACCAGCCACCAGGCCAGCCCGACGAGGACGGCGGTGTTGAGCAGCACGTGCACGGTCGCCACCACCGGATAGGGCAGCAGCCCCATCGGGAGCACCAGCAGCGCGGCGAACGGCGGGTAGGTGAAGCCGTAGGGGCTGGGGCCGTAGGTGTAGTCGTAGAGGGGCTGCCCGTCGAGCCACGAGGCGACCGCGCCGCGGTATACCCGCAGGTCGAAGAAGTCGTGCCACGGGTCGTTGGGGACGACCACCGACACGACCGCGGCGACCGCGACCAGGGCGAGGAACACCCCGACCCGGACGGCCACCCGAGTCGCCCCGTCTAGCGGCCGCGGCGGGCGAGCAGCAGCTCGGCGATCTGCACGGTGTTGAGGGCCGCACCCTTGCGCAGGTTGTCGTTGCTGACGAACAGCACCAGGCCGCGGTCGTCGTCGACGCTCCGGTCCTGCCGGATGCGCCCGACGAAGCTCGGGTCCTGGCCGGCCGCCTGCAGCGGGGTCGGGACGTCGCTCAGCTCCACGCCCGGGGCGTCGGTGAGCAGCTCGGCGGCCCGTGCCGCGGTCAGCGGCCGGGCGAACTCGACGTTGAGCGACAGCGAGTGCCCGGTGAAGACCGGCACGCGCACGCAGGTCCCGGACACCCGCAGGTCGGGGATGCCGAGGATCTTGCGGCTCTCGTTGCGGAGCTTCTGCTCCTCGTCGGTCTCGAGCGAGCCGTCGTCGACGACGCTGCCGGCCATGGGGAGCACGTTGTAGGCGATGGGCCGGACGTACTTCCGCGGCTCCGGGAAGGCCACCGCCGACCCGTCGTGGGTCAGCTCGGCGGCCTTGTCGACCACGGCCCTGACCTGCCCGTCGAGCTCCTCGACGCCGGCCAGCCCGCTGCCGGAGACCGCCTGGTAGGTGCTGGCCACGAGCCGGACGAGCTGGGCCTCGTCGTGCAGCGGCTTGAGCACCGGCATCGCGGCCATGGTGGTGCAGTTGGGGTTGGCGACGATGCCGCGCGGGATCTCGTCGAGCGCCTGCGGGTTGACCTCGGCGACGACCAGCGGCACGTCGGGGTCGCGGCGGAAGGCCGAGCTGTTGTCGACGACGGTGACCCCGGCCTCGGCGAACCGCGGCGCCTGGACGCGGGAGGTGCTCGCGCCGGCGGAGAAGAGCGCGACGTCGAGGCCCGTGGGGTCGGCGGTCGCGGCGTCCTCGACGGTGATCTCGCCGTCGCCCCACGGCAGGGCGCTGCCGGCGCTGCGGGCGGAGGCGAAGAAGCGCAGCTCGCTCACCGGGAAGCGGCGCTCGGCGAGCACCTGGCGCATGACGGCGCCCACCTGGCCGGTGGCGCCGACGATCCCGACCCGCAGGCCGTCACTGGAGAAGGTGGTCATCGTCCGGTCCCTCCGTAGACCACGGCCTGCTCCTCCTCGGTCCCGAGGTCGAAGGCGTCGTGCACCGCGCGGACGGCGAGGTCGACGTCGGTGTCGCGGCAGACCACGGAGATGCGGATCTCCGAGGTGCTGATGAGCTCGAGGTTGACGCCGGCGTCGGCGAGCGCCCCGAAGAAGCGGGCCGAGACACCGGGGTGGCTGCGCATGCCGGCACCGACCAGGCTGACCTTGCCGATGTGCTGGTCGAAGCGGACGTCGCTGAAGCCGACGGTGTTCTTGACCGCCTCCAGCGCGGCGAGCGCCGTGGGGCCGTCGCTCTTCGGCAGCGTGAAGGAGATGTCGGCGATCTTGCTGCCCTCAGCCGACACGTTCTGCACGATCATGTCGATGTTGATCTCCGCGTCGGCGAGAACGCGGAAGATCTGCGCGGCCTCGCCCGGCCGGTCCGGGACGCCGTAGACGGTGATCTTGCCCTCGCTGCGGTCGTGCGCGACGCCGGTGATGATCGCCTGTTCCACGCTGAGGTCCTCCATCGAGCCGGTCACCACGGTGCCGGGGAGCTGTGAGTAGGAGCTGCGGACGTGCACCGGGATGCCGTAGCGGCGGGCGTACTCGACGCAGCGGAGCATGAGCACCTTCGCGCCGGAGGCGGCCAGCTCGAGCATCTCCTCGTAGGTGATCGTCTCCAGCCGGCGGGCGTTGGGGACGATCCGCGGGTCGGCGGTGAACACGCCGTCGACGTCGGTGTAGATCTCGCACACGTCGGCCCGCAGCGCCGCGGCGACGGCGACGGCGGTGGTGTCCGAGCCGCCGCGGCCGAGCGTGGTGACGTCCTTGGTGTCCTGGCTGACGCCCTGGAAGCCGGCGACGATGACGATCGAGCCCTCGTCGAGCGCCGAGCGCAGCCGACCGGGGGTGACGTCGATGATCCGCGCCTTGCCGTGGCTGCTGGTGGTGATCACCCCGGCCTGGGAGCCGGTGAAGGACCGGGCCTCGTAGCCGTGGGTGTTGATCGCGATGGCGAGCAGGGCCATGGAGATGCGCTCACCGGCGGTGAGCAGCATGTCGAGCTCGCGGCCGGGCGGCTCGTCGGTGATCTGCGCGGCCTGGTCGAGCAGCTCGTCGGTCGTGTCGCCCATCGCCGAGACGACCACGACGACGTCGTTGCCGGCCTTCTTCTCCGCGACGATGCGTTCGGCCACGCGCTTGATGTGGGCGGCGGAGGCCACGGAGGAGCCACCGTACTTCTGCACGACGAGGGCCACGGGTCCACAGGCTACCGATGCCGGGGTCCGGGGCCGGGATCGAGGCAGGCCCGCGCCTTGCGTGCCCTCCCCCGGCGCGATGTGATCACCGGGTGACCGATCCCGCGGAGTGGCTGCTCGGCCCCGAGGAGCGGGGCAACGCGGCCACCGACCTGCCGGCCTGGACCGAGGGCAACCTCGCCGTGCCGCTGGTGCACGGAACCACCTACTTCGACGCGCTGGTGTCGGCCGTCGAGGTCCTCGACGAGAACGACCACCTGTTTTTCACAGACTGGCGCGGCGACCCCGACGAGGAGCTGCGGCCGGGCGGGCCGACGGTCGCGGAGCTGTTCACCGAGGCGGTGCGCCGCGGGGTGACGGTGCGCGGGCTGGTGTGGCGCTCGCACGTGGACTGGCTGTCGTTCAGCGGCCGCGAGAACCGGGCGCTGGACCGCGAGGTGGAGGACGGCGGCGGCCTGGTCGTGCTCGACCAGCGGGTGCGCCGGATGGGCAGCCACCACCAGAAGCTCGTCGTCTGCCGGCACGACCAGGACCCGACGCAGGACGTCGCCTTCGTCGGCGGCATCGACCTGTGCCACAGCCGCCGGGACGACGCCGAGCACCGCGGCGACCCGCAGTCGATCCCCATGGCCGCGGCCTACGGGCGGACACCGCCGTGGCACGACGTGCAGCTCATGGTCCGCGGTCCCGCCGTCGCGGCGCTGGACACGGTGTTCCGCGAGCGGTGGGACGACCCGACCGACCCCGACGAGGGGAACCCGATCGCACACGTGGTCGACCGGCTGCGGCGGAGCCGGATGTACGCCGACCGGCTGCCTCCCCGGCTGCCGCCCCCGCCGCCCTGCGGCCCGCACCTGGTGCAGAACCTGCGGACCTATCCCGCCATCCGCCCGCGGTACGACTTCGCCCCCGACGGCGAGCGCTCGATCGCCCGGGGCTACTCCAAGGCGATCAAGCGGGCGCGGCGGCTGATCTACCTCGAGGACCAGTACATGTGGTCGGGCGAGGTCGCCCAGCTGTTCGCCGACGCGCTGACCGAGCACCCCGACCTGCACCTGGTCGTCGTCGTGCCCCGCGTCCCCGACCAGGACGGCGCGCTGGGGTCGCGGCCGCAGTACGTGGGGCGGTGGCAGGCCCTGGAGATGTGCCGGCGGGCCGGGCGGGACCGGGTGCACGTGTTCGACGTCGAGAACCACGAGGGCACGCCCGTGTACGTGCACGCCAAGGTGTGCGTGGTCGACGACGTGTGGGCCAGCGTCGGCAGCGACAACTTCAACCGGCGGTCCTGGACGCACGACAGCGAGCTCTCCAGCGCGGTCCTCGACACCACGCTCGACCCGCGGGAGCCGCGCGACCCCGCCGGCACCGGCGACGGCGCGCGCACCTTCGCCCGCGACCTGCGCCTGGTGGGGGGGGGCGCGGGCACCCCCCCGGCCCACGTCGTCCCCCCGCCCCCCAAAAACCCACAACCCACCACCAACTACGCAACCAACTAAGCCCCGCCCC
>NZ_JBJGZA010000016.1:0-93298 GCF_054050255.1 Geodermatophilus sp. SYSU D00700 | reverse complement strand
GGGCGACCGGCGCGGGCGGCGGCGGGGGCGGGGGCGGCGGCTCAGGCCAGGGGTCCGGCCGGGGCTCGTCGCGGGCGGCCTCGACCGTGACGGTCGACGCGGGCACCGCGGGCCAGCTGCCCGACAGCCCCCGGGCCACGTCGGCCGACCACGCGGCGGCGGCCGGCTCCAGCGGTTCGAGGCCCGGCCCGGTGCGCACCGACTGGGCGTGCATCACCACCCGCTCGACCCGCATCTCCCCCGACAGCGGGCCGCCGAGCTGGCCGGTCAGCTCGGCGCGCAGCCGGCCGACGTCGGCCCGCAGTGCGCCGAGCCCGGAGAGTTCCGCGTGCAGCTCCCGCTGCAGGGCGCCGGCCGCGGTGACCTCGCGACGGAGGTCATCGAGCCCGGACAGCCCCTCCCGCAGGCCGGCGAGCTCGCCGCGCAGTGCATCGAGCTCGCGGCGCACGGCGGCCTCGGCGTCGCGGCGGGTCCGGTCGGTGCGCTCCCGCTCGGTGTCGCGGACGGCGGCGAGCTCCCGCTGGTGGGCGGCGTGCAGGTCGGCCCGGTCGGCGGCGGCCGCGGGCTCGTCGTCGTCGCGGGCGGGGCGGGCGGTGGCGAACGCGGCCAGCAGGCAGGCCCAGGCGACCGAGACGACGGCGATCCGCAGCACCTGCGGGTCCTCGCTCAGGAAGACCACGGCCGTGGCCGCGACGGCGGCGAGGCAGCCGAGGGCCAGGCCCGCGACCCGCCGGGACGACCCCGCTCCGCTCGCCGCGCGACGGGCTCTGCCGTCCTCTCCCGTCGTCCGCACGGCGCTCAGCGTAACGCTGCGCGAGCCCTCGACTGCGTCACGGAGTCGCCCCGTGTCCGCCCGCGCGCGGCACCCTCCCGACCCGAGTGGGCAGTTGCGGTCCACGACACGCGCCGGCACGTCGTGTCGCGGACCGTCGACTGCTCACTCGGCACCGCGAGTCGTCAGCCCTGCGCCAGGGCGCCGTCGGAGCTGAAGACCAGGCCCATGGAGACCTCGCCCTGCTGGATCGCGGCCTTGGTCAGCGGGCCGCCGGCGTCGAACTCGCGGAACTCGGCGAACTGCAGACCGTAGGTCTCCTCGAGGCCCGGCTGGCAGAACGGCCGGGTCGGGCACTCGGCCGGACCGCCCAGGACCAGCGACCCGTCGCCGCAGGCGTCGGCGAGCTCGGACAGCGTGCTCACGCCCAGCTGGTCGGCGAACTCCTGCGTGACGGCGAAGGCGTTCTGGTCGGCGGCCTCCGACGGCGTGCCGAAGGTCAGCCCGACCTGGTCGGCCAGCGGCTGGAGCGCGTCGCGGGTGGCCTGCGGGTCGCCGCTGGCGATCGGGGTGGGGTTGGGCCCGTTGACCTGCGCGTTGAGCGCCTCGGTGACGGTGGCCAGGTACTCCGGGAAGACCTGCAGGTCGGTTCCCGAGATCAGCGCCGGGAGGTAGGTGTCGCGGTTGCCGACCTCGCGGACCGAGGCGTCGAACCCGGCGGCGTCGAGGACCCCGGCGTAGACGTTGGCCAGGATCGTCGACTCGGTGAAGTTGCCGGCGCCGACGATGATCGGCCCGCTGCCCTGCTCGAGCCCGTCGGTGACCCCGCTCTCCTCGACCCACGCGGCGGCGACGTCCTCGGCGCTCTGGCGCTCGAGGTCGACCGCGGCGTTGAGCTCGATCAGCTGGTCGGTGGTCATCGCGGCGGAGACCGCGTCGAGCGCCGGTACCAGGGCCGGGTTGGCCGAGGCGGTGGCCGAGGTGATCGCCGGGACGATGTTGTCGGCGTTCTGCAGCTGCTGGTCGTCCTCGAGGACGACGAGCTGGTCGCCGGCCACCGGGGCGCAGGCGTCGCCGCTGGCCGCCGAACCGCTGGCGGTGGACCCACCGGTGCCGGACGACCCCGACTCGCCGCAGGCGGCGGTGAGCAGCAGCCCGGTGAGGAGGAGGGGGGCGAGTGCGCGTGGCTGACGCATGCTGTCCGCCTTCTGTGTCCCGTGCGGCGTGGCGCCGCGACGCGTGTCTGGCGGGGGTCCCCGCGCGCACATGCAACCGTCCGGCTCCGGTGCAGGGCAACGGTCGCGCCGATGTGTTGCCCGGTCGTTACACGGCCGACCCCGAGGACGGGGACCGGCTCACAGCGGGACGCCGCTGGCCGTCGGTTCCGGAACCCCACCGGCCCTCGACGACGTCCTGACGTGCAGGAACGGCAGCCGGCGCGGCCCGGGGGTGATCGCCCACGACAGGAGCGCCAGCACCGCCTCGGTCAGGAGCGCCAGCCCGGCGACGAGGATCGCGCCGGCGATCATGACCCCGTAGTCCTGCTGGCCGAAGCCGAGGTTGATCAGCCGGCCCAGCCCACCACCGCCCACCAGCGCGGCCAGCCCCGCCGTCGCCACCACCTGGACGGCGGCGGTGCGGATGCCGGTCATCACCAGCGGGAGGGCCAGCGGGAACTCCACCCGGGCGAGCACCTGCCCACGGCTCATGCCCATGCCGCGGGCGGCCTCTCGCAGCTCGGGGTCGACACCACGGAACCCGACGAAGGTGTTGGTGAGGATCGGCGGGATGGCGAAGACGGCCAGGGCGATCGTCGTCGCTCGGTTGCCGAAGCCGATCGGGCTCACGGCGAAGAGGGTGAGCAGCGCCAGGGTGGGCACCGCGCGGCTGACGTTGGACAGCACGACGACCAGCCCGCCGCCCCGGCGGGCGGTGCCCAGGGCCGTGCCGATCGGCAGCGCGACCACCATCGCGGCCAGCACGGCCACGGCCGAGATGACCAGGTGCTCGACGGCGAGGTCGGCGATCCCGTTGGGGCGGGACCAGTTGTACGGGTCGTTGAGGTAGACCAGCGCCCGCTCGAAGTCGTTCATGCCCGCACCGCCCGGGTCCAGGGGGTGAGCGCCCGCTCCGCACCGGCCAGCAGGACGTCGGCCAGCAGGGCCAGCAGCACGCAGCCGACCGCGCCGGTGACGATCTCGGCCCGGTAGAAGTTCGCGGCGAAGCCGCCGGTGATCAGCTGCCCGAGCCCGCCGTGGCCGACCAGGACACCCACCGTCGTCAGCGCCACGGTGGACACCGTCGCGATCCGCAGCCCGGCCATGAACGCCGGCAGCGCCAGGGGCAGGTCCACCCGCCGGAACGTCTGCGCGGCCGACATCCCCATCCCCCGCGCGGCCTCGCGGACCTCGGCGGGCACGCCCTGCAGCCCGGCCAGGAAGTTGCGCACCAGGATGACCAGCGAGTACGCGACCAGGCCGACCAGCACGGTGTTCGACGACAGCCCGGTGAAGGGGACCAGCAGCGCGAACATCGCCAGCGACGGGATGGTGTACACGACCGTGGACAGGCCCAGCACCGGCGCCGACAGGAAGCGGCTGCGCCGGGCGAGCAGCGCCAGCGGCAGCGCGAGCGCCGCCCCGATGACCACGGCGAGCACGGTGAGGCGGACGTGCTCGCCGGTGTAGGCCAGGATGGTGTCCCAGTTGTCGGTCACGTAGGACGGGTCGAACCAGGGGTTGGGGGCCTCGTCCACCGCGAGCAGCCCCGACCCCGGCCCACCCACCGCGTCCAGCACAGGGCGCGCACCCAGGGAGGTCACGCCGTGGACGCTACTGCCGGGAGGGGCCTGCGCAGCAGTGCCGCGGACGGCACCGCCCAGGAGATCCGGCTCGAGGGGGTGAGCAAGACCTACCCCGACGGCACGGTCGGCGTGGCCGAGCTGGACCTCACCTTCGCCGCCGGCGAGCTCAGCGTCCTGGTCGGGCCCTCCGGCTGCGGCAAGACCACCACGATGAAGATGATCAACCGGGTCATCGAGCCGACGACGGGGCGGATCCTGCTCGGCGGCGAGGACGTCACCCGGGTCGACGGCGACCGGCTGCGCCGCCGCATCGGCTACGTGATCCAGAACGTCGGGCTCTTCCCGCACCAGACGGTGCGGGCGAACGTGGCGACCGTGCCGCGGCTGCTCGGCTGGGACAGGCGGCGCACCCGCGAGCGGGTCGACGAGCTGCTCGCCACGGTGGGTCTCGACCCCGCCGTCCACGGTGACCGCTACCCCGCCCAGCTCTCCGGCGGGCAGCGGCAGCGGGCCGGGGTGGCCCGGGCGCTGGCCGCCGACCCCGCCGTCCTGCTGCTGGACGAGCCCTTCTCCGCCGTGGACCCGGTCGTGCGCGAGCGGCTGCAGACGGAGTTCCTCCGGCTGCAGGAGACGGTGCGCAAGACGATCGTGTTCGTCACCCACGACATCGAGGAGGCCGTCCGCATCGGTGACCGGATCGCGGTGATGAGCACCCGCGGGCGGGTGGAGCAGTTCGCCCCGCCCGCCGACCTGCTGGGCCGGCCGGCCAACGAGTTCGTCGCCGACTTCGTCGGGGCCGACCGCGGGCTCAAGCGGCTGGCGGTCACCGGCATCTCGGTCGACGACCTGGAGCGGCCGCCGGTGGTGCACGTGGCCGACGGCCTGGCCGACGCGCGGGCCTCGATGGCCGCCGCGGGGGCCCGCTGGGCGGTGGTCCTCGACGACGAGGGCCGGCTGCACGGGTGGCTGTCGGCCGAGCGGGCCGGCGGCGCGGGCACCGTGGGCTCGGCCGCGCGCCGGATGGAGGCCTGGGTGCCGGTCGACGCGACGCTGAAGACGGCGTTCGCCACGATGCTGCAGCACGAGGCCGGCTGGGTGGCGGTGCTCCACGGCGACGTCTTCCTCGGGGTGCTCACGCCGGGGTCGCTGCACGCGGCGCTGCGCCGCTCGGTGGAGGGGACGGCGCCGGAGACGGCCGGCGCGGCGATCACCGCGGAGGGCTGACCCACCTGCGTCACGCCGCAGCGGCGAGCCCTCCCACGGCGACCGCGGCGGCGAACAGCAGCGATGCCCGGGGGACGCTCGCCGGCACCGTCCCGTCCCCCGCCGCCCGCCCCCGGAGCGCCTGCAGCCGGGCCCGCACCCGCTGACCGTGGGTCAGGCCCGCCGCGAGCAGCAGCAGGCAGGGCAGGCAGTAGACCAGCGCGTAGCCGGCCAGCAGCCCCACCGCCGGGAGGGCCGGGACCTCCGCGGCCAGCACCCGCTCGATCGCCACGAGGTAGGGGAAGGCGTTGGGGAGGTCGGCCGCGGTGACCAGCACCCCCGCCGGGACCGCCGTCCAGGGCCCGAACCACGACGGCAGCCGCACCTCGCGCCGGGGCCGGGTCCGCAACCGGCGGACGGCGGCCACGAGCAGCAGGACCGCGGCGAGGGCCAGCGCCGCGCGCCGGATCCACACCGTCCCGCCCTCCAGGGCACCCGCCAGTGCCCCGGCACCCAGGTAGAGCGCCGACCCGGCGGCGAGCACCGTGGCGTAGGCCCCGGCCACGTAGAGCAGCGCGACCCGGCCGGGGTGCGCCACCGGGGACAGCAGGATGACGGCGACCCCGAGGATCGTCGCGGGGTTGAGCGAGTCGAGGAGGGCCAGCCCGGCGAGCCCCGCGAGCAGTTCACCGCTCATGGCATGACGTCCATGCTGAGACTTTATCGTCTCATGTGAGACGCTGTCATCTCAGATTGGAAGGAGTACCCGTGCCCACGGACGACGAGACGATCGCCCGCGCCGCGGTCCGCCTGCTGGCCGGACGCCCGGGCGCCTCGATGGAGGAGATCGCCGCCGCCGCCGGGGTCAGCCGCGCCACCCTGTTCCGCCGCCACCCCTCCCGCGCGGCGCTGGTCGCCGACCTGTCCCGGCGGGCGGTGGAGGCCTACGCCGGGGCGGTCGACCGGGCGGAGCCGGAGTCCGGTCCGCCGCCGGAGGCGCTGCGGCGGGTGCTGTCCGGGCTGGCCGCGCTCGGACCCGAGCACGGCGCGCTCGCGGTGCAACCGCTGGCCGACCAGGTCGAGGCCGACCTGCTCGCGCGGGCGCGGGCAACCGACGACCGCATCCGCGCGCTCGTGCGGCGCGGGCAGGAGGCCGGCGACTTCCGCGTCGACCTGCCGGCCGACTGGGTCCTGATCACCGTGACCTGGCTGGTCGTCGGCGCCGCCGAGGGTCTGCGCACCGGCCGGGTGGCCGCCGCCGACCTCGACCGGCTGGTCACCGAGACGGTGCTGACCGCGCTCACCCGGCGCTGAGCGGCCACCCGCCGCAGCACCGCAGGATGCTGCGGGGTGCGGCCCTCCTGCAGGGGCCCGGCGCGAGCGTGCGAGCGGTGGGGGGCAGGAGGGTCCCTCGTCAGGCGCGGGCGGCGTCCTCCGGGCCCTCGCCGTCCCGGTCGGGCGGGACCCGGCAGACCGACTCCAGCCAGAGCGCCGCCGCGGTGAGCGCCGCGGCGCAGACGACCCCGACGACGGCGGTGACGGTGTCGCTGCCCGCGGCCGAGAGCCGGGACACCGACGGCGCGACGTGCAGCAGGACGCCGGCCCAGACGCCGGTGAACACCGCACCCACGTAGGCGCTGGCCTGGGCGAGCACCGCGAGGCGGGCGACCAGCATCGGCTCGACCGGGCGCACGAGCGGGGCGCCCGGCTCGTCGGGTCGGGCACCGCGGCGGGCGGCGCGCTCGGCGGCCAGGCGGGCGCGCAGGGTCCGGGCACCGAGCGCCTCGGCGACGGCGAGCACCGCCAGCGGCACGGGCAGCCACCAGCGCAGCGGCGGCAGCGCCCCGTAGGTGGCGCGGACGACCAGCCAGGTCGCCAGCGCGAGCCCGGCCGCGACGACGAGGAGGTCCCGCCGGCTGACCGGCCTCACTGCAGGTGCTCCCAGCGGCGGACCGCCGCGACGTCGTCGGGCGGCAGCGCGGCCACCAGGTCGGCGACCCGGCCGCGCCCGGGCAGGACGGCGGTGGGGTCCAGCGACAGCCACGGCACGAGGACGAAGGCCCGCTCGTGCGCGCGCGGGTGCGGCAGCGTGAGCGCCGGGTCGTCGGAGAGCACCGGGGTGCCGTCGTCGGCGGTCACCGTGACGACGTCGACGTCGAGGGTGCGCGCCCCCCAGCGCACCTCGCGGGTGCGACCGGCGGCCTGCTCGAGCTCGTGGGCGCGGGCCAGCCAGCCGGCAGCGTCCCGGTCGCCGCGGACGAACACCACCGCGTTGAGGTAGGGCGGCTGCTCGACCGGCCCCCACGGCGGCGTCTCGTACAGGGTGGAGCGGGCGACCAGGCCGTCGACCCGCAGCGCCTCGATCGCGGTGCGCAGCGCCCGGGCGCGGTCGCCGAGGTTGGCGCCGAGGGAGAGCACCGCGCGGGTCATGCCGCGCGCTCCCGGCGGATGGTCACGGTGACGTCGTCGAAGGGGACGCCGAGGTCGGCCTGCGGCTTGTGCACGGTGATCTCGACGGCCTGCACCAGCGGGTCGGCCAGGCACACGTCGGCCAGCCGTCGGCACAGCGTCTCGAGCAGGTCGACCGGCTCGCCGGTGAGGACGGCGTGCAGCCGCTGCGCGAGCTCGGCGTAGTTGACCGTCAGCGCGAGGTCGTCGGCGGCGGCGGCCGGGGCGGTGTCGACCTCGAGGACGGCATCGACGGAGAACGTCTGCCCCCGCTCCCGCTCGAAGCCGTACACGCCGTGGTGGGCGTGCGCGGTCAGGCCGCGGACGGCGATCCGGTCGGGCGTGCCCCGGCCCGGGGTGGGCGGCTCAGTCACGACGGGCCTCCTCGCGGGCGCGCTGGACGGCGGCCACGGTGGCGACGGCGTCGGCCGAGGCCGCGGCGTCGTGCACCCGCACCCCCCAGGCGCCGGCCTCCGCGGCCAGGACGGTGGTGGCCAGCGTGGCCGCGTCCCGCCCGGCGGCCGGGCGCGGGGCGCCGTCGGGGCCGGCGAGCAGGCGGCCGAGGAAGGACTTGCGCGAGCTGCCGACCAGCACCGGCAGGCCGAGGGCGACCACCCGGGGCAGCGCGGCCAGCAGCGCCCAGTTGTGCCCCGCCTGCTTGGCGAAGCCCAGGCCCGGGTCGAGCACCAGCCGGCCGGCGTCGACCCCGGCGGTGATCGCGGCGTCGACCCGCGCGGACAGCTCCCCGCAGACCTCCGCGACGACGTCGCCGTACTCCGCGCGGGAGTACATCTCGCGGCTGTGCCCCCGCCAGTGCATGAGCACCCACGGCACCCCGGCGTCGGCGACCAGCGGGGCCATGCCGTCGTCGGCCAGGCCGCCGCTGATGTCGTTGACCAGCACCGCACCGGCCTCGATCGCGGCCGCGGCGACCTCGGTGCGGGTGGTGTCGATGCTGACCCGGACCCCGGCGGCGCTGAGGTCGCGCACGACGGGCACCACGCGCCGGCGCTCCTCGGCGGCGTCGACCCGGTCGGCGCCCGGCCGGGTGCTCTCCCCACCCACGTCCACGTAGTCGGCGCCGGCGGCGGCCATCGCCAGGCCGTGCGCGACCGCGGACTCCCGGTCGGCGAAGCAGCCGCCGTCGGAGAAGGAGTCGGGCGTGACGTTGAGGACACCCATCACCACGCACCGCCCGGGGTGCAGCAGCTGCGCTCCGGCCGCGCTCACCGGCCCAGGACGAGGCTCATCGCCTCGGCGCGGGTGGCGACGCTGTCGCGGAAGACGCCGCGCACGGCGGAGGTGACCGTCGTCGAGCCCGGCTTGCGGACCCCGCGCATGCCCATGCACAGGTGCTCGGCCTCGATGACGACGATGACGCCGCGCGGCTTGAGGTGCTCGGCGAGGGCGTCGGCGATCTGCCGGGTCATCCGCTCCTGCACCTGCGGCCGGCGGGCGTAGACGTCGACCAGCCGCGCGAGCTTCGACAGCCCGGTCACCCGGCCGTCCTCGCCCGGGATGTAGCCGACGTGCGCGGCGCCGTGGAAGGGCACCAGGTGGTGCTCGCAGGTCGAGTACATCGGGATGTCCTTGACCAGCACCAGCTCGTCGTGGTCCTCGTCGAACACCGTCGCGAGGATCTCGCCGGGGTCCTGCCAGATGCCGGCGAAGGTCTCCGCGTAGGCGCGCGCCACCCGGGCGGGGGTGTCGCGCAGACCGGGCCGGTCTGGGTCCTCCCCCACCGCGAGCAGCAGCTCCCGCACCGCCGCCTCGGCGCGCGCGTGGTCGATCCGGGCCGGGTCGGCGCGGACCTCGTCCTCCGGCTCCTCCGGGAGTGCGCTCACCGCTGTACGGGTGCGCCGACGTCCCCCACCGGGTTGGTCCCGCCCTTGACCAGACCGGTGCCGTTGCCGTTGGCCCCGACCGCGGTGGCGCCGTGGCCGGTGCCGTGGCCGTTCGCCGCGGCCGCGGCCTCGGCGGGGGTGAGCACCGGCGGCTGGTCCGACGGCGTCCGCTTGCCGAAGCCGTTGTAGGGCGCCATCGAGGGCCGCTTGGTGACCGGCGCGCAGATGCGGGCCATGTCCTCCTTGGAGAGGGTCTCCTTCTCGATGAGCTCGAGCACGAGCTGGTCGAGGACGGCCCGGTACTCCACCAGGATCTCCCACGCCTCGTCGTGCGCGGCCTCGATGAGCGCGCGGATCTCGGCGTCGATGTCGGCGGCGACGGCCTCGGAGTAGTCGGGCCGCGAGCCCATGTCCCGGCCGAGGAACGGCTCGGAGTCGGTGCTGCCGTACTTGACCGCGCCCAGCTTGGCGCTCATGCCGTACTGGGTCACCATCGCGCGGGCCATCGAGGTGGCCTTCTCGATGTCGTTGCCCGCGCCGGTGGTGGGCTCGTGGAAGACCAGTTCCTCCGCCGCCCGCCCGCCGAGCGCGTAGGCCAGGGTGTCGATCATCTCCGAGCGGGTCTGGGTGTACTTGTCCTCGGTGGGCAGCACGAGCGTGTGCCCCAGGGACCGCCCGCGCGGCAGGATCGTCACCTTGTGCACCGGGTCCAGGTTGGGCAGCGCGTGCGCCACCAGGGCGTGGCCGCCCTCGTGGTAGGCGGTCACCTTCTTCTCCTTCTCGCTCATCGCCCGCGTCTTGCGCTCGGGGCCGGCGATGACACGGTCGATCGCCTCCTCGAGGACGGCGTCGGTGATCACCGTGGCGTCGGTGCGGGCAGTGAGCAGCGCGCCCTCGTTGAGCACGTTGGCGAGGTCGGCACCGGTGAACCCGGGGGTGCGGCGGGCGACTGTCTCGAGGTCGACGTCGGGGGCGAGGGGCTTGCCCTTGGCGTGCACCTCGAGGATCCGCTTGCGGCCCTCCAGGTCGGGCCGGTCGACGGCGATCTGCCGGTCGAAGCGCCCGGGGCGCAGCAGCGCGGGGTCGAGGATGTCGGGCCGGTTGGTGGCGGCGATCATGATGACGCCGCCCTTGACGTCGAAGCCGTCCATCTCGACGAGCATCTGGTTGAGCGTCTGCTCGCGCTCGTCGTGACCGCCGCCCATGCCGGCGCCGCGGTGGCGGCCGACGGCGTCGATCTCGTCGACGAAGATGATCGCGGGAGCGTTGGCCTTGGCCTGCTCGAACAGGTCGCGCACCCGGCTCGCGCCGACACCGACGAACATCTCGACGAAGTCCGACCCGGAGATCGAGAAGAACGGCACGCCGGCCTCGCCGGCCACCGCGCGGGCGAGCAGGGTCTTGCCGGTGCCGGGCGGGCCGAACAGCAGCACGCCCTTGGGGATCTTGGCGCCCACGGCCTGGAACTTGACCGGGTTGGCGAGGAAGTCCTTGATCTCGTGCAGTTCCTCGATGGCCTCGTCGGCCCCGGCGACGTCGGCGAACGTCGTCTTCGGGGTGTCCTTGCTGACCACCTTGGCCTTGGACTTGCCGAAGGCCATGACCCCGCGGCCGCCGCCCTGCATGGAGTTGAACAGCCAGAACAGCAGCAGCAGGAGGATGAGGAAGGGCAGGAAGCTGATCAGGACGCTGACCAGCACGCTGTCCTGCGTGACGTTGGTCGTGAACTCGACCCCGTCACCGGTGCGCTGGCCGTCGGCGCCGATGCCGGAGACCAGGGCGAAGACGTCGTCGGACGCGCCGATCGGGTACGAGGCGCTGATCTGGTCGTTGCCGTCGACCGGGTCGCTCAGGTCGAGGTCGAGCGTCTGCTCCTTGTCGTTGATCGTGACGGACTCGACGTTGCCGTCCTCGATCTGCTGGAGCGCGACGGAGGTCTGGACCGGCTCGTACGCCGAGCCGCCGCTGAACACGGCGGACAGGCCGAGGGCCACCAGGACGACGAGCACGACCCAGAACCACACGGAGCGGAAGATCTTCTTGCGTTCCATACACCGATGCCGGGCGGCCGGGGCGCCGGCCTGGCCCGTCGACCCTCCTGATCGTCCGGGTGACGCTCCGCGCGACCCGGGCGGGCACCCTGGCGCTCGGTCAGGCGTCGTAGGCCTCGACGGTACACCGGGACGCCTGTGGATCCCCTGTGCGCGAACTGGGCGGACACCGTCCGCTCACCCCTCGGGAGGAGCCTCCGCCCGGCCGGCGGGCCGACGATCAGGCCTCGTAGACCTCCGGCTTGAGGGTCCCGATGTAGGGCAGGTCGCGGTAGCGCTCGGCGTAGTCGAGGCCGTAGCCGACGACGAACTCGTTGGGGATGTCGAACCCGACGTAGCGCACCGGCACCTCGACCTTGATCGCGTCGGGCTTGCGCAGCAGCGCGCACACCTCCAGCGACGCCGGCCGGCGGCTGCCGAGGTTCTTCAGCAGCCAGGAGAGGGTCAGCCCGCTGTCGATGATGTCCTCGAGGACGAGCACGTGCCGGTCGCTGATGTCGCGGTCGAGGTCCTTGAGGATCCGCACGACGCCCGAGGAGCTGGTGGAGCTGCCGTAGGAGGAGACCGCCATGAACTCCATCTGGGTGGGCAGCCGCAGCGCCCGGGCGAAGTCGCTCATGAACAGCACCGCGCCCTTGAGCACGCCGACCAGCAGCACCTCGCGGCCGGCGTAGTCCCGGGCGACCTGGTCGGCCAGCTCGGCGATCTTCGCCTGGATCTGCTCCTCGTGGAGCAGGACGTGGTCGATGTCGGGGCCGTAGCCGTGGTCGGGCCCCAGCAGCGCAGGGGTCGACGCGGTCTCGCTCACGGGGTCTGCTCCTCCGGATCGGGTGCCGAGACAGCCCTCCCGCCCGGGGAGCCGGCGGGCCGCAGCACCAGCCTGCCAGACGCCCGCAGGGCCTCCGCACCGCCGGGGAGGGTCACCGGGCCCTGCCCGCGCCAGGCGGCGACGAGCGCGTCGACGGCGGCCAGGTGCACCGCCTGCAGGTCCGGGACGCCGCCGTCGCGCAGCCAGCCTCGCAGCACCCGTCGGCGCAGCGCGTCCGGCAGCCCGGCGAGGTCGGCCGCGGGGAGGCCCGCCGGGTCGGCCAGCCGCGCGAGGTGGCCGGCGGCCAGCCCGTCGAGGGCGTCGAGGTCCTCGCGCAGCAGGTCCGCGGTGCGGGCGAGGGCCTCGGCGACCCCGCCGCCGAGCACGTCCTCCAGCAGCGGCAGCACCTCGGCGCGCAGCCTGGCCCGCCGGTGGGCGGGGTCGGTGTTCCACGGGTCGTCCCACACCGGCAGGCCCAGCGCCGCGCACGCCGCCCGCGTGGTGGCGCGGCGGGTCCCCAGCAGCGGGCGCCAGTACGGCGGGCGCTGCGCCACCATGCCGGCGACCGAGCGCGGGCCCGAGCCGCGCCCCAGGCCCAGCAGCACCGTCTCGGCCTGGTCGTCGAGGGTGTGGCCCAGGGCGATGCGCGCGCCGTGCGCGGCGGCCTCCCGTGCCAGCGCGCCGTAGCGGGCGGTGCGGGCCGCGGCCTCGGGTCCGCCGCCGGTGCCGACGTCGACGGCGACGACCCGGACGGGGTCGAGCCCCAGGCACCGCAGCAGGTCCGCGGTCGCCGCGGCCCGCTGCGCCGAGCCCGGCTGCAGGCGGTGGTCGACGGTGACCGCCCCGGCCGGCACACCGGCCCGCGGGGCCTCGAAGGCGACCGCCGCGGCCAGCGCGAGGGAGTCCGCTCCTCCGCTGACGGCGACCAGCACCGGCTGGGCGCAGGAGCGCAGGCCCGGCCGGACGGCGCTGCGGACGTGCGCGACCGCGGGTGGCGGGCCGCTCACCCGAGACGGCTCAGGCGGGGACGGCGGGGCGGCCGTGCACCCGCTCCACCCAGCGGGCGGGGTCGGTGAGCTCCTCGACGAGGGGCAGGTTCTCCGGCCCGGCCCACACCCGGTTGAAGCCCTCCATGCCGACCAGGTCGACGACGCCGCCGACGAAGTGCCGCCCGTCGGCGTACTGCTTCATCTTCTGCTCGAGCCCGAGCAGGCGGCGCAGCACCCGGTCGAGCGGCCCGCGGCCCTTGCGCCGCTGCGCGAAGCGCTTGCGCAGGGTGCGGACCGAGGGCACCACGTCGGGGCCGACGCCGTCCATCACGTACTCGGCGTGCCCCTCGACCAGGCTCATCACCGCGGTCACCCGGTCGAGCACGGCGCGCTGGGCGGGGTCGCGGACCAGCGCCATCAGGCCCTGCCCGCCCCCGCCGTCGTCCTCGCCGCGGACGGCGTCGGTGACCCCGCGGACCAGGTCGGCCAGCCGGTCGCGCAGCGCGTCGGGACTGAGGTCGGTGGCGTCGACGAACTCGGCGATCTGCGCCTCGAGGTGGGCGGTGAGCCACGGGTGGGCGGTGAACTGCAGCTGGTGGGTGACCTCGTGCAGGCAGACCCACAGCCGGAAGTCGGAGGGGTCCACCCCGAGCTTGCGCTCGGCGTCGACGATGTTGGGGGCGACGAGCAGCAGCCGGCCGCCGGTGCCGAAGACCTCGTACTGGCCCAGCACCCGCGAGGAGAGGAAGGCCAGCAAGCCGCCGGCCTGCACGCCGGTCGCGCGGGAGCCGATGGCGGTGGCCAGCGGCCCCGGGCGGTTCTCCTGGCGCTCGGTGAGCGCGGTGACCAGCGGGTCCATGAGCGCGGCCATGCCGGTGGTGTTGGCGTCGATCCAGCCCGGCCGGTCGACGACGGCCACCTCCGGCACCGGCCCGCCCTCGACCGGGCGCAGGCCGGTGAGCTCCTCGACGTGCGCGACGGCGGCCGCGGCGGCCTCGTGCAGCTCCCGGACGACGGCGGCGGCCTCCTCGCGGGTGGTCGCGGGCCCCGCACCGGACAGCCGGCGGGCGGTGCGGCCGGCGAGCTCCCAGTCGACCAGTGAGCTGCTCGTCATCGCCTCACCGTACGGGAAGGACCACCCCTCCCCCCACGCCTCGCCAGCTCGGCGCGGGCCCCTGAGGGGTGGCCGTTCCAGTTCCTCACCGGCAGCCGCAGGCGGCCAGGGTGGCGGCTGCGGCGTCCAGGGCCGCCTCCTCGGGCCCGCCGCCGCCGACGGTGCCGTTGGCGACCAGCGCGTAGGCCAGCAGCCGGCCGTCGGCGGTGACCACCGTGCCGGCCAGTCCGTGCACACCCAGCAGCGTGCCGGTCTTGGCGCGGACGGACCCCGGTGCGGTGGCGGGGTCGACGTCGCCCCGCTCGGCCAGGGTGCCGTCGTAGCCGGCCACCGCCAGTCCCGAGACCACCGCCGAGGTCCCCTCCAGCGACCCGTCGGCGACCCCGGCGACCAGGTCGGTGAGGACGGCGAGGGGGACGCGGTCCAGCCGGGACAGGCCGCTGCCGTCGTGCAGCTCGACCCCGGAGACGTCGACGCCGGCGTCGGCGAGCGCCGCGGTGACCGCCTGCGCCGCGCCCTCGAAGGAGGCCGGCAGGTCGCGGGCGCGGGCCACGTGGCGGGCCAGCGACTCGGCCAGCAGGTTGTCCGACAGCGACAGCGCCTGCTCGACCAGGCGGGCGACGGGCGCGGAGCGGACGGTGGCCAGCGTCCGCGCGCCGTCGGGGGCCTGCCCCAGCTCGACGATCGCGCCCGGAGCGCCGAGTGCGGCCGCCAGTGCCCGGCCGGCGTCGGTGCCGGGCGCGCCGCTGCGTGCGGTGTCCCCCGGCGTGACCCGCGCGCCGTCGACGGCGGTGGCGGTGACCGGCGAGGCGTAGGTGGACGGCGCGTCCTCCGCCGCCCACCCCTCCGCGGTGAGCGGGCCCTCGAACAGCGAGTTGTCCACGAGCACCCGGCTGACCGTGGTGCCCGGGGGCAGGGCGGCGCGGACCTGGGCGGCGAGGTCGGCGACCGTCGCCGCGCCCGGGTAGGTCTGCGACGGCACGGTGGTCGACAGGGTGGGGTCGCCGCCGCCGACGAGCACCACCTCGTCGGGCGTGGCCCCCGCGACGACCGTGGTCTCCAGCGTGTCCTCGGGGTCGAGCGTGGTCAGGGCCGCGACGGCGGTCAGCAGTTTGGCCGTGGAGGCCGGCGTCACCGGCCGGTCGGCGCCCTCGTCGAGGAGGACGTCCCCGGTGGCGACGTCGACGACCTCCGCCGACACGCCCCCGGCGAGCGCGGGCGTGGCCAGCAGCGGGCGCAGCGCCGCGGCGAGCGCGTCGGGGTCGGGGGCCGGCGCGTCGGAGGACAGCGCCGCGAGCACCGGGCCGGGATCGCCGACCTCGGGCAGCTGCGCGGCGGGGACCGAGGGGTCGGCGGTGGCCGTGCCGTCGCCGTCGTCGCCCCCGAGGGCCACCGCGGCGCCGACGGCGAGCGCGGCCACGAGGACCACCGCCAGGAGGGTGACGAGGAGCCGTCGGCGCAGCCGCCGGTAGCTCGGCGTGATGGTGCTGGACCCGCTCGGCGTGATGGTGCGCTCCCCCCGGAAGAGGCCCCCGCGGACGCCCTGCGCCGGTGGACCCGATACCGGTGGGCCACACTACGTGCCGTGCAGTTCGACGTGACGGTAGAGATCCCCAAGGGCCAGCGGAACAAGTACGAGCTGGACCACGCCACCGGGCGCATCCGGCTCGACCGGATGCTGTTCACCTCGACCCGGTACCCGGCCGACTACGGGTACATCGAGAACACCCTGGGTCAGGACGGCGATCCGCTCGACGCCCTGGTGCTCCTCGACGAGCCCACCTTCCCCGGGTGCCTGATCACCTGCCGGGCCATCGGCATGTTCCGGATGACCGACGAGGCGGGCGGCGACGACAAGGTCCTCACCGTCCCGGCCACCGACCCGCGGATGGCCCACCTCCAGGACATCACCGACGTGTCGGAGTTCGACCGCCTGGAGATCCAGCACTTCTTCGAGACCTACAAGGACCTCGAGCCGGGCAAGTCGGTGGAGGGTGCGGAGTGGGTCGGCCGCGCCGCGGCGGAGGCCGAGATCGACGCCTCGATCAAGCGGGCCGCGGAGGCAGGCGACCACTGAGCCGCACCCGACCGGCCCCGGGCCGGCCCTGAGCGCACTCCGGACGACGGACGGCGGCGCACCCACAGGGGTGCGCCGCCGTCGTCGTCGTGGGCCCGGTGTCCGCGGTGCCGCCACTCAGCTCCCGGTGTCGTGCAGGACGGCGGTCAGGAAGCCCAGCTCGCCGCGGTAGCCCTCCAGCCACTGGCACCGGTGCGTCCGCGCGGCCTCGAGGGCCTCCTCCCGCTCCCCGGGGGCGGCCTCGGTCAGCGCCCACTCGGTGACGGCGCCGGTCCAGCACCACTCGTACTCGTCCCACTCGGCCAGGGTGCTCACGTGCCCGTAGCCCGGCTCGAACCCGGCGCGCGCCACCTCCGCCAGCAGGCCCGGCAGGTCGGGCAGCTCGCCGGGCTCGGCGCCCAGGCCGGCCAGCGCCCGTTCGCTCGGCCCGGTCTCCCAGAACCCGTCACCGAAGAGCACGCGCCCACCGGGACGCAGGTGCCGGCGCACCGCGGCCAGCGCCCCGGCGGTGCCGCCGAAGGCGTGCGCGGCGCCGATGCACAGGACGACGTCGGCCGGCTCGCCCTCCCAGGTGGCGGCGTCGGCCTGCACGAACACGACGCGTCCCACGAGTCCGGCCATGGCGGCGCGGTCGCGGGCGGTGTCGAGCGCCGGCGCGGAGGTGTCGACCCCCACGCCCACCAGCGCCGGGTGCGCGGCGACCAGCGCCAGCAGCCAGGAGCCGGGGCCGCAGCCGAGGTCGAGGACGCGCCCGCTGCCGCCGGGGCGGCCGGGCGGGGCGGCCCGGTCGACCAGGCGGGCGAGGGCGTCGTCGGAGACGGGGCTGGCGACGGGGTGCCAGCGGTGGGCGATCGCGCTGAGCCGGGCTCGGTCCACGGAGGGGATCAGATCAGGCCGCGCGAGCGCAGGTCACGCAGC
Source organism: Geodermatophilus sp. SYSU D00700 (assembly GCF_054050255.1). Classification (NCBI taxonomy): domain Bacteria; kingdom Bacillati; phylum Actinomycetota; class Actinomycetes; order Geodermatophilales; family Geodermatophilaceae; genus Geodermatophilus; species Geodermatophilus sp. SYSU D00700. The sequence continues at coordinate 76,271 of NZ_JBJGZA010000016.1, read as the reverse complement.
TCGGCGAAGACCCGGCGCCGGATGGCGTCCTCGCGCCGCTCCCCCAGGCCGACGAAGCGCAGGGACAGCTCGGTGTGGGCGTCCTCCCGCGGGTGCCGGCGGATCACCTCGGCCTTGGTGGCCACCCGGTCCCCGTCGAGGTCGACGACCACGGACACCACGGCACCGACCTCGATCTCGGGCCGCTCCGCCCCGGGCCTGCCGGTCAGCAGGCAGCGCGTGCCGCCCTCGCTGAGGTCGACGGTCGTCCCGGCCAGCAGCCGCTCCCCCACGGCGACCTCGATCGGCACCGACATCGGGGCGCGCACGGCGTTGCGCCGCTGCCCCCGCGACGCCGGCCCGACCGCCTTCAGCCGCCAGGTCGGCGGGTCCCCGGCGACCACCTCGACGAGCTCGGCGGGCAGCGACCGCAGCTCCTCCGGGCCGCGCCAGATCAGCTCCAGCTGCTCCCCGGTGTCGAGCCGCACGCGCCGCTTCTGGGCGTCCTCGCCGACGCTGACCACCAGCTCCGAGCCCGACACCCGCTCGACGAAGCTGGTCAGGACGTCGGCGCGGCTGGTCGCCTTGACGTCGAGCACCGCCTTCTCCTCGGGGTGGTCCACTCCCGGCGTCGTCATGCTCCGTCCTCCGTCTCCGCGTCCCGGTCCCGGGTCCGCTCCCGTCCAGAGGCATCGGCACGGACCGCGGTGAAGTGGAGCCGGGCGGAGCAGGAGACCCCTCTCACCCGCCCACGTAGGCCGCCAGGTGCTCGCCGGTGAGGGTGGACCGGGCGGCGACGAGGTCGGCGGGTGTGCCCTCGAACACCACGCGGCCGCCGTCGTGGCCGGCGCCGGGGCCGAGGTCGATGATCCAGTCGGCGTGCGCCATGACCGCCTGGTGGTGCTCGATGACGATCACCGACTTCCCCGAGTCGACCAGGCGGTCGAGCAGGCCGAGGAGGTTCTCGACGTCGGCGAGGTGCAGGCCGGTGGTCGGCTCGTCGAGGACGTAGACACCGCCCTTCTCGGCCATGCGGGTGGCCAGCTTGAGCCGCTGCCGTTCGCCGCCGGACAGCGTGGTCAGGGGCTGGCCGATGCCGAGGTACCCGAGCCCGACGTCGGCGAGCCGGTCGAGGATCGCGTGCGCGGCCGGCGTGCGCGCCTCCCCGGCACCGAAGAACTCCTCCGCCTCGGTCACCGACATCGCGAGGACCTCGGCGATGTCGCGGCCGCCGAGCGTGTACTCCAGCACCGAGGCCTGGAAGCGCCGGCCCTCGCACTCCTCGCAGACCGACTCGACGGTGGCCATGACGCCCAGGTCGGTGTAGATGACGCCGGCGCCGTTGCAGGTGGGGCAGGCGCCCTCGGAGTTGGCGCTGAACAGCGCCGGCTTCACGCCGTTGGCCTTCGCGAACGCCTTGCGGATCGGCTCGAGCAGCCCGGTGTAGGTGGCCGGGTTGCTCCGCCGGGACCCGCGGATGGCGCCCTGGTCGACCACCACCACGCCGTCGCGCCCGGCGACCGAGCCGTGGACCAGGGAGCTCTTGCCGGACCCGGCCACACCGGTCAGCACCACCAGCACGCCGAGCGGGACGTCGACGTCGACGTCCCGCAGGTTGTGGGTGCGGGCGCCGCGGACCTCCAGGGCTCCCGACGGCGTCCGCACCGCCGGCTTCAGGGACGCCCGGTCGTCCAGGTGCCGCCCGGTCAGCGTGCCGCTGGCCCGCAGCCGCTCGACGGTGCCCTCGAAGACCACCTCGCCCCCGGCGGCGCCGGCGCCGGGGCCGAGGTCGACGACGTGGTCGGCGATCGCGATCGTCTCGGGCTTGTGCTCCACGACCAGCACCGTGTTGCCCTTGTCCCGCAGCTGCAGCAGCAGGTCGTTCATCCGCTCGATGTCGTGCGGGTGCAGCCCGATGGTCGGCTCGTCGAAGACGTAGGTGACGTCGGTGAGCGAGGACCCGAGGTGGCGGATCATCTTGGTGCGCTGCGCCTCGCCGCCGGAGAGCGTGCCCGCCGGCCGCTCGAGGGAGAGATAGCCCAGCCCGATCCTCGCGAACGAGTCGAGCAGGTGCTGCAGGCCGGCGAGCAGGGGCGCCACCGAGGGCTCGTCGAGGTCCCGGATCCACTCGGCGAGGTCGCTGATCTGCATCCGGCAGACGTCGGCGATGCTCGTGCCGCGGATCGTCGACGACCTGGCCTCCGGGGCCAGCCGGGTGCCGTCGCAGTCGGGACACGTGGTGAAGGTGATCACCCGCTCGACGAACGCGCGGACGTGCGGCTGGAGCGCGTCGACGTCCTTGGACAGGATCGACTTCTGGACCTTGGGGATGACGCCCTCGTAGGTGAGGTTGATCCCCTCCACCTTGATCTTCGTCGGCTCGCCGTACAGGAGCGTGTGCCGCTCCTTCTCGGTGAAGTCCCGGATCGGCTTGTCCATGGGCAGGCCGGCGCCGCTGAAGATGCGGCCGTACCAGCCGTCCATGCTGTAGCCGGGGACGGTCAGGGCGCCCTCGCTGAGCGACTTCGTCTCGTCGTAGAGCGCGGTCAGGTCGAAGTCGGTGACCGAGCCCATGCCCTCGCAGCGCGGGCACATGCCGCCGAGCCGGGTGAACGTCGCCTTCTCGGCCTTGGTCCTCGCGCCGCGCTCCACGGTGATGGCGCCGCTGGCCCGCACGGTGGGGATGTTGAACGAGTAGGCGTTGGGCGGGCCGATGTGCGGCTGCCCGAGCCGGCTGAACAGGATCCGCAGCATCGCGTTGGCGTCGGTGGCGGTGCCGACGGTGGAGCGGGGGTTGGCGCCCATCCGCTCCTGGTCGACGATGATCGCCGTCGTCAGGCCCTCCAGCAGGTCGACCTCCGGGCGCGACAGCGTCGGCATGAAGCCCTGCACGAAGGCGCTGTAGGTCTCGTTGATCATCCGCTGCGACTCGGCGGCGATCGTGTCGAACACCAGCGAGCTCTTGCCCGACCCGGAGACGCCGGTGAACACCGTGAGCCGGCGCTTGGGGATCTCGACGCTGACGTCCTTGAGGTTGTTCTCGCGGGCGCCCTGCACCCGGATCAGGTCGTGGCTGTCGGCGGCGTGCCGCGCGGAGGCCCCGGGGTCGGTGCTGGTGGCGGTGCTCATCGTTCCTCCGTCCGGCAGGCGCCGCCGTCGTCGGCGCCCCCGTTGTCTACCGGGTGGGGGTGACGACCGGAACGGCGCGACGCCCGTCCGGCTGACGGAGCGCTCAGCCGGCCTGCTGGATGCGGACCAGGTTGCCGGCGGGGTCGCGGAAGGCGCAGTCGCGCACGCCGTAGGGCTGCTCGGTGGGCTCCTGGACGACCTCGGCGTCACCGGCCTGCAGCCGGTCGAAGGTGCCGTCGAGGTCCTTGGTCGCCAGCAGGATCCACCCGTAGGTGCCCTTGGCCATCATCTCGGCGATGGTGCGGCGCTCGTCGTCGGTGATGCCCGGGTCGACGGCCGGCGGCGCCAGGAGGACCGACGTGCCGGGCTGGCCGGCGGGGCCGACGGTGATCCAGCGCATCGCGCCCCGCCCGACGTCGGTGCGCACCTCGAAGCCGAGGGTGTCGCACCAGAACGCCAGCGAGGCGTCGGGGTCGGTGTGCGGGAGGACGGTGGTGTGGATGGTGAGGTCCATGGCGGTCACGCTAGGGACGGCTCACCGGCCCGTGCTTCTCGATTCCTGACCGGTCGGGTGACCTGCTTGGCGACGCACGCGGGGAGGCCCTGGGTGCCCTCCGCGGCGAGCCGCCGGTAGGTGCTCGGCGGCATCCCGACCAGCTCGGTGAAGCGGGTGCTGAAGGTGCCCAGCGACGAGCAGCCGACCGCGAAGCACACCTCGGTGACGCTGAGGTCGCCGCGGCGCAGCAGGGCCATCGCCCGCTCGATGCGCCGGGTCATCAGGTAGGAGTAGGGCGACTCCCCGTAGGCGCGTCGGAACTCTCGGCTCAGGTGCCCGGCCGAGACGTGGACGCCGCGGGCGAGGCCCTCGACGTCGAGCGGCTGGGCGTACTCGCGGTCGATCCGGTCGCGGACGCGGCGCAGCCGGGCGAGGTCGCGCAGGCGCTGCGCGTCGGCGGCTGCGCTGGTCACGGCCGGGATCGTGCCACGGCCGGGGGCCGGCGTCCGGGGACGGGAGCCCCGGGGAGGAGGAGAGCCGCCTGTCGGAATCGAACCGACGACCTTCTCATTACGAGTGAGATGCTCTACCGACTGAGCTAAGGCGGCGGGCGTGCGGCACACAGCGTACGTCACCGTCCCTGCGGTGCCGCGCAGGGTGGCCCGCCTGCAGGGACCCGCCGCGAGCGCGCGAGCGGTGGGGGCAGGAGGGTCCGTCGTCAGGCCGGCAGCCGCAGCGCCACGGTGAGCGCCTCGACGGCGACCTGCGGCTTGACGTTCTGCTCGAGCGCGGTGCGGCAGGCGAGCACCGCGTCGATGCGCCGCAGCGCGCCCTCCGCACCGATGCGCCGGGCCAGTTCCTCGGCGTCGGCCCGCCGGTCGGGGTGGTTGAGCGGCAGCCCCGCACCGGGAGCGGCGTGCAGGACGAGGGCGTCGCGGTAGAGCCCGGCGAGGTCGACCAGCGCGCGGTCGAGCGAGTCGCGGCCGATCCGGGTGGCGCGGCTCTTCTGCCGCCGCTCGAGCTCCTTGAGCTGGCCGGCGCCACCGCGGGAGGCGGCCACCCCCGGTCCCCGCGCGCCGACCCCGAGGCTGGTCTTGACCGCCTCGGTCTCCGGCGCGTCGAGCGCGGCGCTGGTGCGGTCGGACTCCTCCTTGGCGGCGCCCACCAGGTCGTCGGCGGCGGTCAGGCAGGCGGCAAGCGAGACCAGGGACAGCGGGATGTCGAGGACGGCCTTGCGCAGCAGCCGGGCGCTCTCGTCGCGGGCCAGGTGGCGCGCCCGCCCGACGTGCCCGCCGGCGGCGGCCGCGGCCCAGGCGGCCAGGGCCGGGTCGACGCCGTCGCGGCGCACCAGCACGTCGGCGACGGCGTCGACCGGCGGGGTGCGCAGGCCGACGACGCGGCAGCGGGACCGGATGGTGACCGGCACGTCCTCCGGGTGCAGGCTCGGCGCGCAGAGCATCACCACGGTGCGGGGCGGTGGCTCCTCGATCATCTTGAGCACCGCGTTGGCCGCGGCCTCGCTCATCCGGTCGGCGTCCTCGACGATGATCATCTGCCAGCGGCCCTGGGAGGGGGCCCGGCCGGCGATGCGCACCAGCTCGCGTGCCTCCAGGACGCCGATCGACAACCCCTCCGGGACGATGAGGTTGAGGTCGGCGTGGGTGCCGGCCAGCACGGTGCGGCACTCGTGGCACGTGCCGTCGCCGCCGTCGGGGCACTGCAGCGCCGCGGCGAAGGCCCGCGCGGCGACCGAGCGGCCCGACCCCGGCGGTCCGGTGAACAGCCACGCGTGGGTCATGGCGGCGGGGTCGGCGACCGCGGCGCGCAGCTCGGCGACGACGGCCGGCTGGCCGATCACCTGGGACCACACCCCGGCCGGCGCGGCTGTGCCTCCTGGCGACCTCGCGAGCTCGGTCATGCGACCCGCCCGGGCAGCAGGGCGGCGACCCGATCACGCACGGCGGCGGCGATCTCCTCGGCGGGGAGGCCCGCGTCGAGGACCAGGTAGCGGTGCGGCTCGGCGGCGGCCAGCGCCCGGAACGTGGCGCGGACCCGCTCGTGGAAATCCAGCGACTCGGACTCCAGCCGGTCGGCCGCGGCGCGTCCCAGCGCCCGCGCGAGCCCCGCGTCGGACGGCAGGTCGAGCAACACGGTGAGGTCGGGGACCAGCCCGCCGGTGGCCCACTCCGACAGCCGGCGGACCTCCTCCAGCGCCAGCGCCCGGCCGGCGCCCTGGTAGGCCAGCGAGCTGTCCACGTACCGGTCGGTGACCACGACCTCACCGGCCTCGAGCGCCGGGCGGACCACCGCGTGCACGTGGTGGGCGCGGTCGGCGGCGTAGAGCAGCGCCTCGGCCCGGGGCGCGAGGTCGCCGGTGGCGGGGTCGAGCAGCAGCGCGCGGATGCGGGCGCCGGGCCCGGTGCCGCCCGGCTCGGAGGTCAGCCGGGCCGGGACCTCGTGCAGCCCCAGCCAGTCGAACAGCAGGCCGGCCTGGGTGGACTTGCCGGTGCCCTCCCCACCCTCGAAGGCGACGAACAGCCCGCGGCCGGGCAGGCGCGGATGGACGTCGATCGGGTGCTCCCGGGGATGGCGGGTGGTCGAGGCCGGTCCACGGTACCGGCCGGGTGCGACGTCCCCGGGTCCGCCGCGGGCCTAGCGTCGCGGCCGTGGACACCGCCTGGGACCCCGCGACCTACCTGCGCTACGCCGGCGAGCGGGCGCGCCCCTTCGCCGACCTGCTGGCCCGCGTCGACGCGCGCGAGCCGCGGGTCGTCGTCGACCTCGGCTGCGGCGAGGGGGCGCTGACCGCCTCGCTCGCCGCACGGTGGCCGGAGGCGCAGGTGACCGGCGTCGACTCCTCCCCGGAGATGCTCGCCGCGGCCGCGGCGCACGCCGTCGACGGGCGGGTCGGCTTCGAGCTCGGCGACGTCCGCGACTGGCGTCCGGACGGGCCGGTCGACGTCGTCGTCTCCAACGCCGTCCTGCACTGGGTGCCCGGCCACGCCGGCCTGCTGGCGCGCTGGGCCGGGTACCTCGCGCCCGGCGGCCGGCTGGCGGTGCAGGTGCCCGGCAACCACCGCGCGCCGACGCACCGGCTGCTGGCCGACCTGTGTGCCGCCCCGGAGTGGTCGGGGCGGCTCGCGGCGGCCGCTCCCCCGCCGGAGCCGGTCCTCGACCCGGCCGGCTACCTCGACGTGCTGGTGGCCGCCGGGCTGACGGCCGACGTGTGGGAGACCACCTACCTGCACGTGCTGCAAGGGCCCGACCCGGTGCTGACCTGGGTGCGGAGCACGGTGCTGCGGCCGGTGCTCGCCCGGCTCGACGACGACGCCGCCGCCGGGCTGACCGCCGCCTACGCCGCGGCGCTGCGCGAGGCGTACCCGGTGCGGCCCGACGGCACGACCGTGCTGCCGTTCCGGCGGGTGTTCGCGGTGGGCTCGCGACCGGTCAGCGCGGGGTGAGCCGGTAGGCGTCGGTCCGGTACGGCAGGTCCAGCAGGTCCCGGCCGGCCGTGTCCGGGTGGGTGGCCAGCAGGTCGCGCAGGCCGCCGAGGAAGGCCGCGCGCCGCTCGGCGGTCATGGTGGCCACGTAGCTGCGGGTGCCGATGCCGCGGACGACCTGCTCGGGCGTCACCCGCTGCACCGTGCTCGACCGGTGCGTGGCGACGTCGGCGGGCAGGGCCCGCGCGACGGCGGCGACGACGCCCGGGTCGGCCTCGTGGTCGCGGGCCTCGGCGGCCAGCGCGGCGCCCAGGGCGGCGACCCACGGCACGGACTCGTCGCGGGTGTTCCACACCAGGCCGACCACGCCGCCGGGCCGCAGGACGCGGCGCAGCTCGCGGGCCGCCGGGTCGGGGTCGAACCAGTGCGCGGCCTGGCCGGCGACCACGGCGTCGACGCTGCGGTCGGGCAGCGGGATCTCCTCCGCGCCGCCGACGTGCGCCGGCACGCCGGGGTGGCGGGCCCGCAGTTGGTCGAGCATCCGCGCGGACAGGTCGACCGCCACCACCTCGTGCCCGGCGGCGAGCAGGACGTCGGTGAGCAGGCCGGTGCCGGCGCCCAGGTCGAGCACCCGCAGCGGCCGCCCGCCGAGCAGGAACCCCACGGCGTCGGGCGGGTAACCCGGGCGCAGGGCGGCGTACTCGGCCGCGACCGACCCGAACGACGTCCGCCGCCGCTGGTGCTCGGCGGGGTCGAGGGGGCCGGTCACGGCCTCGGTCAGCTCGCGGGGACGGCGTCGGCGGGTGCGGCGGTCTTCTTCGCGGTGGTCTTCTTGGCCGTCGTCTTCTTGGCGGCGGTCTTCTTCGCGGTGGTCTTGGTGGCCGCCGTCGTCTTCTTGGTGGCCTTCTTCTTGGTCGCGGCCGGCCGGCTGCGGCGGTCGGCGAGCAGCTCGGCGGCCCGGTCGAGCGAGATCGTGTCGACCGCGTCGCCCTTGCGCAGGCTGGCGTTGGTCTCGCCGTCGGTGACGTAGGGACCGAAGCGGCCCTCGCGGACGGTGATCTGGCCCTGCGTCACCGGGTCGGGACCCAGCTCCTTGAGCGGCGCCGCCGCGGCCCGCCGCCCCCGCTGCTTGGGCTGGGCGAAGACCGCCAGCGCCTCGTCGAGGGTGACGGTGAACAGCCGGTCCTCGCTCTCCAGCGAGCGGGAGTCGCTGCCCTTCTTCAGGTAGGGCCCGTACCGGCCGTTGAGCGCCTGGATCTCCTCGCCGTCGGGCGCGGTGCCCACGGTGCGCGGCAGGGTGAGCAGCTGCAGGGCCTGCTCGAGGGTCACCGTCTCCGGGGACATCGACGAGAAGAGGCTGGCCGTGCGGGGGCTGTCCTTGCTGCCCTCGGGGACGACGGTGGTGACGTACGGGCCGTAGCGGCCGGCCTTGACCACCACCGGGTGGCCGGTCTCGGGGTCGGTGCCCAGCTGCCGGTCACCGGTGGGCGCGGCGAGCAGCTCGGCGACCTTCTCGCTGGTCAGCTCGTCGGGCGCGAGGTCCTCGGGGAGGCTGACGCGCGCGCCGTCCTCCCCACCGGCCTGCAGGTAGGGGCCGTAGCGGCCGACGCGGACGACGACCGGGCCGCCGTCGGGGCCGGTGGCGCGCAGCGGGATGGAGTTCACGCCCCGGGCGTCGATCTCCTCCAACTGCTGGCCGATGACCTGCTTGAGCCCGCCGGAGGCCGCGATGCCGCCGGCGTGCCGACCCTCGCCGCCGAAGTAGAACTCGGTCAGCCAGTCGACCCGGCCCAGTTCGCCGCTGGCGATCTCGTCGAGCTCGTTCTCCAGCGACGCGGTGAAGTCGTAGTCGACCAGCGCGGCGAAGTGCTGCTCGAGCAGGTTGACCACCGCGAAGGCGGTGAAGGAGGGCACCAGCGCGGCGCCCTTCTTCCACACGTACCCGCGGTCCTGGATGGTCTGCATGATCGACGCGTAGGTCGACGGGCGGCCGATGCCCAGCTCCTCGAGCCGGGCGACCAGGCTCGGCTCGGTGTAGCGCGACGGCGGCGTCGTGGTGTGGCCCTTGGGCTCCAGCGACCGGGTGTCGAGCAGCTGGCCGCGCTCGACGCGGGGCAGCCGGCGCTCGGCGTCGTCGCTGCCGGGCTCGTCGTCGCCGCCGGTGGTGCCCTCGTCGCGGGACTCGACGTAGGCGCGCAGGAAGCCGGGGAAGGTGATGGTGCGGCCGCTGGCGGTGAACTCGACCCGCTCGTCGGTGGCGCTGCGGCCGGCCAGCCGGATGCTCACCGTCTGCCCGACCGCGTCGGCCATCTGGGAGGCGACGGTGCGCTGCCAGATCAGCTCGTAGAGGCGGAACTCGTCGCGGGCGAGCTGGCCGGCGAGCTGGCCGGGGGTGCGGAAGGAGTCGCCGGCGGGCCGGATCGCCTCGTGCGCCTCCTGCGCGCCCTTGGCCTTCTTGCTGTAGCGGCGGGCCTCAGCGGGGACGTAGGCGTCGCCGTAGAGCTGGCGGGCCTGGGTACGGGCGGCGTTGATCGCCTCGTCGGAGAGGTTGGTCGAGTCGGTCCGCATGTAGGTGATGTGGCCGTTCTCGTACAGCCGCTGCGCGACCCGCATCACCTGCGCCGAGGACCAGCCGAGCTTGCGGCCGGCCTCCATCTGCAGCGTGGAGGTGGTGAACGGCGCGTAGGGGCGCCGCCGGTAGGGCTTCTCGTCGACCCGGCCGACCGTCACCTGCCGGCCCTCGAGCCGGGCGGCCAGGCCGCGGACGCCGGCCTCGTCGAGGTGCACGACGTCGCCGGTGACCTGGCCGGTGGCCGGGTCGAAGTCGCGGCCGGTGGCCACGCGGCCGTCGTCGACGCTGACCAGGCGGGCGCGCAGCGTCGTGGGCTCGCCCGCGTCGGCGCCGGTGCGGCCGGGGACGGCGAAGACGCCGTCGAGGGACCAGTAGTCGGCGGCGGTGAACGCCATCCGCTCCCGCTCCCGCTCGACGACGATGCGGGTGGCCACCGACTGCACGCGGCCGGCCGAGAGCCGGGGCAGCACCTTCTTCCACAGCACCGGGCTGACCTCGTAGCCGTAGAGCCGGTCGAGGATGCGGCGGGTCTCCTGCGCGTCGACCAGCGCGGTGTCGAGGTCGCGCGGGTTGGCCACGGCGCGGGCGATCGCCTCGGGGGTGATCTCGTGGAAGACCATCCGGCGGACCGGGACCCGCGGCTTGAGGGTGTCGACCAGGTGCCAGGCGATGGCCTCGCCCTCACGGTCCTCGTCGGTCGCGAGGTAGACCTCGCTGGCGTCCTTGACCAGCTGCCTGAGCCGGCTCACCTGCTGCTTGCGGTCGGGGCTGATGACGTAGAGCGGCTCGAAGGCGTTGTCGACGTCGACGCCCAGCCGTGCCCAGGGCGCGCCCTTGTGCTCGGCCGGGACGTCGGCGGCGTTGCGGGGCAGGTCGCGGATGTGCCCCACGCTGGCCTCGACGACGTAGCCGTTGCCGAGGTAGCCGGCGATCTTCCCGGCCTTGGTCGGCGACTCCACGATGACCAGTGGGCGGCCGCCCCCGGTGGCGGCGGTCCGGCGGCGGGCGGGCGTGCTGGTGCCGCCGGCCGTCCGGCCGGCGCTCTCGCCGTTCTTGGTGGTCTTCGTGGGCACGGTGCTCCTGTCGGTGGTGCTCGGTCGGCGGCGGGTGCGGTGTCGGCACCCGGTGCGCCCCCTCGGCGGGCCACGGTAGGCCACGACCGCGGAACGCGACCGGCTGGCGACCCCGGGTGGGCGCGCCGTCACCGCGTCCAACGGCGCAGCACCGTGGCTGTTCCCGGAGGCCGGCGGGCGGGTCAGTCCGGCGCACGGGGGCCGGCGACCACCTCCCCGACGGCGGCGAGGGTCGGCCGGTCCGGTTCGAGGAACCAGGTGTGCCAGGTGTCCCAGTCCGCCGGCAGCGGCGTGGCACCGAAGTCCTCGTCGTCGGTCTCCGTGCCGTGGACGTCCACCAGCCACGTGACCGGGTCGAGCAGCGCGGAGGCCTCGTGGACCCCCGCCGCCTCGAGGTCCGACGCCGGGCCGTCCATGCCAGGGCTGCCGAGGAGGACCAGCGCGTCGGCCGCGAACTCCCCGCGCTCCTCCGCGGCGCGATCGACCACGACGGTCCCGTAGCTGTGCGCCACCACGGTGACGCGGGGCACGGCCGCCCCGGGCGCGGGATCGCCCGCGCGTGCGGCGCGCAGACCGGCGAGGTCCCCGGCGAGCGCCCTCCCGCCGGTTCCCGCCCGCCCCTCGACCCAGGCGGCGGGGTGGAGGACGTGGCCCGGGGGCCGGTAGCCCAGCCAGGCCACGGCGGCCACCGAGGCGGCGGAGCCGGCCGCCCGCGCCGCGTCGGCGACGGCCTGCGCGTCGTCGCCGAGGTCGTCGAGGTCGTCGACGCCGTTCCCGACCCCCGGCACCAGCACGGCGACGTCCTCGGCCGCGTCCAGGTCGCCGTAGGCGAGGGCCACGAGGTGGTCGTCGGCGTCGAAGGACCACAGCTGGACCGTCCGCCCGGCCGCCTCCTCGGCCGCGATCTCGTCGGCGGCCGCCCGCGCCGTCGCGTACCCCTCGGAGGTGGGGTCCTCCAGCGCCCGGGTGAGCAGTTGCCGGTTGGCCTGGTCCCGTGCCCAGGCGGGCAGGCCGTCCAGGCTCCCGACGAGCCGGGTCTCCACGTCGATCAGCTGGTCCCGGGCCGGCTCGGACAGCCCGGCCCACCACGCCGCCACCGACTCCGGCGCCGTCCCGGCGACCGGGAGGCACGACGGGATCCACACGCCGTCGGGCAGGACGGTCGCGGCGAGGCCGGCGAAACCGGCGGGCCGGAAGCCGAAGGGGGCGAGGGGTGCGACCGGAGCCGCGGAGTCCGCGGCCGCAGCAGCGGCGCGCGCGGCGGCACGCAGCGCCTGGGCGGCGGTCCCGGCGACCCGCTCGGCCGCGGCCGCCTGCTCGGTGAGCCGGTCGTCGTGAGCGGCGAGGGCGTCGGGCGAGGCGTCGGCGGGCGGCGCGACGGGAGCGGGCGCGGCGACACCACCCGCCTCGTCCAGCGTCATCCCCGACGCCGCGGCGGCGGCCAGGGCCTGGGCCGCCAGCTCCTGGGCGGTGCGCGCCTCGCGGGCGGTCTCCTGGAGCCGGTCGAGGGAGGTGCCGAGTGCGCCGGTCACCTCCGTCACGACGCGGGACACGTCGTCGAGGGCGTCCGCGGCGGCCGATGCCGCCTGTCCCGACCAGCACTCGGCGTCGGCGAGGGAGCGCGCCACCGCCTCCATCCGTGCCCGCCACGGGGGCAGGCGCTCGGTCACCGCCTCGAGCGTGGCGACGGCGCCGTCGAGCAGGGGCGTGTCCCAGCCGGCGACGGCGGTCAGGCCGGGCGTGCTCACGCGCCGGCCCCGGCCCCGGTGACGGTCCGGGCGGCCAGGACCCGGTCGGAGAGCGCGGCGTCGGTGAGGCGGTAGCCCTGGACCGCGGCCAGCAGCGCCCGCGCGGCCGCGTCGGCGCCGTCCGCGCAGTCGGCCACCACCCTGGCCCACGCCCGGCCGGTGAGACCGGCGGCGGCGGACACCTCCCCGGGTGCCGCGGTGTCCAGGGGCACCGCGGTCGAGGCACACAGGTCGGCGCCGGCGGACAGCTCGCCGGCGAGTGCGGCCAGCTCCTCGCCCAGCGCCTGGACGGCGTCGAGCTGGATGGCGACGGATACGGACACGGCCCCTCCTGGCGTCGCTGCCGGCCCGGGACCGGGTCGGCGGAGCGGACGCTAGGACCGGGCGGCGACCGGTCCCGGCGAGCCGTCCACAACCCGGCCGGCCGTCCACAGGGCACACCGCGGGCCTCCGCCCGGGGGTGTCCGGGCGGAGGCTCGCGGGGTGCGGTCAGGGAGCGGTGGTGGTCGGGGCGCTGGTCCCGGTCGGGGTCCCGGTCGGGGTCGTCGCGGCGGGAGGCGTCGCGTGCGGGTGCGTCGCGATCGGGTTTGTCGCGGTCGTGGGCAGCGTCCCGGCCGGTCCGCCCCCGCCGGCGTCGCCGACGACGACGGAGCGCCGCTTGGACACCACCACGGCACCGACGACGATCAGCGCGGCGACGGCCGCGATGAGCAGCCGGACCGCCGTGTTGGCGTCCTCGCCGACCGACAGGCTGACGACCGCCGGGGCGATCAGCAGCGCCACCAGGTTCATCACCTTGATGAGCGGGTTGATCGCCGGGCCCGCGGTGTCCTTGAACGGGTCGCCGACGGTGTCCCCGATGACCGTGGCGGCGTGCGCCTCGGTCCCCTTCCCGCCGTACGCCCCGTCCTCGACCATCTTCTTGGCGTTGTCCCAGGCGCCGCCGGAGTTGGCGAGGAACACGGCCATGAGCGTGCCCGTCGCGATGGCGCCGACGAGGTAGGCCGCCAGCGGACCGAAGCCGAGGCCGAAACCGACCGCGACCGGCGCGAGGACGGCGAGCAGGCCGGGCGTCGCGAGCTCCCGCAGCGAGTCCTTCGTGCAGATGTCGACGACGGCGGAGTAGTCCGGCCGCTCGGTGTAGTCCATGATCCCGGGGCGCGTGCGGAACTGCTCGCGCACCTCGAACACGACCCGCCCGGCGGCCCGGGAGACGGCGTTGATCGCCAGGCCGGAGAACAGGAAGACGACCGCGGCGCCGATCACCGCGCCGACGACGTTGTCCGGTTCGACCAGGCTGAACGACTGCGCGAGGTCGACGTCGCCCAGCGCGGTGCGGACCTGCTCGTTGTAGGACCCGAACAGCGCGGTCGCCGCCAGGACGGCGGTGGCGATGGCGATGCCCTTGGTGATCGCCTTGGTGGTGTTGCCCACCGCGTCGAGGTCGGTCAGCACGCGGGCGCCGGTCTCGTCGATGTCGCCGGACATCTCGGCGATGCCCTGCGCGTTGTCGCTGACCGGGCCGAAGGTGTCCATGGAGACGATCACGCCCGCGGTGGTGAGCAGGCCGCAGCCGGCGAGCGCGACGGCGTAGAGGGCCGCGCCGCCGCCGATGAGGAAGGCGCCGTAGACCGCGCCGCCGATGAGCAGGGCCGCGTAGACGGCCGACTCGAGGCCCAGGGAGATGCCCGACAGGACGACGGTGGCGGGCCCGGTGAGGGAGCTCTGGCCGACGTCGCGCACCGGCTTGCGGGAGGTCTCGGTGAAGTAGCCGGTGAGCTGCTGGATGGCCGCGGCCAGGACGATCCCGATGACGACCGAGACGAACCCGAGCACCTGCGGGTTGACCACCGAGTCGGGGACGTCGGCCACGCTGGGGAGGACGGTGAAGGCCGCCGCGGCGACGAGCACGAGGGAGACCACCGCGGAGGTGAAGAAGCCGCGGTTGATGGGCGCCAGGCCGCTGGAGTCGCCCTTGCCGGGGTTGCTGGCGAGGATGCCGACGACCGAGGCGAGCACGCCGATGCCGGCCACCACGATGGGGAAGACCATCCCGTCGGCGCCGAAGAAGACCTGGCCGAGGATGAGCGCGGCGACCAGGGTGACGGCGTAGGACTCGAAGAGGTCGGCGGCCATGCCCGCGCAGTCGCCGACGTTGTCGCCCACGTTGTCGGCGATGGTCGCGGCGTTGCGGGGGTCGTCCTCGGGGATCCCGGCCTCGACCTTGCCCACGAGGTCGGCGCCGACGTCGGCGGCCTTGGTGAAGATCCCGCCGCCGACACGCATGAACATGGCCAGCAGGGCCCCGCCGAAGGCGAAGCCCTCGAGGACCACCGGCGCGGTGTCGTCGAAGAGCAGCAGCGCCAGCGAGGCGCCGAACAGACCGAGCCCGACGGTGATCATCCCGCAGACCCCGCCGGTGCGGTACGCGATGCGGAAGGCCGGGCGGTAGCCACCGGCCTGGGCGGCGGCGGCGACCCGGACGTTGCCGCGGGTGGCCAGGGTCATGCCGATGAAGCCCACGGCGGCAGAGAAGAGCGCACCGACGAGGAAGAACACGGCCCGGGCGATGCGGGTCCCCCAGCCGCCCTCGGCGACCGGCAGGACGAGGAGCAGCAGGAAGACGACGACGGCGAAGACGCCGAGGGTCCTGAACTGGCGCCGTAGATAGGCGCCGGCTCCCTCCTGCACCGCGCGCGCGATGTCCCGCATCCGCGTCGTGCCCTGGTCGGCGCCCATCACGGCGCGGACCAGTGACGCGGCGAAGAGCAGCGCCGCGAGCGAGACGACGAGGGCAGCCGTCACGAGGACGACGTCCCCGCCGGAGAGAGAACTGTCCGGCATCTAGACCTCCCAGCGGTGGTTGCCGCCGGGCGGCCCCGCGTTCCCCGGTCGGCGGAGAGCATCCGCGGGCGGCGGGCCGTCCGCGGATGCCGCGCCACTGTAATGGAGATCACACACTGTGGTAGGTCCACTTCCGTAGTGCTCCGGTCGCTCACCGCGAGGGCGGGTCCGGGGTGGGTTGCCTCGGGGTGTGACAGTGGAGGGGTGACCGCGCTCCACCCGGTCCGGCCGGCTGCTCCCCCATCCGGCCGCGAGGGGATCCCAGGGGGCGACGAGCGCCCGGGTGCCGCACCCGGCGCCGCGGAGGTGCACGGCGCCGCGGCAGGGCACGGCGTCGCAGCAGGGCACGGCGCCGCAGCAGGGCACGGCGCCGCCGCAGCAGGGCACGGCGCCGCAGCGCGGCCCGGCGGCGTCCTGCCCGGGGCCGAGCTGCTCGAGGACCTGCTCGCCGGCACGCCCGAGGAGGAGCAGCCGGTCACGCACGTGCACCACCTGCCGGTGCGTGCGTCCCGGACGCTGCCGTGGCCGGCGTGGGTCGACCCGGGCCTGCGGGCGCGGCTGGAGGAGCAGGGCGTTGCCCGGCCGTGGCGGCACCAGGTGGAGGCCGCGCAGCTCGCTCACGACGGCACCTCGGTGGTGGTCGCCACCGGCACGGCCTCGGGCAAGTCGCTGGCCTACCAGCTGCCCGCGCTGACCCGCCTGGCCGAGGACCCGCGGGCCTGCGTGCTCTACCTGGCGCCGACCAAGGCCCTGGCCCGCGACCAGCTGGCCTCGGTGGCCGCGCTGGCCGACCCGTCAGTGCGCCCGGCCGCCTACGACGGCGACACCCCGGCCGAGGAGCGGGACTGGGTGCGCCGTCACTCACGGTGGATCGTCACCAACCCGGACATGCTCCACCGGGGCGTGCTGCCGGCGCACCAGCGGTGGTCCTCGACGCTGCGCCGGCTGGCCTACGTCGTCATCGACGAGTGCCACGCCTACCGCGGGGTCTTCGGCTCGCACGTCGGTCACGTCCTGCGCCGGCTGCGCCGCATCTGCCGCCGCTACGGCGCCGACCCGGTGTTCGTCCTGGCCTCGGCCACGGTGGCCGAGCCCGCGGCGGCCGCCTCCCGGCTGGTCGGTGCGCCCGTCGCGGCGGTCACCGAGGACGGGTCGCCGCGCCCCGGTGCGACCTTCGCGCTGTGGGAGCCGCCGCTGACGGAGCGGACCGGCGAGCACGGCGCCCCCCTGCGCCGGTCGGCGGCAGCGGACGCCGCCGGGCTGCTGGCCGACCTGGTCGAGCGGGGCGCGCGGACGCTGGCGTTCGTGCGGTCGCGGCGCAGCGCCGAGTCGGTGGCCGAGCAGGCCCGGCGCCTGCTGCAGGACCGCGGCCGGGGTGACCTGGCCCGGCGGGTGGACTCCTACCGCGGCGGCTACCTCCCCGAGGAACGCCGGGAGCTCGAGCGGGCGCTGTCCTGCGGGGAGCTGCTGGGCGTGGCCACCACCAACGCCCTCGAGCTCGGCATCGACATCGCCGGCCTCGACGCGGTGGTGCTGGCCGGCTACCCCGGGACGCTGGCCTCGCTGTGGCAGCAGGCGGGCCGGGCCGGGCGCGCCCAGCGCGAGTCGCTGGTCGTCTTCGTCGCCCGCGACGACCCGCTGGACCACTACCTGGCCCACCACCCGCGGGCGGTGTTCGGCCGTCCGGTCGAGGCCACGGTCACCGACCCGGCCAACCCCTACGTCCTCGGCCCCCAGCTCTGCTGCGCGGCGGCCGAGCTCCCCCTCACGCCGGCCGACCTGTCGGACTTCGGGGGCGCGGTTGCCGAGGCCCAGCTCGACGAGCTGGTCGCGGCCGGTCAGCTGCGACGGCGACCGGCCGGCTGGTACTGGGCGGGGCGCGGGCGGCCCGACGTCGACATCCGCGGCAGCGGCGGGGAGCCGGTGGCCATCATCGAGGGCGGCACCGGCCGTCTCCTCGGCACCGTCGACGGCGGCGCCGCGCACGCGACGGTGCACACGGGCGCCCTCTACGTCCACCGCGGCGACACCTTCGTCGTCGACGAGCTGGACCTCGAGGACGCCTGCGCGGTCGTGCACGCCGAGAGCCCCGAGTGGACCACCGTGGCGCGGGACGTCACCGACCTGAGCATCGTCGGCACCGACCGCGTCCGGCGGCTGGGCACGGTCACGGCGCACACCGGCGTCGTCGACGTCACCAACCAGGTGGTCGCCTACCAACGGCGGCGGGCCGGGACCGGTGAGGTGCTCGCCGAGTTCCCGCTCGACCTGCCGGCCCGCCAGCTGCGCACCCGCGCCGTCTGGCTGACCCTGGACGCGGACGCCGTCGCGCGCGCCGCCGTCGACGACCTGTCGCTGCCCGGCTCACTGCACGCCGCCGAGCACGCGGCGATCGGCATCCTGCCGCTGCTGGCCACCTGCGACCGCTGGGACCTCGGCGGGCTGTCGACGGCGCTGCACCCCGACACCGGCACCGCCACGGTGTTCGTCTACGACGGCCACCCCGGTGGCGCCGGGTTCGCCGAACGGGGGTTCGCGGCCCTGCGGCGCTGGCTCACCGCCACCCGGGCCACCGTGGCCAGCTGCGAGTGCGACAGCGGCTGCCCGTCCTGCGTCCAGTCGCCCAAGTGCGGCAACGGCAACGACCCGCTGGACAAGGCCGGTGCGGTGCGCGTGCTCGACGTGGTGCTCGACGAACTGGCCGCCGCGGACGAGGCGGGGACGGGGGCGGTGGAGGTCGCCACCGGGACACCGACCGACCCCGCGGCTCCGGCCGTGGGGAGCGACCGGACCGCCGACGATGCCGCCGAGGACGCCGTCGAGGACGCCGGGCGGGACGTCCGCCCCGTCGAGGACGACCTCGTCTTCTGACCCGGCGGGATCCCCCGGCGCGGGCACGTCGGGCGGGACGGGCCCGGCGCGGGCCGTGGCCTGCGCGCGCCGGACGCCGAGCGGTCCCAGCCGGACGCCCACCTCGGCGGTCACCTCGACCACCGCGCCCTCGTCGACCGCGCAGGCGACGAGCGCGGCGCCGTTGTCGCGGACGACGTCGGCGGCCACGGTGCAGGTCGCGGGGTCCCCGGTCACCGCCGCGCCGGCCGCCGCCAGGGCCGCGAGGTCGGCCGCGGTGCCGGCGCGGTGGCGCGCGGTGGCCGCGGCCCCGAGCAGCACGGCGGCCATCCCCACGGCCGCCAGCACACCGGCCAGCGCGACGGTCCACACCGTCGCCGACCCCCGTTCGCCGTCGCTCACCCGACGACCCCGGGCTCGACCCGGGCGACCGCGGTGGCGCCGACGCCGATCCCGGGCGACACCGGCCCCAGCGGCGCGACCTCCGCGCGGACGGTCACCCGGACCTCGCCGCCGCCGACGCTGACGGCCGTGACCGCCGCGTCGGGCGCGATCCGCGCGACGAGGGCGCGGACGGTGGCCGGGTCCTCCCCGCGGGCGGCGGCCCGGGCACCCTCGCGCGCGGCGTCCACGCAGCGCAGCTGCGCCCCGACCACCAGCACCGCCGCGACGACCGCCGCCAGGACCAACAGGAGCACGGGCAGCACCACGGCCGTCTCGGCGGTGACCATCCCGGCCTCGCCGCCCGCCCCGCCCCTCGTCCGTCTGTCGCGCCGCCGTGCCCGGCGGGTCAGGACAGCACCTGCAGCGCGGACGAGACGAGGTCCCCGAGCGCGGTGACGACCGACCCGCCGGTGACCACCCGGTAGAGCACGGCGGCGAAGGCGCACGCGGCGACCGTGCCGACCGCGTACTCGGCGGTGCTCATGCCGGCCTCGGCGTCGGCGTGCAGGCGGGCCCACCGCGCGGCCAGGCCGCGGCGGCGCGGTGCGTCGTCGGCAGGCGCGGCGGTCTCGGGCGGGGTGGCGGTCATCGCAGGTCCTCCTCGGGTCGGCGGCCCCGCACGGGGCGCGGCACCGACCCTCGCCGCGCCCGCCGCACGCGATCCAGGCCCGGAGCGGACCTGTGGACGGCCGGGCGGCCTGTGGACGGCGCACGCGGCGCCGTCGGTGCGTCCGCTTCCACTTCAGGACGGCAGCACGACTGCCGATCCAGCCATGAGGTGGCGCAGCCGCACCGCCGGGCACGACGCGGGAGGAGGATCCGTGGCGCACGGCACCGGCCGCCCCGAGGGCCGCCCGCTCGTCCTCGTCGCCTACGTCCTCGCCCTGGCCGCGGCGGTCGCACTGTTCGGCCTCGACCCGACC
Organism: Geodermatophilus sp. SYSU D00700; assembly: GCF_054050255.1. Classification (NCBI taxonomy): domain Bacteria; kingdom Bacillati; phylum Actinomycetota; class Actinomycetes; order Geodermatophilales; family Geodermatophilaceae; genus Geodermatophilus; species Geodermatophilus sp. SYSU D00700. The sequence goes on along the minus strand of NZ_JBJGZA010000016.1, from coordinate 56,773 downwards.
CTCGGGGTCCTCGCCGGCGCGCTCAACGTCGTCTTCGGCGTCTACTTCTGCCGGCACCTCGCCTTCGCGGTCGCCGCGGCGCGGTGGGCCGAGCGCGACCTGCTGGCCGCCGACGTGGGCCTGGACGCCTACACCCCGCCGGTCGCCGTCCTCGTCGGCTGCAAGGACGAGGAGCTCGTCGTCGACGGGATGGTGACGGCACTGCTGGCCCTGGACTACCCGGCCGACCGGCTCACGCTCGTCGTCGTCGACGACGGCTCGGCCGACGCGACCGGCGCGAAGCTCGACGCCTGGGCCGCCCGGGAGCCGCGGCTGCGCGTGCTGCACCGGCTCCCTGGCGCCGGCGGCGGCAAGTCCGGCGCCCTGAACGAGGCACTGGCCCTCGTCGACGCCGAGATCGTGCTCGTCTTCGACGCCGACCACGAGCCGGAGCCGACGGCGCTGCGGCGGCTGGTGCGGCACTTCCGCGACCCCGTCGTCGGCGCGGTGATGGGCCGGTGCGTCATCCGCAACGGCCAGGACTCCTCGATGGCCGGCACCGTCTTCCTCGACTACCTCTCCGGCTACCTCGTCAACGAGTACGGCCGGCAGGCGCTGTTCGAGCTGCCCGCCTACGGCGGCGCCAACTGCGCCGTGCGGACCTCGACGCTGCGGGCACTCGGCGGCTGGAACCCCGAGACGGTCACCGAGGACACCGACCTGACCCTGCGCATCCTGCTGAGGGGCCAGCGGGTCCGCTACGACGTCTCGGCCATCGACTTCGAGGAGGCGGTGGTCAGCGCCCAGCGCTTCTGGAAGCAGCGCTACCGGTGGGCCCGCGGCCACCAGAAGTGCCTGCGCGACTACTGGCGCCCGCTGATGCGCTCGCCGCACCTGTCGCCGCTGGAGAAGGTCGAGACGACGCTGTTCCTCGGCGTCTACCACGTCCCGGTGCTCAGCGGGCTGGGTCTGCTGCTCACGGTGCTGCGCGCCGCGGGGGTGGGCGACCTCCCGGTCGTCGGGCTGCTGCCGCTGTCGATGCTGCTGTTCATCGGCCCGCTGGCCGAGCTGTGCGTCGGCCTGCTGGTCGGCCGCGTGGAGCGCCGCTCGGCCTGGCGGCTGCTGGGCTTCCTGCCGGCCTTCGCGCTGTCGATCTGGATCACCTCGCGCGCCTACCTCGACGGGATGCTCGGCCGGCCCTACAGCTGGGTGAAGACCTCGCGCTCCGGCGCCACCTCGACGGTGCCGCGGCCCGCCGCGGCTCCCCCCGCCCCGGTCGTGGCCGCGTCGCCGGGGCGCCCGCGGTCGTTCGCCCTGCCCTCGGAGGACCGGTGACCACCGCACCCGCGCTCGGACGGCGACGGCTCTCCCGCGGGACGCGGGGACGGCTGCTGCCGGTCCTGCTCGACCTCGCGCTCGCCGCGGTGATCTGCGTCGCCGGCTTCGCCACCCTCTCGGGACCGCTGCAGGTCCTCGAGGCCCGCGCCGTCGCCGTGGTACTCGGGTGGCTAGACCCCACCTGGTCCTCGGGCGTGCTGCCCGGTCACGTCCTGCTCTTCCGCGGCGACGGCGAGGTGATCGACGCGGTGGTCACGGCGTCGTGCTCGTCGGTCCTGTCGGTCCTCGGGCTGGTCGCCCTGACCGCGGTGGTCCTGCGCAGCCGCGGGCTGCACGCCCTCGGCGGCCTGGTCGTCGCCGTCCTCGCCGTGGTGGTGCTCAACCACGGCCGGCTGCTGCTGTCGGCCCTGGCGGGCCTGCAGTGGGGCGAGGGCGCGCTGGTCCTGTTCCACGACTGGGTGGGCACCGTGTGGAACCTCGTCGCCACCCTCGGCGGCTTCCTGGTGATGGTCTGGGTCACCCTCCCCGCCGCCGAGCGGGCCGAGCAGGACGTCGAGGGCCGGCACACCGCCCGCCGCCCCGACAGCTGGGCGCGGCCCGGTCTGGGCTACCGCACCGCCGACGCCGAGGACGTCGAGGCCCGCCGCCGGCGGACGACCGTCACCGGCCTGCTGCACCGGCACGTGCTGCCCCGGCGGCTCTCCGCCTGGCTGGCCGCGCGCCGCGAGGCCGCCCGCGTCGACTACCGGCTCGGCCACCTGCCGGCCGCCCAGCGGGTCGAGCGGGTGCACGCCCTGGCCGCTGACGGGCTTGGCGCGCACGCCGCCACGCTCGTGGCCGTCGCGACCTACGAGTCCGACCCCCTCGTCCTCGACGCCCTCGCCGACGCGGTCGCCGCGCGGCAGTGGGAGCCGGTGACCGACCACCGGGTGGCCGCGCTGCGGCTGTGGGCCCGCGGCTGGCTGCTGGCCCGGCCCGCGGCACCCCCGTCCGCCCTCGGCGGCCCGTCCGCGGACGACGGCGCCCCGGTCGTGGTGGCCCGGATCCCCGTGCCGCCGGCCACGCCCGGACGTGGCCCCGCGCCGCCGCCGGACGGTTCCGCGCACCCCGCCGGGTCCGCGGCGCCCCGCAGCTTCGCCCGCCCGTCCGCCCCACACCCCCCGGAGACGCCCCGGTGACCTCGACCCTGCCGACCCGGCCGCCCGCTCCCGTCCCCCCACCCGCCGGCGAGCACGAGCGGCGCGGCGCGCCCGCGGTGATCGTCACCGGCGCCGGCGGCCCGGCCGGCGTCGCCGTCGTCCGCCGGCTGACGGCGCTGGGACACCGCGTGGTCGGGGTGGACGCCGACGCGACCGCCGCGGGAGCGGCGCTGGCCACCGTCGGCGCCGTCGTCCCGCGCGCCGACCACGTCCGCTTCGTCGACGCCCTCGTGGCGCTGGCCGGCGCGCACGGTGCCGACGCGCTCATCGGCACGGTCGCCGAGGAGCTGCCGGCCCTCGCCGCGGGCGCCGACCGGCTGGCCGCGGCCGGCGTGGCCACCTGGCTGCCCGACGTGTCCGCGGTCGAGGTCTGCTGCGACAAGGCCGCCTTCGCCCGCCTGCTGCGCGCCGCCGGCGTGCCGCACCCCGCGACCACCGACACCCCCGCAGGGCTGGTCGCCGTCCCCGGGCCCTGGGTGGTCAAGCCCCGCGCCGGGCGCGGCAGCCGCGGCGTCCGGCTGCTCGACGTGCGCTGCGACGTCGTCGAGGCCATGCGCGCCGACGCCGCGCTGATCGCCCAGACCCGGCTGTCGGGGCGCGAGTTCACCGCCGACGCCCTCGTCGGCCGCGACGGGGAGCTGCTCACCGTGGTGCCGCGCTGGCGCGACGACACCCGCGCGGGCATCTCGGTGAAGGGCACCACCTTCGACTCCGCCGAGGTGACCGCGGTGGTGGCCGCCGCGCTGGAGGCCGTGCGTCTCACCGGCCCGGCGAACGTGCAGGGCTTCGTGGCCGACGACGGCCGGGCGACGGTGGTCGAGGTCAACCCCCGCTTCTCCGGCGGGCTGCCGCTGACCCTGGCCGCCGGCGCCGACGTGGTCAGCGCCCACCTGACCGGCATCCGCGAGCCCGGTGCCGCGCTCCCGCACCTGTGGTTCACCCCCGGCGTGCGGATGAGCCGCTACTTCGCTGAGACCTACACCGCCGACGACGGCACCCCGGTGACCGACCCCTGCACCGCGACGGAGGTCCGGGCGTGACCCGCACCCGGCACGTGCTGGTGCCGTTCGGGACCCGGCCGGAGGTGGTCAAGCTCGCGCCCGTGGTGCGGGCGCTGACCGCCGCGGGGCACCGGGTCGACGTGGTCGACACCGGCCAGCACACCGACCCGGACCTGTCCACGCGCCTGCAGCAGACCCTCGGGCTGGCGCCGACCTGCCGGTTCCACCTGCCCGCCGGTGACCCGGCCGCGCGGTACGGGGCCCTGCACGCCGACGCGGCGCGCGCGGTGGCCCGGTTCCGGCCCGACGTCGTGCTGGCCCTCGGCGACACGAACACCGTCCCCGCCTACGCCCTGGCCGCACGCGGCGCCGGTGTGCCCTTCGCGCACCTCGAGGCGGGGCTGCGCAGCCTCAACCCGCGCAGCGTGGAGGAGGTCAACCGGCGGGTGGCCGCGGCGGTCGCCGCGCTGCACCTGGCGCCCACCCGGCGTGCGGCGGCGTTCCTGGCCGCCGAGGAGGTGCCCGCCGAGCGGGTGTTCGTGGTCGGCAACCCGGTGGTCGACACGCTGGTGGACCGGGGCGTGCGGCCGGTGCCCGCGGCGGAGCGGGAGGGGGTCCTGGTCACCGCGCACCGCCCCACCAACGTCGACGACCCGGTGCGGCTGAAGCGGCTGGTCGGCGTCGTCCGGGCGCTGGCCGACGACGTCGGGCCGGTGACCTTCCCGGTGCACCCGCGGACCGCGGCCCGGCTGGCGGCCGCCGGCCTGGACGCCGAGCTCGAGCACCCGGCGATCACCCGGACCGGCCCGGTCGGCTACGACACGCTGCTGGCCGCCCTGGCCTCGGCGCGGCTGGCGGTCACCGACTCCGGCGGCATCCAGGAGGAGGCGGCGTTCCTCGGTGTGCCCGTCGTCGTCCTCCGCGGCTCGACCCCGCGGTGGGAGGGCGTGGAGGCCGGGACGACGACGCTGGCCGGCCTGGCCGACGACTCGGCCGCCGACGCCGTGCTCGCCGCCGCGGCCCGGCACACCGGTGCGGAGGGACAGGCCCGCGCGGCAGCCCTCCCCTGCCCCTACGGCGACGGCACCACCGGCGCCCAGGTGGCCGCCCTCCTCGCCGACGAGGCGACCGACGCCCTGCTGACCCTGGAGGAGCCCGACTTCACCGACGGCCGGCTGCCGTGGTGACCGCGCCACCGTCCTGGCACGGGCCGCCGCCGCTGGCGGTCGTGGTCGACCTCGACGACACGCTCTACCCCCAGGCGGCCCACCTGGCCGGCGCCGCGGCCGACGTCGGGACCGCCGCTGCCGCGGCCGGGCTGGACGGCGCGCGGGTGCACGCCGCCCTGCTCCGGGAACTGGCGGCGGGGTCCGACCGCGGCGGGACGATCGACCGCGCGCTGCTGGCCGCGGGCGTGCCCGCCGCCGACCTGCCCCGGCTGGTCCCGGAGCTGGTGGCCGCCTTCACCGCACACGCGCCCGTGTCCCTGGCCCCCTACCCGGGCGTCACCCCGGCGCTGGCCGAGCTCGGCCGTGCGGTCCCGGTGGGGTGCCTGACCGACGGCAACCCGGTCATCCAGGAGGCCAAGCTCGCCGCGACGGGCCTGACGTCCCTGCTGGCCGAGGTGCTGGTCACCGACACCCTCGGCGGCCGGGCGGCCCGCAAACCGGCTCCCGAGGGCCTGCGGGTGCTGGCCGGCCGCCTCGGCGTGCCCGCCGAGCGCGTCCTGGTCGTCGGGGACCGCCCCGGCAAGGACGTCGCGGTCGCGGCCGCGGTCGGCGCACGGGCGATCCGGGTGCGCCAGGGGGAGTACACGTCGGCTGCCGACCGGCCTCCCGCGTGGGCGGTCACCGACGACTTCCCCGCTGCCGCGGCCCTGGCCCTCAGCGCCCTCGGCGCGGGGGCGGTCGTCGCGGGCTGACCCGTCCGCCTCCCCGGCCCGAACCGTCGTGCGCGACCGGATCTCCCTCCGACGAGGGAGGAGCCGCCGGCCGGGATGGAGGGGGCCGCCGGGTCCGCCGATGGAGGGACGTCGGGCGGCGAACCGCCCCGGACGGACAGGACGGCGGGCGATGGACGGCGCGGGCACGCGGAGCACGGGACGCAGCGTCCTGGCCATCGGGGCACACCCCGACGACGTCGAACTGGGCTGCGGAGGCGCCCTGCTGGCGCACGTCGCGGCCGGGGACTCGGTCACGGTGCTGGTCATGACCGGCGGCGAGAACGGCCCCGGCAACGGGCCGCAGGTCGCCGGCCGCCGGGCCGAGCAGGAGCGAGCGGCCCGGGTGCTCGGCGCCGACCTGGTCTGGGGCGGCCTGCACGACTGCGAGGTGGTCGCGGACTCGGCGGCGATCCGCCGGATCGAGCAGGCCCTGGAGGCCACCGCGGCCGACCTGGTCTACGTGCACGCCCCCGACGACAGCCACCAGGACCACCGCGCCGTCGCGGCCGCCACGCTCGGCGCGGCCCGCCGCCTGCCGCGGGTGCTGCACTACCAGAGCCCGTCGACGCTGACCTTCGCGCCGACCGTCTACGTCGACGTGACGGCTCACCTCACCGGCAAGCTCGCCGCGCTGGCCGCCCATGCCTCGCAGGTGGAGCGGTCGGCGATGGTGGAGCCCGACGCGGTCGTCGCCTCCGCCCGGCACTGGGGCGCGCAGGCGCGGATCGGCTACGCGGAGGCCTTCCAGCCCACCCGCATGGTGCTCGACCTGGCGCCGGCCGGCGGCGCGGCGACCCGGTCGATCCCGGCCTCCTGGTCGCTGGCCCCCTCGTTCGTCCCGCACGCCGCCTCGTCGTTCGCCGCCGGGCGGCGCTGAGCGCCACCGGCCGCCGACCGGGTTCCGCGACGGCCCGGTCACCCGAAGACCTGCCCGGCGATGCCGATGACCATCGGCGCGATGCCGAGGCAGACGAAGGCCGGCAGGAAGCAGGCGCCCAGCGGCGCGAGCACCCACACACCGGCCCGCCGCACCGCGGCGTCGGCGTCGCTGCGGGCGGTCTGACGGGCCTCGGCGGCCAGCACGCGCAGGGCGGGGACCGCCGCCGCCCCCGACTCCCCGGCGCGCACCAGCACGCGGCCCAGCCCGGCCAGCCCGGCGGGGGCGCCGGCCCAGGCCGCGTGCGACGCGGCGCCCAGCCGCATCCGGCCCGCGACCGCCGCGAGGGCGCCGCCCGTGGGTCCGGGCAGGGCCGCCGCCACCGCGCCCAGCGCGCCGCCGACCGGCAGCCCGGCCGCGAGGCAGACGGCGAGCAGGTCACAGGCCACCGGCAGCTCGGCTCCTCCCCCGCCGCCCGGCGCGTCGACCGGCCCGCTCCGCCGCAGCACCCGGTCGGCGAGCACCCCGGCCACCACGCCCAGCGCCGCCCCCGGCGGTCCCCCGACCAGCAGCGCGACGGCCACCCCGGCCGTGCCGGGCAGCAGCAGGCGGCGCACAGCCCCCGGCCGCGGCGGCGTCACCACCGGGTCCGCGGGAGGACGGCCGGCCACGGCCCGCACCCGCGCCGCCCGCCGGGCGGCCGGGGACGGCCACAGCAGCAGCGCCGCGGACAGCAGGACCAGGCTGGCGCTCACGCCGTCGCGTCCCCCGCCGCCCGGCGGACCAGCCGCGCCGACCAGGCCAGTCCGGCTCCCTCCAGGGCGACGCCGGCGACGAGCAGCACCTGCCCGGCCGCGGTCGTGGTGAGCACGGCCCACGGATCGGCGCCGATGCCGCTGCCCATCGCCAGCGCGAGCAGCGGCAGCCCGGCGAGCAGCGCGGCGCTGGCCCGCGGACCGGCGGTCGCCGACCGCAGCTCCTGCCGCTGCCGCCGGCGGGCGCGCAGGTCGTCCTCGACCGCCGCCACGACCGCGGCCAGCGAGCAGCCGGTGCGCTCGCTGAGCAGCACGGCCGCGGCCACCCGTGCCAGCGCCCGGTCGAGGTCGGTCGCGGGGACCGCCGGGGCGCCGACCGTCGCCGGTGCCCTCAGCGCCCCGGCCAGGCCGCGCGCGAGGTCGCCGTCGGGGCAGCCGGCCAGGACCGACGCGGTGGCGGCGGCGAGCGGCCGGCCGGCGCGCAGCTCCGCGGCGACGGCACCGAGCGCGTCGGTGAGCGCGTCGACCCGGGCCTCCTGCGTCCGGCGGGCCCGCGACCGGCCCAGGCCCCTCGCCGCGACCGCCGCGGCCGCGCCGACGAGGACCGCGACCAGGGGCGTGCCCACCGCGGCACCCGCGAGCACGCCCAGCACGGCCGCCGGCACCGGCCAGGCCGATGCCGGCACCGTGGCGATCCGCGCCCGCACCCCCGGCCGCGGCCGGACCAGCCGGCGTAGCCGCTGCCGGCGCTCGTCCACCCGGCCGGGCCACAGCAGCAGCGCGACCGCGGCCAGGACCAGTGCCACGCTCATCCCGGGCCCCCGCCCTCGAGGAGTGCGGCCAGCCGCCCGGCGCCCGGGCACGGGCCCCCGTCGGCGCGCCAGCCGGGCTCCACCACCACCCAGTCACCGTCGCGGCGCACCACCCCGATCTCCTCGACCCGCCGGCCCTCCGGGGTGCGGCGGAGGTGGACGACCGCGGCCAGGGCGGCCGCCGCCTGGCTGTGCACCGCCCGCCGGTCCAGGCCCGCCGCCACGCCGAGCGCCTCCAGCCGCGCGGGCACCTCGCCGGGCCGGTTGGCGTGCAGGGTGCCGCAGCCGCCGTCGTGACCGGTGTTGAGGGCGGCGAGCAGGTCGGTCACCTCGGCGCCGCGGACCTCGCCGACCACGAGCCGGTCGGGCCGCATCCGCAGCGCCTGGCGCACCAGGTCGCGCAGGGTCACCCGGCCCGCGCCCTCGACGTTGGCCGGGCGGGTGAGCAGCCGGACGACGTGCGGGTGCGCGGGCGCGAGCTCCGGCGCGTCCTCGCACAGCACCAGCCGCTCCGCCGCCGGCAGCTCGCCGAGCAGGGCCGCGAGCAGGGTGGTCTTGCCCGAGCCGGTGCCGCCGGTGACGAGGAAGGCCAGCCGGGCCCGCAGCACCGCACGCAGCAGCCCGGCCGACTCCCCGGGCAACGTGCCCCGGGCGGCGAGATCGTCGAGGCCGAGGCGGGCGCGGCGCAGGACCCGCAGCGACAGGCAGGTGCCCCCGCCCGAGACCGGCGGGAGCACCGCGTGCAGGCGGGTGCCGTCGGGCAGGCCGGCGTCCACCCAGGGCGCGGCGTCGTCGAGCCGGCGTCCGGCGCTGGCCGCCAGCCGCACCGCCAGCCGCCGGACGGCGTCCTCGTCGGGGAAGCGGACCAGGGAGCGCTCGAGCCCGCCGCCCCGGTCGACGTAGACCGCCGCGGGGCCGTTGACCAGGACGTCGGTGACGCCGGGCTCGCGCAGCAGCGGCTCCAGCGGTCCGGCCCCGGCCAGCTCGGCCACGGCGTCCCGCACCGCGTCGAGGACCTCGGCGTCGCCGACCAGTCCGGCCTCGTCACGGACCAGGGCGGCGACCGCGGCGCGGCTGGGCGGGCCCGGCTCCAGCGCCAGCCGGGCGCGGACCCGCTCGACCAGCGGCAGCCCGCTCACGCCGCCCGCTCCGCCCGCGCGAGCTCGCCGAGCAGCCGCCGGGCGACCGAGCCGAGGGGACTGCGCGGTGTCACCGAGGGCGGCTCGCCCCGCTCGCCGCGGGCCAGGGCACCGCGGTCGTGCGCCAGGCCGGCCAGCACCGGCCGGCCGGTCACCGCGGACACCTCGGCCGCGGACAGGCCACCGGGGACCTCGCGGACCACCAGCCGGGCCGCGCCCCACGGCGCCGGCTCCTCCGGCACGCCGGTCAGCAGCAGCCGGGCCGCGGAGACCGCCCGGAGCCGGGCGGGCACGAGCAGCACCGCGAGGTCGGCTTCGGCGAGCACCGCGGCCGCCGCCGCGTCGGCGGGACCGGCCGGCCGCGGCAGGTCGACCACCACCGGCCGGCCGCAGCCGCGGGTCGCCTCGACGACCGCGGTCAGCGCCGCGGCGGGCACCGCTGCGGGATCGTCGCGCGCCGCGGCCAGCACCGTGACGCCCCGGACCTCGGGCAGCGCCGCCAGCAGCGCCTCGCCGGCGACCCGCCCGCGGAGCCCGGCGAGCGCGGGCCAGCGCAGACCGTCGGCGTCCTCGGCGCCGAGCAGCAGGTCCAGCCCGCCGCCGCAGGCGTCGGCGTCGACGAGCAGGACGCCGTCGGCGGACTCCGCGGCGGTGAGCGCCAGCGCGGTCGCCAGGGTGCTGGCGCCGGCCCCGCCGCAACTGCCGCCGACCACGGCCAGCCATCCCCGCTCGACCGGTGAGCGGACGGCGTCGGCGGCGCGGGCGGCCAGCCACGCCTCGTCGTCGGGCAGCACCACGACCCGCTCGGCGCCGAGCTCGACCGCCGCCGCCCAGGCCGGCGCGGCCGGCACCCCGGCCACGACGACCACCACGCCGGGACGCCGGGGCAGCGCCCGCACCGCGGGGAGCTCGAGCGCGTCGGCGCCGAGCAGGACCAGCCCCGCGTCCCGGGACGCGCGCCGCAGCGCGGGACCGCCGGTGGCGACCTCCGGCTCGGTGCCGGCCGCGGCGAGGACGCGCAGCACGTCGTCGAGCAGGTCCTCGTCGGAGCTGACGACGAGCGGCCGGGAGGAGGGCGGAGCGGGACGCGGGGACACGCGGCCGAGCCCAGCGCACGGCGGAGCCCCGCGGGCCCCGGCCGGGTGACCTGTGGACGACCCGTTGGGGTGTGGACGGAGCGAGGCGGGTCGTCACCGGCCCCCGCTCCCCTACAGTCGTGAACCGTGACCCGCGCTGCGGCGTTCTTCGACCTGGACAAGACGGTCATCGCCAAGTCCAGCACCCTGGCCTTCGGCCGGCCCTTCTTCGCCGGCGGCCTGATCAACCGCCGTGCCGTGCTCAAGGGCGCCTACGCGCAGCTGGTCTTCTCCCGCGCCGGCGCCGACGCGCAGCAGATGGAGCGGCTGCGCGCGCAGATCACCCGGATGGCCACCGGCTGGGACGTCGCCACCGTGCACGACATCGTCAGCGAGACGCTGCACGAGATCGTCGACCCGCTGGTGTACGCCGAGGCCGCCGACCTGATCGAGTCCCACCGGGCGGCCGGCCGGGAGATCGTGATCGTCTCCAGCAGTGGCGCGGAGATGGTGGGACCGATCGGCGAGATGCTCGGCGCCGACCGCGTCGTGGCCACCCGCATGGTGCGGGCCGAGGGCCGCTACACCGGGGAGATCGAGTTCTACGCCTACGGCGAGAACAAGGCCGAGGCGATGCGGCAGGTGGCCGCCGAGAGCGGCTACGACCTGGCCGACTGCTACGCCTACAGCGACTCGGTCACCGACCTGCCGATGCTGTCGGCCGTCGGGCACCCCACGGCGGTCAACCCCGACCGGGCACTGCGCCGGGTCGCCGCCGAGCGCGGCTGGCCGGTCCTGCAGTTCACCCGGCCGGTGTCCATGCGCAGCCGCTTCGGCGCACCGCCGGTCCCGGTGGTCACCGGCGCGGCGGCGATGGGCGCGGCGGTCGTGGGGCTCGCCTGGTACGCCCGGCGGCGGGCCCTGCGCGTCGTCCCGGCCGCGCCCGCCATGGCCGTGCCGGCAGCCGTGCCGGCTGCGCGCCGGCGACGGCGCGGGGCCTGAGCTCAGACGCCCAGACGCTCCCGGACGCCGTCCACGAGGCTGCGCGCGGCCGAGACCGGCGTGAACGCCCGCGCCGCCGCGGTCAGCGCCGCCACCTCGTCCGCGCGCAGCTCCAGGTCGCCGGCCGCCGCGTTGGCCTCCACCTGCGCCACGCTCGAGGCGCCCGGGATCACGACGACCCGCGGCAACGAGACCAGCCAGGCAAGCGCCACCGTCCCGGGCTGCACCCCGTGGGCGCCGGCGACCTCGCGCAGCACCTCGAGCAGCGGCCGGGCGCGGCGCAGGTTCTCGGTGCCGAACAGCGGGTTGGCCGCCCGCACCCCGCCGGGCCGGTGGTCGACGTCGTACCGCCCGCCGAGCAGGCCCTGCGCCAGCGGGCTGTAGGCGATCACCACGCGGCCCTCGCGCTCGGCGAAGGGCACCAGGTCGTCGAGCGCGGCGGGCCGGGCCAGCGAGAAGTGCACCTGGTTGCTGATCACCGGCCGGCCCAGCGCCGCGTCGGCGGCCCGCCACCGCCGCAGCGAGTAGTTGGAGACGCCGACGGCGCCGATGCGGCCCTCGTCGAGCAGCCCCCGCAGGCCCGGCATGGTCACGGTGTCGGGCACGACCGGGTTGGGCTGGTGCACCTGGTAGAGCGGCACCGTGCGCAGACCGAGCCGCCGGGCGCTGCCCTCGAGCCGGTGGCGCACCACCGGCGGGAACGGCGCCACCGGCAGGAGCTTCGAGGCCACGACGACGTCGCCGCGCCGGTCGCCCAGGGCCTGGCCGAGGATCCGCTCGCTGCGGCCGAACCCGTAGACCTCGGCGGTGTCGAAGAGGGTGACGCCGAGGTCGAGCGCGCGGCGCACGATGTCGCGCGCGGCACCGGAGGCGTAGCCCTCGCCGTAGCCCCACTCGCGGGAGCCGAACTGCCACGTGCCCAGGCCGACGCGGCTGACGCGGCCGAGCCCGTCGACGTCGAGGGAGCGCATGCGGCCACTGTCCCCCGGGCCGCGGCCGGGTGCAGGAGGAGCCGAGCCGCCGGACCCCGGCCGAGCTCAGCCGCGCAGGATGGCCTCGGCGATGGCCAGGCCCTCGCGGGCGCCGAGCTCGGTGGCCCGGCAGCAGTGCACCAGCCAGGCGGCCACGCCCTCGGGGGCGCCGGAGCCGTAACCGGTCAGCCGCTCGCGGTAGGCCTCGACCCCGAGCTCCAGGAACCCGACCTCGGGGACCGACACCGCCTTCGGGTCCAGGCCCCGCCCGATGACGGTCAGCCGGCCGGCCGCGCGGGCGACCACGCCGTCGGCGGTGCCGAAGGGCGCCAGCGCGGCGAGCTCGCCGTGCACCAGCCCGGCGACGAGCACCGCCGGCACGGTCGAGGTGCCGGTGACGACTTGGAACAGCCCGCCCAGGCGCGGGCCGGCGTGCGGCGCGGGACGGCCGAGGTCGCCGCGGTCGACGAGATCGGCGGCGGCGAGGACGTGCAGCCGGGCGAGCACCTGACCCGGCGCCCTCGACCACGTGTCGACCATGGCGCCCAGCCCGACCGAGACGCGCAGCGACCCCTGGACGACCGGGTCCTCGACCGAGCCCGCGCGCAGGTCGGCCAGCGCGACGTCGACCCCGTCGAGCGCGGCCGACGCGCGGGCGCCCCGCAGCGCCGACTCGGTGCTGACCTCCGCCGACCGGTTGCGCATGAGTCGGTGGGCCAGCAGCCGGTCGATGCCGCCACGCGCGGACTCGGCGGCCTCGCGGACGCCGGGCAGGTCGAGCAGCGGGGTGAGCGGGTCGGGGCCGGCGGGCCGGGCCGCGGCCCGCGGAGCAGTGCGGCCGGCACCGGGACGGACGGGGATGGTCACGCCCCGACGGTACGAGCACCGGCGCGGGCGGCCGCGGTGGCCTGTCCTACGCTCGGCGACCACCATGGCCCGCCCGCTCACCCTCCTCCTCGTCCGGCACGGCCAAAGCGAGTGGAACGCCGCGGGGCTGATGCAGGGCCAGACCGCGCACGTGCCGCTCACCGCGCTCGGGCACGAGCAGGCCGCCTCCGCCGCCCGCGAGCTGGGCCGGCTGCGCCCCGGCGCGATGCTGTCGAGCGACCTGCGCCGCGCGGTGCAGACCGCCGAGCACTGCGCCCGCGCCACCGGGCTGCCGTTCACGACCACCCCGGCGCTGCGCGAGCAGGGGTACGGCGTCCTGGAGGGGCGGCCGTCGCGGGAGCTGTGGGACGTCGTCGACTGGACCGATCCGCACTGGTCGGCCGAGGGCGGCGAGAGCCTGGCCGAGCTGCACGCCCGGGTCGCGGGCCTCCTGGCGGAGCTGGCCGCGCGGCCCCCGGCCGACGTGGTCGCGCTGGTCACCCACGGCGACACGATCCGGGCGGCGCAGGCGGTGGCCGCCGGGCTCGGTCCGGCCGCGATGCCGGCGGTGACCCCGCACAACGGCACGGTGACCCGGCTGGAGCTCGCGGCGGCGGCCGTCTGATGGCGCGGGTGCTGGTGCTCGGCGGCTCGCGGTCGGGCAAGTCGGCGCACGCCGAGTCGCTGGTGGCCGGGCGCGCCGACGTCGTCTACCTGGCCACCTCGGCACCGGCGCCGGACGACGCCGAGTGGACCCGCCGGGTCGCGGCCCACCGCGCCCGCCGGCCGGCCGGTTGGACGACGCTGGAGACCACCGCGCCCAGCGACCTGCTGCGCGGCGGCACGGTGCTCGTCGACAGCGTGACCACGTGGGTGGCCGCGCTGATGGACGAGACCGGGGTGTGGGCCGAGGAGCCCGGCGCGCTCGACCGGCTGGCCGGGCGGGTCGACGCCCTGGTCAACGCGTGGGCGATGACGCCGGCGCACGTGGTGGCGGTCAGCGACGAGGTGGGCCTGGGCGTGGTGCCCGAGTCCCGCGCGGGCCGGCTGTTCCGCGACACCCTCGGCGAGGTCAACCAGCGGCTGGCCGGCACCGCCGACGAGGTGTGGTTCGTCGTCGCCGGGCTGCCGCAGCGGCTGCGGTGAGCAGGCGGGGGACGGAGGGGCGGCGCGCGTGGTGGGCCGGTCCGCTGGAGTCGGTCGCGCTGCTCACCGTGGTCCGGGTGCCCGCCGCCGGGACGACGTCGACCCGCGGGGTGCTGCCGTGGGCGCCGCTGGTCGGGCTGGCCCTGGGTGGGGTGGCGGCCGGTGTCGGCGTGCTCGGCGCCCGGCTGGTGTCCCCGGCGGCCGGGGCGGTGCTGGCGCTGGCGGTGCTGGCCTGGCTCACGCGGGCGCTGCACCTCGACGGGCTGGCCGACACCACTGACGGCCTCGGTCCGCTGCGTGGCCGGGAGCGGGCGCTGCAGGTCATGCACCGCGGCGACGTCGGCCCGTTCGGCGTGGTGACCCTCGTCCTGGTGCTGCTGCTCCAGGCGGCGGCAGCAGCGGCCCTGCTGGCCGACGGCGGCGGCTGGACCGCGCTGTGGACGGCGGTGGTCGTGGCCCGGCTGGCGATGGCCCGGACCGGGCTCGCGCGCGTCCGGGTCGCGGAGGGCTCGGCGCTCGGCCGGGCGGTGGCCGGGACGGTGTCGGCGCCGTGGCTGGCCGGGTGGGTCGTCCTCGTGCTGGCCGGCGCCGCGGCGGCGGGGTGGGCCACGGCGGGCCCCGCGGCCGCGGCGGCGCTCACCGGCGCCGCAGTGGCAGGGCTGGTCGCGGCCGAGCTCGTCCGCGCCCGCGCGACGGCGCGCCTCGGCGGCGTCACCGGGGACGTGATGGGGGCGATGGGCGAGGCGGCGGCGACCGTCGTGCTGCTGGTCGCCGCCGCCTCGGTGCCCTAGCTGCTGGAACGGCCCCGCTGCAGGGGCCCGCCGCGAGCGAGCGGCGGGGCAGCGGGGTCCCTCCTCAGCGGCGGCGGGTCAGCGAGCCGAGCAGGCGGCCCAGCCCGCCGGAGGCCGCGGTGGTCGGTGCGCCACGCCCGTAGCGACGGGTCGGGGTGCCGCTCGCCATCCGCGTGCGGCCCATGCCGCGGCCGGTCGCCATGCCCCGGCCGGCCATCCCCCGTCCGGTGGTGGCGCGGCCGGCGGCGGCTCGGCCTCCGGCCGCCCCGCGGCGAGCCGTGGTCTCAGCAGTGCCCAGGAGTCGGTTCAGGATGCCCATGCGGCATGGGGTACCCCTTCATCCACCGCGTGAACCTGGACCTCGGCCCTCCTGCAGGGGCCCGCCGCGAGCGTGCGAGCGGTGGGGGGCCGGGGGGTCCTTCCTCAGGCGGTCGCGCCCGACCGGTCCGGGGTCTCGCCGCCCTCCAGGTCGCCCTCGGTGTCGAGGTAGGCCTGCCGCAGCCCGGCCAGCAGCGCCGGGTCCGGCTCGGCCCACATCCCCCGGTCGACCGCCTCGAGCAGCCGCTCGGCGATGCCGTGCAGCGCCCAGGGGTTCGACCGCTCCATGAACTCGCGGTTCTCCGGGTCGAGCACGTAGGTCTCGGTGAGCTTCTCGTACATCCAGTCGGCCACGACGCCGGTCGTGGCGTCGTAGCCGAACAGGTAGTCGACGGTCGCGGCCAGCTCGAACGCGCCCTTGTAGCCGTGCCGGCGCATCGCGGCCAGCCACCGCGGGTTGACCACCCGCGCCCGGAACACCCGCGAGGTCTCCTCGGTCAGCGACCGGGTGCGTACCTGCTCGGGCCGGGTCGAGTCACCGACGTAGGCCCGTGGCGCCGCGCCGGTCAGCGCCCGGACGGTGGCCACCATCCCGCCGTGGTACTGGAAGTAGTCGTCGGAGTCGGCGATGTCGTGCTCGCGGGTGTCGACGTTCTTCGCCGCCACCGCGATCCGCCGGTACGCCGCCTCCATGTCCGGGCGGGCCTGCACGCCGTCGAGGTCGCGGCCGTAGGCGTAGCCGCCCCACACCGCGTACACCTCGGCGAGGTCGGCGTCGCCGCGCCAGTCCCGCGAGTCGATCAGCGACAGCAGCCCGGCCCCGTAGGCGCCGGGTTTGGACCCGAACACCCGGGTGGTCGCCCGCCGCCGGTCCCCGTGCCCGGCGACGTCGGCGTCGACGTGGGCCCGCACGAAGTTCTCCGACGCGGGCTCGTCGAGCGCGGCCACCAGGGTCACCGCGTCGTCGAGCATGGTCACCACGTGCGGGAAGGCGTCCCGGAAGAAGCCGGAGATCCGCACCGTGACGTCGATCCGCGGCCGGCCCAGCTCCGCCGGCGGCACCGGCTCCAGCGAGGTCACCCGCCGCGAGGCGTCGTCCCACACCGGCCGCACGCCCAGCAGCGCGAGCACCTCGGCGACGTCGTCGCCGGAGGTCCGCATCGCGGAGGTCCCCCACACCGACAGGCCCACCGACCGCGGCCACTCCCCCGTGTCGGCCCGGTAGCGCTCCAGCAGCGAGTCGGCCATCGCCTGCCCGGTCTCCCACGCCAGCCGCGACGGGATCGCCCGCGGGTCGACGGAGTAGAAGTTGCGCCCGGTCGGCAGCACGTTGACCAGCCCGCGCAGCGGCGAGCCCGACGGTCCGGCCGGCACGTAGCCGCCGTCGAGGGCGTGCAGCGTGGCGTCGAGCTCGTCGGTGGTGCGCTCCAGCCGCGGCACCACCTCGTCGACGGCGAACCGCAGCACGTCGGCGACGGCGTCGTCCTCCCGCCCGAGCACCTCCCGCACGACCGGGCCGACGGCGCCGGTCGTCCAGCCGGCGTCCTCCATGCCGGAGACCAGCGCGGCCGCCTGCGACTCGACGAGGTCGGTCGCCCTCAGGCCCGCCGACCCGTCCTCGGCCAGGCCCAGCGCCTCGCGCAGCCCCGGGAGCGCGACCGAGCCGCCCCAGATCTGGCGGGCCCGCAGCACCGCCAGCACCAGGTCCACCCGGTCCTGACCCGACGGCGGGACGCCGAGCACGTGCAGGCCGTCGCGGATCTGGGAGTCCTTGATCTCGCAGAGCCAGCCGTCGACGTGCAGGATCATCTCGTCGAAGTGGTCGTCGTCGGGCCGGTCGGCCAGCCCGAGGTCGTGGTCGAGCTTCGCCGCCTGCAGCAGCGTCCAGATCTGCGCGCGCACCGCCGGCAGCTTGGCCGGGTCCATCGCCGCCACGTTGGCGTGCTCGTCGAGCAGCTGCTCGAGCCGCGCGATGTCGCCGTAGGTGTCCGCGCGCGCCATCGGCGGCACCATGTGGTCGACCAGCGTGGCGTGCGCCCGGCGCTTGGCCTGCGAGCCCTCGCCCGGGTCGTTGACCAGGAACGGGTAGACCAGCGGCAGGTCGCCGATCGCCGCGTCGGGCCCGCACGAGGCCGACAGCCCCACCGTCTTGCCCGGCAGCCACTCCAGGTTGCCGTGCTTGCCGACGTGCACCAGCGCGTGCGCGCCGAACACCGACCGCAGCCACCAGTAGGCGGCCAGGTAGTGGTGCGAGGGCGGCAGGTCGGGGTCGTGGTAGATCGCGATCGGGTTCTCCCCGAAGCCGCGCGGCGGCTGCACCATCACCACGACGTTGCCGGCCCGCAGTGCGGCGAAGACGATGGCGGGGCCGTCGGGTCCGGAGTCGTCCACGAACAGCGACCCGGGCGGCTCGCCCCAGTGCCGCACCACCGCGTCCCTCAGGTCGGCCGGCAGCGTCTCGAAGAAGCGCCGGTACTCGGCGGCCGGGATGCGCACCGGGTTGCCCGACAGCTGCTCCTCGGTCAGCCAGTCGGCGTCCTGCCCGCCGGCGGCGATGAGCGCGTGCACCAGCGCGTCGCCGTCGAGGTCGGCCACGCCGGGCAGCGCGCCGGGCCCGTCGAACGGGCCGATGTCGTAGCCGGCGCCGTGCATGGCAGCCAGCAGCCGCACCAGCGACGCCGGGGTGTCCAGGCCGACGGCGTTGCCGATCCGCGCGTGCTTGGTCGGGTAGGCGCTCAGCATCACCACGATCCGGCGGTCCCGGGGCGCCACCGACCGCAGCCGGGCGTGCGCCACCGCCGTCCCCGCCACGCGGGCCGCGCGCTCTGGGTCCGCGACGTAGTGCGTGAGGCCGTCGTCGTCGGTCTCCTTGAAGGAGAACGGCACGCTGACCAGCCGGCCGTCGAACTCGGGGATCGCGACCTGGTTGCCGACGTCGAGCGGCGAGAGGCCGTCGTCGTCGGCCAGCCAGTCGGCCCGCGAGCGGGTCAGGCACAGGCCCTGGACCACCGGCACGTCGAGCGCGGCCAGCCGGCCGACGTCCCAGGCGCCGTCGTCCTCGCCGGCCGACGCGGTGGCCGGCCGGGAGCCGCCGGCGGCGAGCACCGTGACGACCAGCGCGTCGGCGGTGCGGAGCACCTCAAGCAGGTCGTCGGGGACGCTGCGCAGCGAGCTGACGAACACCGGCAGCGCCTGCCCGCCGGCGTCCTCGACCGCCGTGCAGAGCGCCTCGACGAACGCCGTGTTCCCGGCCAGGTGGTGGGCCCGGTAGTAGAGGACGGCGACCCGCGGGTCGTCGGAGGTGCGCGCGGCGCGTTCCAGCACGCCCCAGTCCGGCGCCACCGACGGCGGCTCGAATCCCTCGCCGGTGAGCAGCACCGTGTCGGAGAGGAAGCGGTGCAGCTGCACGAGGTTGTCCGGACCGCCCTGCGCGAGGTAGCCGTGCGCCTCGGTGGCCACGCCCATCGGGACGGTGGACAGCTCCATCAGCTCGGCGTCGGGCACCTGCTCCCCGCCGAGGACGACGACCGGCGCCGGCCCGGCCAGCAGCGGCGCGAGCATCTCCTCGTACTGCCGCCGCACGCCGAGGATGCGGACGACGACGAGCGCGGCGCCCTCGGTCAGCGCCGCGATGCCGTCGCCACCGAGGCGGACCGGGTTGCCGGGGCGCCAGTCGGCGCCGCTGGCGCGGGCGGAGAGCAGGTCGGTGTCGCTCGTGGAGAGCAGGACGAACACGCGGTCAGACGCTACCCGGGAGCCCTCGCTCGGCCGCCGAGCCTGCCGAGCACCGCCGCGCGCAGCCGCAGGTACTGGTCGCGGTTGCGGCGGGGCAGCCCCGGTGGGCGGACGACGACCCGCGGTTCCTGGACGACCTCGGTGGGCGCGAACTGCCCGCGGGTGAGGTCGACCTCGCGGCCGTCGGGCAGCCGGTTCCACCAGTGCACCCCCTGCCGCGACCCGTCGGGCAGCAGCACCTCGGCCAGCAGCAGGTCCCCGCCGAGCAGGTCGTGCAGGACCAGCGCGGTGGCGCCGCACTGGCCGCGGGCCGGGTTCTGCGGGGACCAGTCGGCGAGGTCGCTGTCGTCGCAGGTCTCGCGGCACCAGGCGGCGCGGACGGCCGCGACGACATCGTCGGGAACGGACACGGACGGCACCCTGCCCGCCGGCACCGACGGTCCCGGCCGGGCAACGACCGGCCGACGGTCGGGTCGTGGAATGGCCCCGTCCCGCCATCTCCCCTACGGTCGGCCCACATCGACTCCGAGGCCGGGGGTACGCCCGTGTCCGCATCCATCGTCGTGGGTCTGGACGGCAGCGAGGCCAGCAACAGGGCTGCGGACGCGGCCCTGGAGGCCGCGCGCCGCCACTCCCTGCGCCTGGTGCTCGCCTGTGTCGTCCCCTGGTCGCCGTACTCCCTCACGCCGGCGGAGGAGAACGAGCGGCGCCACATCGACAAGGAGCGCGAGGCCGCGGCGGCGCGGGAGAAGGTGCTGCAACCGGTGGTCACACGCCTGTCCGGGGCCGGTGACGTGCCCGTCGAGGGGCTCGTCCGGCACGGCCACCCCGCGGAGACGCTGGTCGCCATCGCCCGGGAGAACGACGCCGCCTGGATCACCGTCGGCCGCGTCGGTCAGAGCCGGGTGCGCACGCTGCTCTTCGGCTCCACCCCCAGTCACCTCATCCAACTCTCCCCCGTACCCGTCCTGGTGGTGCCGTGATGGACGACTCCGCAGTTCTCGCCGCGAGCTTCGACGACCGGGTCAACGACTTCTTCACCCCGATCTCGGACTTCATCTCGGGCATCGTCTTCTACGCCGTCCCGTTGGACTTCCTCGGTGACGGGGTCGAGCTGCCACTGATCGTGGTGTGGCTGGTCGTCGCCGGGATCTTCTTCACGATCTACCTCAGGGGCTTCCAGTTCTGGGCCTTCAAGCAGGCACTCCGACTGGTCCGTGGTGACTACAACGACCCGCGCGACGCCGGCGAGGTGACGCACTTCCAGGCACTGGCCACCGCGGTCTCCGGCACCGTCGGCCTGGGCAACATCGCCGGCGTGGCCGTGGCGATCTCCCTCGGTGGCCCAGGTGCCACCTTCTGGATGGTCATCGCCGGGCTCGTCGGCATGTGCACCAAGGGCGTCGAGTGCACGCTCGGTGTCAAGTACCGGAACGAGTACCCGGACGGACGGGTCTCCGGCGGCCCGATGTACTACCTGAGCAAGGGCCTCAAGGAGAAGAGCCCCCGGCTCGGCACGCTGGGCAAGGTCCTCGCGGTCCTCTTCTGCGTCTTCACCCTCGGCGGGGCCGTCGGCGGCGGCAACATGTTCCAGTCCAACCAGGCGTTCGCCCAGGCCCAGTCGGTGACCGGCGGCGAGGACGGCCCGCTCGGCGGTGGCGCGGCCGGCGCGGTCTTCGGGCTCGTCCTCGCCCTGCTCGTCGGCGCCGTGATCATCGGCGGCATCCGGAGCATCGCCCGGGTCACCGACAAGATCGTCCCGTTCATGGCGGTCTTCTACGTGGTCGCCTGCCTGCTGGTGCTGTTCGCCAACCTCAGCGCGGTGCCCGGCGCGCTGTGGGACATCATCACCCAGGCGTTCAGCCCGGAGGCCGGCTACGGCGGCCTCGTCGGGGTCCTCATCCAGGGCTTCCGTCGCGCGGCGTTCAGCAACGAGGCCGGCCTGGGGTCCGCCGCGATCGCGCACTCCGCGGTCAAGACCAAGGAGCCCGCCACCGAGGGCCACGTCGCCGTCCTCGAGCCCTTCATCGACACCGTCGTCATCTGCACGATGACCGCCCTGGCGATCGTCATCACCGGCACCTACGCCGACGAGTCGAGCGCACCCGGTGTCGAGACGACGTCGGCGGCCTTCGAGACGGTGGCCTCGTGGTTCCCGTTCGTGCTGGCCATCGCGGTGATCCTGTTCGCCTACTCCACGATGCTCGCCTGGAGCTACTACGGCCTGAAGGCGGCGACCTACCTCTTCGGCGAGTCGATGCTGGTCGACCGCACCTGGAAGGTCGTCTTCTGCCTCTTCGTGATCATCGGCGCCGCGTCGACGCTGGACGCGGTGATCGGGTTCTCCGACAGCATGATCTTCGCGATGTCGCTGGCGAACATCGTCGGCCTCTACATCATGGCCGGGGTCGTGAAGCGGGAGCTCTTCGGCTACCGGCGCCGACTGGCCGACGGCGAGATCCGGCCGGTGAGCGAGCGCGCCTGACCGCCTGCGCGCAGCGCACCGCTCGGCCGGCCGCCGGCGACCGTCGGCGTTCCGGCAGGACCGACGTCAGCGCAGCAGCAGCCGGTCGAGGGTGTCGGCCACCCAGTCGGCGAAACGCGCGGCCGGCCAGCCGCACCCCACCATGAGCCGGGACTGCGTCGAGGGCGAGAAGACCGCCCAGGCGACGTCGGTCGCCGCGTCGAGGTCGAGGTCCTCGCGCAGGTCGGGCGCGAAGGCGCCGAGGAGGGCGGCGGTGTCGGCACGCCGCCGGCGCTCGTACTCCTCGTAGGCGGGCCGCACGTCCGGGTCGGCCGCCGCGGCCGCGGCGAAGACGTCCTGCATCGCCCGGGACCCGGGGGCGGCCTCGAGCACCAGCTCCCGCAGCGCCGCGAGCCGGCCGGCGCGGTCCGGCGCGGCGAGCAGCTGCGCGAACGGGCCGAGCTCCCGCACCGCGCGCTCCTCGTCGGAGCCGACCAGCGCCCGGTCCACGCACGCGAGCAGCAGCGCCGCCTTGCCGCCCTGCGCGAACACCGTCGGCACCGACACCCCGGCGGCGGCCGCGACGTCGCGCATCGTCGTCGCGGCGTAGCTCTGCTCGACGAAGCAGCGGGTGGCGGCGTCGAGCACCTGCACGCGGGTGCGCCGGGCCTGCTCCTGCCGCAACTGCGAGCGGTAGACCCTCTTGCCCTCGGACACGGTTCCACCCTACCGTTCCTCTATTCGTTTGAGCCTTACTCAGCCGAAAGAGGTCGCCGTGACCACTGCCCCTCCCCACCCCGTCCAGCTCCTCCTGCCCGGCCAGGCCGCCGCACCCGACGGCCCGGTCGACGTGGCCGCGATGTACGTCATGCACCGGGCGTTCCGGCGCGACCTCGACGCCTTCGCCGCGGTCGTCCCGACGGTCGGCGTGGGCGACCGGGCTCGCTGGCGGGCCCTCGCCCGGCGCTTCGGGCTGTTCGCGCGGTTCCTGCACAAGCACCACGCCGGCGAGGACGCCCACCTGTGGCCGCTGCTGCGGGAGCGCGGCGCCGACCCCGTCGTCCTCGACCGGCTCGAGGCCGAGCACGCCGGCATCGACCCGCTGCTGGCCTCCTGCGCGGCCGGGCTGGCGGACCTGGCCGCCGGCCGGGGCGGCGCGGACACCCGGCAGCGGCTGGCCGCCACCCTCGCCCGGACCTGCGACGCCCTGGGCGCCCACCTGGCGCACGAGGAGCGCGACGGGATGGCGCTCGTCCAGCAGCACCTCACCCCCGAGGACTGGGCCCGCCAGGACGCCGCGTTCGCGCGGGAGTACGGCCCCCGCGACACCGTGGCCGCGCTCGGCTGGGTCGTCTCGGCGATCCCGCCGGAGGCCGCGGCCCGGATCCTCGGCGGGCAGCCGGTCCTGTCCGCGCTGGGTCGGCTGCTCGGCCGGCGCGCCGCCCGGGCCGACGCGCGCCTGTTCGGGACCGCCCGGTGACCGCCGCCCTGTCCCGCGGCGACCGGGTCCTGACGGCCGTCTCGCGGCGGCTGGCCGCGGGGCACACCGCGCTGCTGCGGCGCACCGGCGGGCGGGTCGGCAACCGCTTCCGCGGCGGCGACGTCGTGCTGCTGACCTGCCGCGGGCGGGTGTCCGGTCAGGAGCGCAGCACCCCCCTGCTGCACGTGCGCGACGGCGAGGACGTCGTGGTCGCGGCGTCCAACGGCGGGATCGACGCCGAGCCGCAGTGGTGGCTGAACCTGCAGGCCGACCCGCGCGCCGCGGTCGAGGTGCGCGGCCGGCGGTGGCCCGTGGTGGCCACCGAGGTCGAGGAGCCGGAGCGGGCCCGGCTGTGGGCGGCGCTCATGGCGCGGTTCGACGGCTACGACGGCTACCAGGCCCGGGTGTCGCGGCGGATCGCCGTGGTCCGGCTGACGCCTCAGGCGGGGACCGGCTGCCCGAGCGAGGTGCGGTACAGCTCGGCGTAGCGGCCGTCGAGGGCGAGCAGCTCCTCGTGCCGGCCGCGCTCGACCACCCGGCCGCCCTCGAGCACGAGGATGCAGTCGGCCGCGCGCACGGTCGAGAGCCGGTGCGCGATGACGATCGCCGTCCGGCCCTCGAGCGCCTCGTCCAGGGCCTCCTGCACCGCGGCCTCGGACGTCGCGTCGAGGTGCGCGGTGGCCTCGTCGAGCAGCACCACCCGCGGGCGGGCGAGCAGCAGGCGGGCGATGGTGAGCCGCTGCCGCTCCCCGCCGGAGAAGCGGTAGCCGCGCTCGCCGACGACGGTGTCCAGGCCGTCGGGCAGTCCGCGCACCAGGTCGGCCAACCGCGCCCGGGTGAGCACGTCCCACAGCTGCGCGTCGGTGGCGCCGGGGTCGGCGAGCAGCAGGTTGTCCCGCAGCGACTCGTGGAAGAGGTGGCCGTCCTGCGTGACCAGCCCGACGGTGCGGCGGATGGAGTCGGCGGTCAGGTCGCGCACGTCGACGCCGCCGAGGCGGACGGCGCCGGCGTCGACGTCGTAGAGGCGCGGCAGCAGCGCGGCGATCGTGGACTTGCCCGCACCCGACGACCCGACGACGGCCAGCACCTCCCCGGGCCGCACGGTGAACGAGACGTCGTGCAGGACGTCGACGCCGCCGCGGCCGTCGAGCCGGGCGACGTCCTCCAGCGAGGCCAGCGAGACCCGGTCGGCCGAGGGATAGGCGAAGGTGACGCCGTCCAGCTCGACCGACACCGGCCCGTCGGGGACCTCGCGGGCGCCGGGCCGCTCGCGGACGAGCGGCACCAGGTCGAGTACCTCGAACACCCGCTCGAAGCTGACCAGGGCCGAGGCGACGTCGACCCGGGCACTGGCCAGCGCGGTCAGCGGCGCGTACAGGCGGGTGAGCAGCAGGGCGAGCGCCACGACGGCGCCGGGCTCGAGCGCCCCGGCCAGCGCGGAGGTGCCGCCCACGCCGTAGACCAGTGCGAGCGCGAGCGCCGACACCAGGGTGAGCGCGCTGACGAACGTCCACTGCACCATCGCCGTCCGCACGCCGACGTCGCGCACCGCCCGCGCCCGGGCGGCGAAGCGGGCCGACTCCGCGTCGGGACGGCCGTAGAGCTTGACCAGCGTGGCGCCGGGCGCGGAGAAGCGCTCCGTCGTCTGCCCGGTCATGGCCGCGTTGGACTCCGCGGCGACCCGGCGCAGGCCGGCCAGCTGGCGGCCGATCCGGCGGGCGGGCAGCAGGAACACCGGCAGCAGGAGCAGCGCCAGCAGCGTCACCTGCCACGACAGCGTCAGCATCGCGGCGAGCGCGAGCAGCAGCGTGACGGTGTTGGTGACGATCCCCGACAGGGTGTCGCTGAAGGCGCGCTGGGCCCCGAGGACGTCGTTGTCGAGCCGGGACACCAGCGCGCCGGTGCGCGTGCGGGTGAAGAAGGCCACCGGCATCTGCTGCACGTGGTCGAACACGGCGGTGCGCAGGTCGAGGATGAGCCCCTCGCCGAGCGTGGCCGACAGCCACCGGCCGAGCAGGCCGAGCGCGGTCCCGGCGAGGGCCACCGCGGCGATGACGACGGCGAGGCGGACGACGGTGCCGGTGCTCCCGCCACCGACGATCTCGTCGACCACCCGGCCGGCCAGCAGGGGCGTGGCGACGGCGAGCACCGCCTCGACGACGCCCACTGAGACGAAGGCGCCGATGCGGGCGCGGTGCGGCCGGGCGTGGGTCAGCACCCGCCGCAGGGTCGCGCGGGAGATCGCCCGCCGGTCGGTGTGGGCCTGCGTGGCCCGCGAGAGCGCCGACCACGCCGTCATCTCCATGCTCACGGCCGGGACGCTAGGACCTCGAGCCGACTCGAGGTCAACGTCCGTGCCGGAACCGCAAGAACGGTCGGTGGGCTACTCGGCGCCGAGCGCGTCGGCCATGCGGTGGTGGGGTGCGGCCTCGTCGCGGCGGCTCTGCCGCTCCAGCGTGCGGGCCAGGGCGCGGCGCGCCCACCCGTTGGCGGGCGCCAGCTCGACCAGCCGGCGCAGCGCGTCCTCCGCCCGCTGCAGCTGGGCCGAGCCGAAGTAGCTGCGCGCCAGGAGCTCCAGCGCGGCCTCGTTGCCCGGCTCGGCCGCCACGAGCGGCTCCAGGACGCGCGCGGCCTCGACCGGCTGCCCCATGGAGAAGAAGAGGTCGGCGCGCAGGTACTCGGAGTGCAGATCGGTCTCGAAGGGCTGGTTCACGTCGACGGAACGACGGCGGGCGGGCCGCTCTTCCCGGACCGCGACACGCCCGGGCGCGCACGGCACGAGGAAGTCCGGAACGAGGTGCATCCGTGCGCCATCGAGTTGGGAACAACCGTTGCCAGCAGTCCTCCGGCTCGAGGAGCACACCATGGCCCTGTCGCTGCACCGCCACCGGACGGCCGGCCGCTCGCCGGCCCCTCCCCGTCGGCAGCCCGATGCCCCGCCCGCGGCGGAGCGCAACCGCGTCTACACCGTGCAGCGCATCGGCGCGTTCGTCGTCGCCGGGGTGATCGCGGTCTTCGGCGTGCTCGGGTTCGCCAACGGGCTGGCCTACTTCTCCACCGACGGCGAGCGCGTCCTCGGCCTGTCGTCGAACGGCCTGCTGTCGACCATCTCGATCGTGACGGCGGTCGTGCTGGTCTTCTCCGCGCTGCGCAGCCCGCGCACCGCCTCGACGGTCATGATCGTCATCGGCGTGCTGTTCCTCGTGTCGGCGCTGGCCAACCTGGCCGTGCTCAACACCGACCTCAACATCCTCGCGTTCGGCATCAGCAACGTGGTCTTCTCCGTCGTCGCCGGCCTGGTGCTGCTGGTGCTCGGCGCCTACGGCCGGGTGAGCGGCAACCTGCCGCCCGACAGCCCCTACGCGCGGGAGCGCGGCGATGAGGTGCCCCCGGTCCCGGCCGACGAGTACCCGTCGACGCCGGCCGAGTTCGCCGCCGAGCGGGCCATGCGCGAGGCCGAGATCGCCGTCGTCCAGCACATCGCCTCCTTCGACCAGCGCCGCCGCGTCGCCGCCATGGCGCAGGTGACCACCCGCAAGGAGCGCCGCGAGGTCTGGATGTCGTTCGACCGCGCCCGCCGGGACGCCTGACGCCGGGTGGTCGTGGCGCCCGCGTCGTACCGTCGCGGGCGCCATGACCACTGCCCGAACCCGCGCCGACGCCTGCCCGGGTGCGCTGCAGACGCACGCCGCCGCCGACGGCGAGCTGGCCCGCGTGCGGGTGCCGGGCGGGCTGCTGAGCGCCGCCCAGCTGCGGACGCTCGCCGCCGCGGCGCGCGACCTCGGCGACGGCGGCCTGGAGATGACCAGCCGCGGCAACCTGCAGCTGCGCGGGCTCGCGTCCGGAGCCACTCGCGAGCTCGGCGACCGGCTGGCCGCGGCCGGCCTGCTGCCCAGCGAGACCCACGAGCGGGTGCGCAACGTGCTGGCCAGCACCCTCACCGGCCGCGCCGGGGGGCTGCTCGACGCCCGCCCGTGGGTCGCCGCGCTGGACGCCGGCCTGTGCGCCGACCCGGCGCTGGCCGGGCTGCCGGGCCGCTACCTGGCCACCCTCGACGACGGCCGCGGCGACGTGAGCGGGCTCGGCGGCGACGCCGGCCTGCTCGCCCTCCCCGGCGGCGACGTGGCACTGCTGCTCGCCGGGGCCGACAGCGGGCTGCGCGCCACACCGGACGTCGCCGTGGACCTGCTGCTCGCCGCCACGCGCGCCCTCCTCGCCGAGCGCGACGCCCAAGGCGGCACCGCGTGGCGGCTGGCCGAGCTCGACGACGGCCCGGCGCGGGTGCGGGCGCGCCTCCCCGGCTCCCCGGTGTCGCCGGTCCCCGTCCCGGCCGCGCCGCCGGTGGGACCAGTGGGCGCCGAGACGCAGGCGGACGGGCGGACGGCGCTCGTCGGCGTCGTCCCGCTGGGCCGGCTCTCCGCGGGTCAGGCCGACCTGCTGGCCTCGCTCACCGCGGAGGTCCAGCTGACGCCGTGGCGCAGCGTCGTCGTGCCCGACCTGCCCGAGGACCGCGTCGACGACGCCGCCGTCGACCTGCACCGGACCGGCGTCGTCTTCGACGCCGAGAACCCGTGGACGCGGGTGACCGCCTGCGCCGGCCGGCCCGGGTGCGCGCGGTCGCTGGCCGACGTCCGCGCCGACGCCGCGGCGGCCGTCGTGTCCGGCACGGTGCCCGAGAGGGTGCGCGTGCACTGGGCGGGGTGCGGACGCCGGTGCGGCCGGCCGCGCGGGGACGTGCTGGACGTCGTCGCGACGCCGGCGGGCTACGAGGTCTCCTCCGGGTCGGGGTAGCGGGCGCCGGCGGGGACCTCCGTGCCCTCCTCGAGCCGCGCCCGCAGGCCGACGAGGGTGATGTCCCCGTCGCCGCCCACCGTGCAGCCGCGGCCGACGTCGACGGCGTCGTCGACCACCGAGCGCGTCACCGTGGCACCCGAGCGCACCCGCACGCCGGGCAGCAGCACCGAGTCGACGACGGTGGCGCCGGGCTCCACCACCACCCCGGGCGAGAGCACCGAGCCGCGCACGTCGCCCGAGACGCGGGTGCCGCCGGAGAGCAGGCTGTTCTCGATCCGGCCGTCGTCGAGGACCCGGGCGGCGCTGCGCCGGCCGCCGCGGGTGTGGATCGGCCAGTCCGGGGCGTCGAGGTCGATCGGCGGCTCCTCCGACAGGAACTCCTGGTGCGCCTCCCAGTAGGACTCCACCGTGCCGACGTCGCGCCAGTACCCCTTGAGCGGGTGGGCCCGCGCGAGGCCGTCGCGCGTCTGCGCCGGCAGCAGGTGGGAGCCGAGGTCCTCCAGCCCCTCCTCGCCCACCTCGGAGCGCAGCTGCTCGAGCCGGTCGAGCGTCGGCTCCGGGTCGAAGACGAAGACCTCGTTGGTGGCGGTGGTCGTGGCCGGCTCGTCGGGCTTGTAGGCGTAGCCGGTCACCCGGTCGCCGTCGACCTCGACGATCCCGTAGCGGGCGGCGTCGTCGGCGTCGACCTCGGTGGTCACCATGGTCACCTCCGCGCCCGACTGCAGGTGCGCGTCGGCCACCTCCCGGTAGTCGAGCTCGTAGACGGCGTCGGCACTGACCACGACCAGCGCGTCGGCGCCGAACCCGCGGATGAGCTCGGCCTGGCGCCACAGCGAGTTGGCGGTGCCGGTGTTCCACCCGCCCCGCTCGGTCCCCTGGAACGGCGGCAGGGTCATCAGCCCGCCGTGCGTGCGGTCGAGGTCCCACGGCCGGCCGTTGGCCAGGTGGTCGGCGAGCGAGGTCGGGTGCTGCTGGATCGACACCCACACGTCGGCGACGTGCGAGTGCTGGCAGTTGCTCAGTGGGAAGTCGATGAGCCGGTAGACGCCCGCGAACGGGACGGCCGGCTTGGCCCGGTGCTGGGTGAGCAGCTGCAGGCGGCCACCGGCACCGCCGGCCAGGACGAGGACGAGCAGACGGGGAAGGGCCATGCCCCCGGCTACCCGCCTGCGCCCGCGGCTACCCGGCGGGCGCGGCTACCCGGCGGGCACGGCTACCCGGCGGGCGCGCCCGGCGACCGGCCGGCGAGGTCCTCGGCGAGCTCGTCCAGCGCGCGCTCCACGCGCCGCGCCAGACCGGGCCGGGCGGGGCCGGTCAGCCAGGCGCGGTAGGCGGTCCGGAACGCGGCCGCGCCGGCCCCAGCGAGGGCCCGGGCCCGCCCCAGGGGCAGATCCCGGGCGGCCAGCACGTCGGCCAGCGCCTCGATCCAGCGCGCCTGCTTGGCCAGGTCGCGGCCGACCAGGGCCGGGTCGCTGGCGACCACCTCCGCGCGCCGCCGCTGGGCCTCCCGCCCGTCGTGCAGCCGGTCGGCCAGCGAGCCGAGGGCGGCGCGCACGACGGCGACCGGCGCGGCGTCGTCCGGGAGCGACCGCACTCCCTGCAGCAGCGCCCCGAGCAGGGCGTCGTCCTCGGCGAAGAGCACCTCCTCCTTGTCCCGGAAGTGCCGGAAGAACGTGCGCTGCGTGACCCCGGCTGCGGCCGCGATCTGCTCGGTGGTGGTCGAGCCGTAGCCCTGGGCGGCGAACAGCCCGACGGCGGCCTCCTGCAACCGCCCGCGGGTGCCCTCCTGCCAGCGCGCCACGCGACGACCGTAGCCGGGGGCACTTGCGTCAGTCACTGACATCACCCACGATGGTGAGCATGACAGTTCCTGACATCACCGACTGCATCGTCGTCACCGGACCGACCCGCGGCCTGGGTCGCGCGCTGGTCCCCGCGCTCGCGGCCGCCCGACCCTCCGCCGCCCTCGTGCTCGTGGGGCGTCCCGGCGCCGCCCTCGAGGCGGCGGCGGAGGACGCGGCCCGCTCCGGCGCCCGCGTGGTGACCGTCCCCTGCGACCTCGCCTCCCTGGACCAGGTGCGGGCCGCCGCGACGACCGTCCGCGACACCGTCGCCGCCGGCGACCTGCCCCCGGTGACGGCCCTGGTGTCCAACGCCGGCGTCCAGACGGCCGACCGCCGGCAGGTCACCGCCGACGGCCACGAGCTCACCTTCGGCGTCAACGTGCTCGCGCCGCACGTGCTGGTGGAGTCGCTGCGGCCGGCGATGGCCGACGGAGCGCACGTCGTCCTGCTGGGCAGCGGAACCCACCACGGCGACCGCTCGATGGGCCTGGTCGACCCGCCGCGGTGGGAGCACCCGCGCGACCTGGCCCGCCCGGACGGCCCCGACGGCGATCCCAGGGCCGGGTCGCGCGCGTATGCGACCAGCAAACTGGCGGTCGTGTACCAGGCGCACGAGTGGGACCGCCGCCACGGCGGGGCCGCCCCGGCGCTGCGGGTCAACGTCTACGACCCGGGCCTGATGCCGGGCACCGGGCTGGCCCGGCGGCGCACCGCGCTGGAGCGGTGGGCCTGGTCCTGGCTGCTCCCGGTGCTGCGGGTGCTGCCGGGGGTGACCACCCCCCGGCGCTCGGCCCGGGCCCTCGCCGACCTGGTCCTGGGCCGCACGCACGCCGGCCTGCGCGGGGGGTACGTGGAGATCGGCGCGGTGACCCGGCCGTCGGCCGCGTCGTTCGACCCGCGGCGGGAGCGCGAGCTGTGGGAGGTCTGCACCGAGCTGACCGGCGTGCCGGCGGTGGCCGCGCCGGCCTGAGGAGCGCGGCCGGCCTCCGGCGTCCCGGCACGCGGGCGGGGACGACGCCGCGGCGGGCCGTAGCCTCGCGGGCGATGTACGAGTACGAGAAGGACGGCGCCGAGATCTACCGGCAGTCGTTCGCGACGATCCGGGCCGAGGCCGACCTCACCGGCCTGCCCGACGACGTCGCCCGCGCCGTCGTGCGGATGATCCACGCCTGCGGCCAGGTCGACCTGGTGGCCGACGTCGCCTACAGCCCCGACGTCGTCCGGCGTGCCCGCGAGGCGCTCGACGCCGGCGCGCCCGTGCTCTGCGACGCCCGGATGGTCGCCTCCGGCATCACCCGGCGGCGGCTGCCCAAGGACAACGACGTCGTCTGCACCCTCGACGACCCGCAGGTGCCGGCGCTGGCCGCAGACCTCCGCACCACCCGCACCGCCGCCGCGCTGGAGCTGTGGGGCGAGCGCCTCGACGGCGCCGTCGTCGCGATCGGCAACGCCCCCACCGCGCTGTTCCACCTGCTCGAGATGGTCGCCGCCGGCGCCCCGCGCCCGGCCGCCGTGCTCGGCATCCCGGTCGGCTTCATCGGCGCGGCCGAGTCGAAGGAGGCGCTGGCCGCCTCGGACCTGGAGTTCCTCGTCGTCCGCGGCCGCCGCGGCGGCAGCGCGATCACCGCCGCGGCCGTGAACGCGATCGCGAGCGACGTGGAATGACCGGCCGCCTCTACGGCGTCGGGCTGGGTCCCGGCGACCCCGAGCTGGTCACCGTCAAGGCCGCCCGGCTGATCGCCGCCGCCGACGTCGTCGCCTTCCACGCCGCGCGGCACGG
This sequence comes from Geodermatophilus sp. SYSU D00700, assembly GCF_054050255.1. Lineage (NCBI taxonomy): Bacteria > Bacillati > Actinomycetota > Actinomycetes > Geodermatophilales > Geodermatophilaceae > Geodermatophilus > Geodermatophilus sp. SYSU D00700. Next base: position 25,463 of record NZ_JBJGZA010000016.1, on the reverse strand, counting down.
CCGTTCGGTCGCCCGCGCGCTGGCCGCCCCGTACCTGCGGGAGGGGCAGGTCGAGGAGCTGCTGGTCTACCCGGTCACCACCGAGGGCACCGACCACCCCGGCGGCTATCAGGGCGCCATCGACGAGTTCTACGAGGCCGCCGCCGGCCGGCTGGCCGCCCACCTCGACGCCGGCCGCGACGTCGTCGTGCTCGCCGAGGGCGACCCGTTCTTCTACGGGTCCTACATGCACATGCACAAGCGGCTCGCGCACCGGTACCCGACCGAGGTGGTGCCCGGCGTGACCAGCGTCAGCGGCGCCGCCGCGGTGGTCGGCCGGCCGCTGGTGGAGCGGGACGAGGTGCTCACCGTGCTGCCCGGCACGCTGCCCGCCGACGAGCTCGCCGAGTGGCTGGCCACCACCGACTCCGCGGTCGTGATGAAGCTCGGCCGCACGTTCCCGCAGGTGCGGGAGGCGTTCGAGGCCGCCGGCGTGCTCGACCGCGCGCTCTACGTCGAGCGGGCCACCACCGACCGGCAGCGCACGCTGCCCCTCGCCGGCGTCGACCCGGCGACGGTGCCCTACTTCTCCCTCGCGCTGCTGCCCAGCCCCCTCACCGCGGCCTCCTCCGCGCCGCCCGACGCCCAGGACGCCGGACCGCGGGCCGGTGAGGTGGTCGTCGTCGGCCTCGGCCCCGGCGCGCGCGGCTGGACGACGCCCGAGGCCGCCGACGCGGTGGCGTCCGCCGACGACCTGGTCGGCTACGGGCCCTACCTCGACCGCGTGCCGGCCAACCCGCGGCAGACCCGGCACCCCAGCGACAACCGGGTGGAGGCCGAACGGGCCGCGCACGCCCTGGAGCTGGCCCGGTCGGGACGGCGGGTCGCGGTGGTCTCCAGCGGCGACCCGGGCGTGTTCGCCATGGCCGCCGCGGTGCTCGAGGTGGCCGCCCGTCCCGAGCACGCCGGCGTCCGCGTCCGGGTGCTGCCCGGCCTGACCGCCGCGCAGGCCGTGGCCTCCCGTGTCGGCGCCCCGCTGGGCCACGACTTCGCCGTCATCAGCCTCTCCGACGTGCTCAAGCCGCTCGACGTGGTGCTCGACCGGCTGCGCGCGGCCGCGGCCGCCGACCTGGTCCTCGCGCTCTACAACCCGCGCTCGCGGGCGCGGCCGCACCAGCTCGGCGAGGCGCTGACCGCGCTGCTGGAGGTGCGCAAGCCGGAGACGGTGGTCGTCGTCGGCCGCGACGTCGGCGGGCCGGGGGAGGAGGTCCGGGTGACGACGCTCGGCGAGCTCGACCCGGAGACCGTCGACATGCGCTGCCTGGTGCTCGTCGGCTCCTCGCAGACCCGGGTGACGCCGTCGGGGCAGGTCTACACACCGCGCCGCTACCCCTCCTGACGCCGACACGCCGTTGCGGGGAACAACCAGCTCGCGGTCCCGCTTGTCCCCCGGCGTGCCCCGCCTCTCCCGCCCCGCCGCGTTCTGGTCGGTGGCCGGACTGCTCGTGCTGGTGCTGGCCGCCTCCGGGGTCCCGACGCCGCTGTACCGCGTCTACCAGGAGCAGTTCGGCTTCGGCGCCGGGGTCCTGACCCTGGTCTTCGGCATCTACGCCTTCGCGCTGCTGGCCGCGCTGCTGGTGGTCGGGAGCCTGTCCGACCACGTCGGGCGGCGACCGGTGCTCGCCGGCGGGCTGCTGCTGCAGGCGGTGGCCATGGCCGTCTTCCTCGCCGCCGACGGCGTGGGCTGGCTGCTGGCCGCGCGGGTGCTGCAGGGGCTGTCCACCGGCGCGCTGACCGGGTCGCTCGGCGCCACCCTGCTCGACCTGCAGCGCCCCGGCCGGCGGCCGATCGGCGCGCTGCTCAACAGCGTCTCCCCCGGCCTGGGCCTGTCCCTCGGCGCCGTCGGCGCGGGTCTGGCGATCGAGTCCGTCGCCAGCCCGACGCCGTGGGTGTTCGGCGTGCTCACCGTCGTCTTCGTGCTCGGCGCCGCGCTGGTCCTGGTGCTGCCGGAGTCCTCACCGCGGCTGCCCGGAGCGCTGGCCTCGCTGCGCCCGAGGGTCGAGGTGCCCCGGCCGCAGCGCCGGGCGTTCGCCGTCGCCGTCCCCGCCCTGGTGGCGCTGTGGGCGATGGGCGGGCTGGTGCTCTCCCTCGGCCCGTCGCTGGTCGCCGGCGTCTTCGGCGTCGCCGACCACGTCGTCGGCAGCCTGCTCATCCTCTGCATGCAGGGCGCCGGTGTCGTCGGCAGCCTGCTCGCCCGCGACCTGCCGCCGCGCCGGTCGATGGGCGGCGGCTGCCTGGTGTTCGCCGTCGCGGTCGGTGTCCTGCTGGTCTCGCTGGTCACCGGCTCGCTGTGGCTGTTCCTCCTGTCGGCCGCGGTGTCCGGCGTGGGCTTCGGCGCGGCGTTCCTCGGCGCGGTGGCCCTGGTGACCGCCGGCGTCGAGCCCGGCCACCGCGCGGGGCTGCTGTCGAGCGTCTTCGTCGTCGGCTACCTGGCCTTCAGCATCCCGGCCATCGTCGCGGGCGTCGCCGCGGGCGCCGTGGGGCTGCGACCGGTCGCCGAGGTCTACGGCGGCGTCGTCGTCCTGCTGGCGGTGGGGGCGGCGGCCGGCCTGCGGCTGTCGGACCGCCGGAACGCCGCTCCGGACCGCGTCGAGGAGCCGGCCGAGCCGCTGGCGGCCTGACCCGCTCCGCGACCGCCGCCCACGAGGCGGACCGGCGCCCGGGCCGGCGGACGACCCAGTCCCCCTCCGCGGGCAGCCACCGGCCATACGTTGACGGCCATGACCAGCGACGTGTCCGGCCCGGTCGTCGAGGACCCGCCCGGCGCGCGCCGGTTGTCCGTGGCCGGGTGGATCGCGCTGGTGGTCGTCTACCTGGTCGTCCTCCAGGGTCTGGCGGTGCTGCTGACCCGAGGCACCGACGCCGGCTATGCCTCCCCGACGACTCCGGACGAGGTGTGGCGCAGCATCACCGTCCCGGTCGGCGTCTCGCTGGCGTTCGTCCTCGCCGCCGTGGCCCTCCTGCGGTGGTGGCGGCCCGTGCTGGTGGACGCCCGGCCGGTGCAGCGCTGGGTGGTCGTCGTCCCGGTCCTCATGGGGGCCGGCACCGTCGCGGCGGTCAACTACGGCGGCCTGGCCGACCGCGGGCTCGGCTTCACCCTCCTGCTGCTGCTCAGCTGCCTGCTCGTCGGGTCCGCCGAGGAGGGCATGTTCCGCGGCCTGGGCGTCACGGTGTTCCGCACCAACGGGTTCAGCGAGGGCCGGGTCGCACTGTGGTCCACCCTGGTCTTCGGCCTGGCCCATGCGACCAACCTGGTCAGCGAGGGGGTGGGGGCCTTCGTCCAGGTGTTCGTCACCGCGGTCGCCGGCTACTTCTTCTACCTGGTCCGCAGGCGCGCGGGCGGGTTGCTCGCACCGGCTCTGCTCCACGGGCTGTGGGACTTCGCCCTGGTCTCCAGCGCGGTCGTCCCCGGCCGCACCCATGCCGGGTTCCTCGTCGCGGTGCTGGTGATGGTCGTCCTCGGCGTCCTCCTGTGGGTGCGCCGGCACCGCATCGAGCCGGCCCCCACGGGTTGAGGTGCCCCGCGGCCGGTCCAGGACACCGGACCCCCCGGTCCGCCGGCCACGCGAGGTCCCGAGGCCCGTCTGCAGGTAGAAGCACGTCCCGGCGGGTACGGACTCCCAGCGTGACCGACGACCCGTCCCGCGAGGACCGTGAGCGGCTGCGCCAGCAGCTCGCCGCCTCCCGGGAGGACCGCCTCGCCGACGTCCGCCTCTGGCTGCTGAGGAGGATCGAGGACCTGAACCCGAACTGATCCCGGCCGCCGCCGGGTGGCTCAGACGAGCGGCCGCTCGAAGGTGACCAGGACGCCCTCCACACCGCCGGGCCCGATGCGGCCCTTCACCTCGACGGACGTGATCGCCCGGAGCTGCCAGCCCTCGCGGGCGTACGAGTTCAGGACCTTCTCGAGCTTGCCGCCGGACATCTTGCCGCCGATCATGCCCTCGCGGATCTCCTCGACCTTGTACTCGTAGCGCGCGACCATCGACCGCTCCCCTCGCCGGTGCCGAGAGGCCAGCCTGTCCGGTCCGGCACCCGGTGTCCACGCCCGCCGGTGCCGCGCGTCAGGAGCGCGCGCGACCCACCGCGGCGCAGTAGCGGTCGTGCTCGGCGCGCACTTCCGCCACCGGGGCCAGCACCTCCTCCTCGGCCACCTCGGCCACCCGTGCGGTCAACCGGCGCCGAGCCGTCCGCGCCCGGCGCCGGGCCCCCGCGGCCACCAGCGGCCGGCACACCAGGGCCAGCAGCAACCCGGCGAGCAGCCCGAGGACCAGCAGCACCGTGGGCAGCGGGATCCCCTGCACCCGGGGCAGCGGCACGACGTCGTCGAGCTGCAGCAGCCCCAGTCCGACCAGGCAGATCAGCCACAGCGCCCCGGCCAGCGCCACCAGCGCGAGCAGCCACTGCAGCCCGCCGACCGCGCGCTGCCACAGCGGCGTGCGGTCCGGGCCCAGGTCGGTGCCGGCGACGGCGCGGTCGAGCCGGTCGGGCAGCCGCTCGGCGGTGTCCTCGGTGGTGCGGCGCAGCTCGTCGCGCCAGGCCGGCGGCAGCCCGCGGCCGGCGTCGTCGCGGGCCCGGCGCAGCGCGGCGTCCATGCCGGCCCGCTGCACCGACCCGGCCTGCGGCAGCGAGGTGCGCGACCGCTCGTCGCCCAGGTTGAGCCGGGCCAGCGGGTCGGCGCGCAGCTTGCGCGTCCACCGCAGCAGCGGCCAGCCGGTGTGCGCGGTGCCGTTGCGGCGGGCCGAGCGCTCGACCGCGCCGACGACGGCGGGCACCCCGGCGGCGTCGGCCAGCGCGGCGGTGAGCTCCTCGCGGGCGGCGCGACCGGGTCCGCGGTCGCGGCCGAGGTCGGGCGCGCAGTGCTCGGCCAGCGCGCCGGCCGCGGCGCGGGCGTCGGCGGTGAGCCGGTCGGTCGCCGCCTTCCGCGCACCGACCCGGCGGGCCAGCTCGGCGCGCAGCTCCGGCAGGCCCAGGCCGGTGCGGGCCGCGGTGGGCAGCACCGGCGTCCCGGTCAGCCCCTCCTCGTCGAGCAGCCGGCGCAGGTCGGTCAGGCACGCGACGGCCGCGGCCTCGTCGAGCCGGTCGACCTGGTTGAGCACCACCAGCAGCACGCCCGCGTGCCCGGCCAGCGGCGCGAGGTAGCGGGTGTGCACCGCGTCGTCGGCGTACTTCTGCGGGTCGAGCACCCACACCAGGACGTCGACCAGCTGCACCAGCCGGTCGACCTCCAGCCGGTTCTCCAGCCGCACGCTGTCGTGGTCGGGCAGGTCCAGCAGCACCAGCCCGTCGAGGGCGGGGTCGGGGTCGGCCACCCGGTGCCGGCGGGGCACCTCCAGCCAGTCGAGCAGCCGGTCCGCGCCCTGCTCGCCCCAGACGCTCGCGTGCGCGACGCCGGTGGTGGGCCGCCGCACCCCCGGCGTGCTCACCTCCGCCCCGGACAGGGCGTTGAACAGCGTGGACTTGCCGCTGCCGGTGGCCCCGGCCAGCGCGACGACGGTGGCGTCGCCCAGCGCCTCGCGGGCGCCGGCCTTGGCCAGCAGCTGCCGCGCGGCGCCGATCTCGGGGACCTCCAGCCGCCCCTCGGCCACCCCCACCGCCTCGCGCAGCGCGGCCAGCCGGTCGGCCAGCGGCGTCTCCCGAGCCCTCACGCGGCCACGCCCCGGGCCGCGGCCAGCGCGGCGACGGCGGCCCGCAGCCGCCCGGCCGCGTCGGGGGCGTCGGCGACGACGTCCAGCAGCTCGTCGAAGCGCTCCTGCTCGACGCGCAGCAGCCGGTCGGCGCGGGCGTCCAGGTCGGCGCGGGCCCGGGCCGCCAGCTCGCGCACCGCGGCGTCGCCGAACACCGCCTCGAGCACCCGCTGCCCCACGGCGGTGGTGCCGCCGGCGACCGCGAGCTCCGCGCCGGTCAGCCCCGCCGTCGAGGCGAACACGGCGACCATCACCACCGCCCCGGCGCCGTTGACCCCCCAGGACAGCAGCCGCGCCCGCGAGCGCCGGCTCGCCCCCTCCTCGCGGACCAGGTCGAGCACGAAGCCCTGCCAGTCGCGCACCTCGTCGGCGGCGGCCGGCGCGAACTCCGGCGAGGCGGCGCCCAGCGCCTCCTCGCGCCCGGCCACCAGCGGCCCGCCGCCGGGCAGCGACCGCCACGCGGTCACCGTGCGGTCGGCGGCGCGGTCGGCCTCGGACCGCATCAGCGTCTCGACGCCGGACTCCAGCGCCCCCGACAGCGAGTCGGCCGTCGTCGGCCGGCCGCTCAGCGCGGCCCCGAGGCGGTCGCGCAGCCGGCCCACCTGGTTCTGCAGCGAGCGCATCCACTCGCCGGTGCCGACGAAGTCCTGCCAGCGGGCGAGCACCTCGCCGCGCAGCAGGCTGCCGTTGCCCACGCCCTCGGCGACGGCGTCGCGCGCGCCGTCGTAGGCGGCCTCGGCGGCGTCGGCCAGGGCGGTGGCCGCCGCGGCCTGCTCGTCGACCCCCGCGGCCACCGCGGCGACCCGCCCGTCGAGGCTCTCCAGCGCACCGGCCAGCGTCTGCCGGACCACGGCGGCCCGCTGCTCCTGGTCGGCGGCCAGGCCGCGCAGCCAGTCGCGCAGCGGGGCGACCTGGTCCTCGGGCAGGAACCCGTCGGCCAGCGGCCGCTCCTCGACGACGAACAGCCGCGCGCCGCCCAGCCCGCCGCGCTGCAGCATCCCGGCCAGGTCGTCGGCGACCTCGGTCACCGCCTCGGGCGGCGTCCGGTCGAGGACGACGGCCAGCGCGGTGCCCCGCTCCTGCGCCGTCCGCAGCAGGTCCCACGGGACCGCGTCGGCGTAGCGCGCCGCCGTCGTCACGAAGACCCACAGGTCGGCGGCCGACAGCAGCTGCCCGGCGAGGTCGCGGTTGGCCTCCACCACGGAGTCGACGTCGGGGGCGTCGATCAGCGCCAGCCCCGGCGGGAGCGCGTCGCTGGGCACCAGCCGCAGCCCGCCGGCGACGTCGCGGACGCTGTCGCCCGCGCCGGTGGTGCGCGGCAGGTGCGGGAGCACCCGGTCGCCGGAGAACGCGGCGAGGTCGGCCGGCGAGCACACCAGCACCGGTGCCCGGGTGGTGGGGCGCAGCACGCCGGGCGTGGTGACCCGCGCCCCGAGCACGCTGTTGACCAGCGTGGACTTGCCCGCGCCGGTGGAACCGCCGACCACCGCCAGCAGCGGGGCGTCGAGGTCGCGCAGCCGGGGCAGCAGGTAGTCGTCGACCTGGTCGACGACGGCCCGCGCGGTGCGGACGGTGGCCTCGCGGCCGGGCGTGGCCAGGCCGAGCGGGGCATGCGCCACGGCGTCGCGGAGCTCCTGCAGCGCGTCGGTCAGCGGAACGGGTCCGGTCACCCCCGGTAGGTAGCCCGCGGAGCCCTCCGCTACCCGTTGCCGCCGGTGGACGGCCCGTCCGGGTGAGCGGGGGCCCGGACCCGGGCGGGCCGGCGGCTCACCCCAGGACGGCGTCGACGAACTCCGCCACCCGTCCGCGCAGCTCCGCGACCCGCTCCTCGCCCACGAGGAGCGGGTCGCGGTCACGCAGCCACGGCGGGATCTCGCTGCGGGCGCGGACGGCGCAGCCGAGGTCGGCGCAGACGTAGGTGCCCACCGTGTTGCCGTTGCGCCCGGCCTCACCGGCGCGCCGGGCGGTGAACAGCGAGACCGCGTCGCCGGCGTGCGTCGACCGGCAGAGCAGGCACATCACGCTGCGGCGGACCGACATCCGGGTGTCGGCGGCCCGCAGCGCCACGCCCACCGGCCGGCCCTCCCGCTGGACGACGAGGTAGCCGCGCAGCGGCGCCTTCGCGTCCCGCCAGCCGAGCACCTCGAGCTCGTCCCACGGCAGGTCGGCGAGGTCGCGCGGCAGGGTCGCCGAGTTCGCCTCGCCCTTCGAGCAGTTCACGAAGGAGCGGCGCACCTGGGCCTCGGTCATCGGTTCCACGAGGAGCCATCCTCCGATCCGGAACCGGCCGGTCTCAAGCGGTTTCCCGCACCCAGCGCAGCGCCTCCTCCACCGTGCCGACCACGGTCACCCCGGCGGGCAGCGGTGGCCGGCGCACCAGCACGACGGGCAGCCCGAGCTGCCGGGCGGCCACCAGCTTGGCCTCGGTAAGGTGCCCGCCGGAGTCCTTGGCGACGACGACGTCCACGCCGTGGTCGCGCATCAGCGCCACCTCCTCCTCCACCGTGAACGGGCCGCGGGCGAGCAGCAGCACCGCCCCCGCCGGCAGCGGCTCGTCGGGCGGGTCCACCGCCCGCACCAGCACCCGGCCCGGCAGCGCGGCGAAGGCGCCCACCCCCTGCCGGCCGGTGGTGAGGAAGACCGTGCCGCGGCCGCGCACCGCCTCGGCCGCCGCGGCCAGCGAGTCCACGTAGCGCCAGTCGTCGCCCGGGCCCGGCGCCCACCCGGGGCGCTGGAGCCGCAGCAGCGGGGTGCGGTGCCGGGCCGCGGCCGCGGCCGCGTTGGCGGTGATCCGCGCAGCGAAGGGGTGGGTGGCGTCCACGACGGCGGCCGGCCGGTGCGTGGCCAGCCAGTCGGCCAGCCCGTCGGCACCGCCGAACCCGCCGACCCGCACCCGGCCCTCGGGCAGCAGCGGGTCGGCCACCCGCCCGGCGAGGCTGGAGAGGACGTCGACCCCGCCGGCCACCAGCTCGGTGGCCAGCCGCCGCGCCTCGGCGGTGCCGCCGAGCACCAGGACCTGCCCGCTCACCGCGCCTCCCCCTCGCTCCCGCGGGGCGCTCCGCTCCTCGCTCGTCCCTCGCTGCGATGCACCCGCCCCTGTCCGCTCAGGACCCGGCCGCCGGGGATCATGGGCCCGTGAGCAGGGACGGCGCCTCCGGGCTGCGGCACGGCTGGACCACCGGCGCGTGCGCGACGGCGGCCACCACCGCGGCCTACACCGCGCTGCTCACCGGCGAGTTCCCCGACCCGGTGACCATCGACCTGCCGAACGACCGGCACCCGTCCTTCGCGCTGGCCCGGGAGTCGCTGGAGCCCGGCGCGGCCCGCGCGGCGGTGGTCAAGGACGCCGGCGACGACCCCGACGTCACCCACGGTGCGCTGGTGGGCGTGCGGGTGACCCACGGCGAGCCCGGCAGCGGCGTCGTCTTCCGGGCCGGCGAGGGCGTGGGCACGGTGACCAAGCCCGGCCTCCCGCTGGCGGTGGGCGAGCCGGCGATCAACCCGATGCCACGGCGGTTCATCGCTGCGCACGTGGCCATGGTGGCGCACCGGCACGGCGGCAGCGGCGACGTCGTCGTCGAGGTGTCCATCGAGCACGGGGAGGAACTGGCGCGGCGGACGTGGAACCCGCGGCTGGGCATCGTCGGCGGGCTCTCGGTGCTGGGGACCACCGGCGTGGTCGTGCCGTACTCGTGCTCGTCGTGGATCGACTCGATCCGCCGCGGCATCGACGTCGCCCGCGCCGCCGGGCATCGGCACGTGGCCGGGTGCACCGGATCCACCAGCGAGCGGACGGTGCAGCAGCTCCACGGCCTGCCCGAGGACGCGCTGCTGGACATGGGCGACTTCGCCGGCGCCGTGCTCAAGTACCTGCGCCGCCACCCGGTGCCGCGGCTGACCGTGGCCGGCGGCATCGGCAAGCTGGCCAAGCTCGCCGACGGCCACCTCGACCTGCACTCGGGCCGCTCCCAGGTGTCCTTCGCGTCGCTGGCCGACCGGGTGGCCGGCGCCGGCGGCGACCCGGCGCTGGTCGAGGGCGTGCGCGGCGCGAACACCGCGCTCGACGCGCTGCGGCAGTGCCAGGCCGCCGGGCTGCCGCTGGGCGACCTGGTCGCCGCCGCTGCCCGCGAGACGGCGCTGGGGGTGCTGCGCGGCGCCCCGGTGGCGGTCGACGTCGTGGTGGTCGACCGCGCCGGGGCGATCGTGGGTCAGGCCTGACGGCACCGCGCCGTCGAGTACAGGTGGCTGTCGGGGAACTGCTCCGCGGTGAGCACCGGGCCCACGACGACGACCGCCGTCCGTCTCACCCCGGCGGCCTCGACCTGCGCGGCGATGTCGGCGAGCGTGCCGCGCAGCACCAGCTCGTCGTCGCGGCTGGCCCGGGCCACGACGGCGACCGGGCCGTCGTCGCCGTAGTGCTCGGCGAGCTGCGGCGCGAGCTGGGCGATGCGCTGCACGGCCAGGTGCAGCACCAGCGTCGCGCCGGTGGCGGCGTACGCGGCCAGCTGCTCCCCCGGCGGCATCGGTGTCGACCGCGCCGACGTGCGGGTGAGCACGACGGTCTGCCCGACGCCGGGCACGGTCAGCTCCCGCTTGAGCGACGCGGCGGCCGCGGCGAACGCGGGCACCCCCGGGACGACGTCGTAGGGGACGCCGGCGGCGTCGAGCCGGCGCATCTGCTCGGCCATCGCGCTGTAGACGCTGGGGTCCCCCGAGTGCAGCCGGGCGACGTCGAGACCGGCCTCGTGCGCGGCGACCAGCTCGGCGGTGATCGCGTCGAGGTCGAGGTCGGCGGTGTCGACCAGGCGGGCGCCGGGCGGGGCGGTGTCGAGCAGCTCGCGGGGCACCAGCGCGCCGGCGTAGAGGCACACCGGGGCGGACGCGATGATCCGCGCCGCCCGCAGCGTGACGAGGTCGGCGGCCCCGGGCCCGGCCCCGATGAAGTGCACCGTCACGATGACACCGTCGTCCTACCGGACGACACCGCGACCAGGTGCCGTCCCCTGCCACGAGGAGCCCACCCGGCCGCTCCTCGCGGAGGCCTCCGGCCCCCACTCGTCGCGCCCATCACCACCGGGTCACCGACCAGATCGTCACGGGCATCGCCGGCTTCCAGCCGGTGAACGACCCCACCGGCTCGGCCCGCGACACCTCCACCCGCACCAGGTCACCGCCCACCTCGGCGTGCCACTGGGCGAGCACGGCCTCGCTCTCCACCGTCACCGCGTTGGCCACCATCCGCCCGCCCGGCGGCAGGGCGTCCCAGCACGTCTCGACCAGCAGCGGCGTGGTCAGCCCGCCGCCGATGAACACCGCGTCGGGGGCGCCCAGCCGGGACAGCACCTCGGGCGCGTGCCCGTGCACCACCCGCAGGTAGGGCACGCCGAGCCGGGTGGCGTTGCGGGCGATCCGCTCGGCGCGCTCCGCGGAGGCCTCGACGGCGACGGCGCGGCAGGTGCGGTGGGCCCGCATCCACTCGATGCCGATCGACCCCGCGCCGGCGCCGACGTCCCACAGCAGCTGTCCCGGCACCGCCGCCAGCCGGGCCAGCGTGACCGCGCGGACCTCGGAGCGGGTGAGCTGCCCGTCGGACTCGTAGGCACCGTCGGGCAGTCCGGGCGTGGTGGGCAGCGGCATCGTGCCCCGGTCGGCACGGCACTCGACGGCGGTGACCACCAGCGCCGGCGCCGGCTGCGACCAGGTGGCCGCGGTGCCGGTGCGCACCTCCTCGTCGGGGCCGCCCAGGCCGCCGAGCACGGTGAGCAGGCTCTGCCCGTACCCCCGGCCGGCCAGCAGCGCGGCCACCTGGGCCGGGGTCTCGCCGTCGGACCCGAGCACCAGCAGCCGCCGGCCGGGCTGCACGTGCGGGTGCAGCAGCTCGATCGGCCGGCCGACCAGGGTGACCACCTCGGTGTCCTCCACCGCCCAGCCCAGCCGGGCGCAGGCCAGCGACACCGACGACGGCGCCGGCAGCACCCGCACCCGGCCGGCGCCGAGCAGCCGGGTGAGCGTGGTGCCGATCCCCGACAGCATCGGGTCGCCGCTGGCCAGCACCACGACCGCGCGGCCGGCGTGCTGCTCGACCAGCCCGGGCAGGGCCTCGGTGAGCGGCGAGGGCCACGGGACCCGCTCGGCACCCACCTCCCCGGGCACCAGGTCCAGCTGCCGGGCGCTGCCGAGGAGCACGTCGGCGCGCTCGACCTCGGCGCGGGAGGTGGGCGCCAGCCCGTCCCACCCGTCCGCGCCGATCCCCACGACGACGACCGGCGCGGGCGGCGCCGGCTCGGCGGCCTCCGCCGTCCCGCTCACGCCGGCAGCTCCCCCTCCGGCCCGGCGGCCTCGGCCAGCAGCCGCTCGCGCAGCTCCGCGGGCAGCCGGTCGACGTAGACGACGCCGTCGAGGTGGTCGACCTCGTGCTGCAGGCACCGGGCGGCCATGCCGGTCGCCTCGATGGAGACCGGACGGCCCGTCACGTCCACGCCCTCGACCCGGGCGCGGAAGGCCCGGGGGAGCTCGGCGTAGGGCCCGGGCACCGAGAGGCAGCCCTCCTCGGTGACCTCCTCCGCCGGCTCGCCGTCGGCCGGCTGCACCGGCGTCAGCGACGGGTTGACGACGTAGCCGACGACGTCCTCGCCGTCGGCGTCGGGGCAGTCGATGACGAACACCCGTGCGTCGACGCCGATCTGGTTCGCGGCCAGCCCCACGCCGTCGGCCTCGCGCATGCTGGCGAACATGTCGAGCACCAGCCGGCGCAGCCGCTCGTCGAACTCGGTGACGGGGGCGGTCGGGCGGTGCAGCACCTCGTTGCTGCCGTAGGTGACGATCGGCCGGGCGACGCCGTCGTAACGGCCGGGCAGGCGCATGGCCGCGATCCTAGGAAGCGCCCTGGGCAGGATGGACGTCGTGCCCCGCCGCCGAGACGTCGCCTCCGCTCTCGGCCTGGCGCTCGGCGCGGGCGCCGACCTGCTGCTGGCCGACCCCGCCCGGCGGCACCCGGTGGCGGGCTTCGGCTCGCTCGCCGCCGCGCTGGAGCGCCGCCTGTGGCGGGACTCCCGGGCGGCCGGGGCCGGCCACGCCGCGGTGCTCGTCGCCGCGGCCGCGGGCCTGGGGACGGCGGTCGACCGGGCCACCCGGGACCGGCCGGCAGCGCGCACGGCCGCGGTCGCCCTCGCCACCTGGACGGTGCTCGGCGGCACCTCGCTCGGCCGGGCCGCCGGGGCGATGGCCGGTGCGCTGGCGGCCGGGGACCTGCCCGCCGCCCGGGCACTGCTGCCCACGCTGGCCGGGCGGGACCCCTCGGCGCTCGGCGCCGGGGAGCTGGCCCGCGCCACCGTCGAGTCGGTCGCGGAGAACACCTCCGACGCCGCCGTCGCACCGCTGGTGTGGGGCGCGCTGGCCGGGCTGCCCGGGCTGCTCGGGTACCGCGCGGTCAACACCCTCGACGCGATGGTGGGTCACCGTTCCCCGCGGTACGCCCTCTTCGGCTGGGCCGCCGCCCGCGCCGACGACGTCGCCAACTGGCTGCCCGCCCGGCTGACCGCCGCGCTCACCGTCGCCCTCGCACCGCTGGCCGGCGGCTCCCCGCGCGGGGCGCTGCGCGTCTGGCGCCGCGACGGCGCCGCCCACCCCAGCCCCAACGCCGGCCGCTGCGAGGCCGCGGCGGCCGGCGCGCTGGGACTGCGGCTGGGCGGGCGCAACGTCTACGGCAGCAGGGTGGAGGACCGGCCGGTGCTCGGCGACGGCCGGGCGCCGGACAGCGACGACGTCGCCCGGGCGGTCCGCCTGTCGCGGGCGGTGTGGCTGGCCGCGGCGGCGCTGGCCGCGGCCGGCCGGCTGCTCCGCCGCGGCTGACCGGTCCGGGGACCGCGCCGGTGCAGGGCCCCGCGCGGCTCCGGGAGCACGGGGAAGCCGGCCGGATCGGTGTGGAGGTGGCTGGCCGGCGGGTCGGCCGGCCCGCGCCCGCCGCGCACCGCGACGACCAGCGTGCCGGCGGCCAGGCCGCCCACGGCGAGCAGGAACAGGAGCACGAGGACTGATCCGGTGGTCATGACCACGACAGTGGCACCATCTGCACTGGACGAGACGAGTCCAATCCGGCATGGTGGCCTGCATGCCACTGGAGCGGGGCCAGTCCACTGCCGCGGAGCTGGCCAGGCTGGTCGGGCCACTGGACGACGCACCCGGTCCCCGGTACGCCGGCCTGGCCCGCCGGATCGGTGAGCTCGTCGCGCTGGGCCGGCTCCCCCCGGGGAGCCGGCTGCCCGCCGAGCGGGACCTGGCCGCGGCGCTGACGGTCAGCCGGGTCACCGTCGCGTCGGCCTACCGGCTGCTGCGGGAGCAGGGCCGCGCCAGCACCCGCCACGGCGCCGGCACCGTGCTCGAGGCGCCGCCGGTGGACGCGGTGTGGACCGCGCCGGCCACCGACCCGGAGGTGCTCGACCTCGCGCACGCCGCGCCCGAGGCCGCGCCCGAGCTGCTGCCCGCCTACCAGCAGGCGCTGTCCCGGCTGCCCGCCCTCGCCGCCGGCCACGGCTACGCGCCCGGCGGGCTGCCCGAGCTGCGCGCGGCGGTCGCCGACCGCTACACCGCCCGCGGCCTGCCCACCGACCCCGAGCAGGTCGTGGTCACCGTCGGCACCGGCGACGCCACCGCGACGGTGGTCGAGGCACTGCTGCAGCCCGGGGACCGGGTGCTGGTCGAGCACCCCACCTACCCCGGCGCGATCGGCATGGTGACGGCGGCCGGCGGGCGGTGCGTGCCGGTGGGCGTCGACGCCGCCGACCCCGACGCCGTCGTCGGTGCCGCCCACCTCGCCGTCCGGCAGAGCAGCCCGCGGCTGGCCTTCCTGATGCCCGACTTCTCCAACCCCAGCGGCGCGCGGCTGTCGGCGGCCGGCCGGCGGCGGCTGGCCGCGACCCTGTGGCAGCAGGGCGTGCTCACCGTCGTCGACGAGGTCACCGCGGAGCTGTGGCTCGACGAGCAGGGGCCGCTGCCGCCCTACGCCGCCGGCCTGCCCGACGCCGCCACGGTGACCGTCGGCGGGCTGTCCAAGGCCGTCTGGGGCGGGCTGCGGATCGGCTGGCTGCGCACCGACGCCGCGCTGGCCGCCTCGCTGGCCGCCACCCTGGGCCGCCGGCAGCTGTCGGTCGGCCTGCTCGACCAGGTCGCCGCGGCGGCGCTGGTCCGCGACCTCGACGCCGTGCTGGCCGGCCGCCGCGCGCTGCTGCGGGAACGCCGGGAGGTGCTGCTGGCCGAGGTGGCCGCGCGACTGCCGCACTGGAGCGCGCCCCGCCCCGGCGGCGGGCTGTCGGCGTGGTGCGCGCTGCCACCGGGGACCAGCTCCGCCGCGCTCGTGGCCGCCGCGGCACCGCTGGGCCTGCTGCTGGCGGAGGGGCGCGTCTTCGGCACCGGGACGCTCTTCGACGACCGCCTGCGGCTGCCCTTCACCCTGCCGCCGGACCGGCTGCGCGCCGCGGTGGCCACGCTGGCCTCGGTGGACGCCGCTCTGCAAAGCGGTCCGGCCGTCCGGCGGCAGGCGCGGCCGGCCACGGTCGTGTGACCCGCGTCCCGTCGATGCGCCCGGACGGCGTGCGCCCGCCGCCCCGGGCGACTACGGTCTCAGGAGACGAGAGCGGCCGGTCCAGCACCGGCAACCGCAGACGGTCGAACAGCCGGCTGAGCGGCCATCGCCGGGCGCTGCCCGGTGCGCCACCCGGAGAGCACCATGACGTCGACCCCGTCCCGACTCCTGCCGCGCCACCGTCCCGTCGACCTGCGGGGCGCCGGTGCCGCACCCCCGTCGCGCCCGCCGGCACCTCCGCTGCCCACCGGCCGGCGCACCCGGCTGGCCGGGCGCTGGAGGTACGACCGCGCCACCGGCGAGTGGGAGTGGTCGGCGGAGATGAGCGCCCTGCACGGACTTCCCGCCGACGGCGCCGGCGCCTGCACCGAGGCGCTGCTGGAGGCGCAGCACCCCGACGACCGGCCGCGGACGATCGACGCCCTGTCCGCGGCGCTCACCGGTGGGCAGGCCTTCTGCCTCGAGGTGCGGATCCGCACCGACGACGGCGGGCACCGCGCCGCGATCCTGCTCGGGGAGCCGCGGCTCGACGACGAGGGCCGCGTC
Organism: Geodermatophilus sp. SYSU D00700; assembly: GCF_054050255.1. Lineage (NCBI taxonomy): Bacteria > Bacillati > Actinomycetota > Actinomycetes > Geodermatophilales > Geodermatophilaceae > Geodermatophilus > Geodermatophilus sp. SYSU D00700. Next base: position 9,611 of record NZ_JBJGZA010000016.1, on the reverse strand, counting down.
GTCGCCGTCGAGGGCCTGGTCGTGGAGAGCCCGCGGCCGGCCGCCGGCGAGGAGCGCGTCCGGGCCCTGGAGGTCGAGGTGGACCAGCTGCGGGCCGCCATGGCCAGCCGGGCCCCGATCGAGCAGGCCAAGGGCGTGCTGATGCTGCTCACCGGCTGCGGTGACCAGGTGGCCTTCGACCTGCTGGCACACATCTCCAGCCACACCCACCGCAAGGTCCGCGACGTCGCCGTCGACGTGGTGGCCTCGGCCTCGGGCCGCCGGCCGCTGTCGGCCCAGGTGCGGGAGATCCTGCGCGACGCCTGTCCGCCTCCCGGCTCCGGGCACTGACCCGGTCGCCTCCCCTGCCGCCGTCCTCCTCCCGGCGGCAGGGGAGGATGCCCCGGGGGGTCCGGCGGGCGGGCCGGACCGAGGGAGGTGGACGGCGTGTTCTACCTCGTCGCGCGGTTCCTGCTCAGGCCGCTGTTCCACCTGCTGCTGCGGCCGCGGGTGCGGGGACGGGAGAACGTGCCGGCCACCGGCGCGGTCATCATCGCGAGCAACCACCTGTCCTTCATGGACAGCATCGTCATCCCGCTCGCCGCCCCGCGCCGCGTGCACTACCTGGCCAAGGCCGAGTACTTCACCTCGCCCGGCATCGGCGGGTGGCTCACCCGCACGCTGTTCACCGCGCTGGGCGCGGTGCCCGTCGAGCGGGAGACCTCGCGCGCCGCGCAGGGGGCCCTCGACACCGCCCTGGGCGTGCTGCGGCGCGGTGAGGGCTTCGGCATCTACCCCGAGGGCACCCGGTCCCGCGACGGCCGGCTGGCCCGGGGCAAGACCGGCGTCGCCTGGCTGGCGCTCACCGCCGACTGCCCGGTGGTGCCGGTCGCCGTCGCCGGGACCGACCGGGTGCAGCCGGTCGACTCCCGCTGGCCGCGCCCCCACCGGGTGTCGGTCACCTTCGGCCCGGCGCTGACCTTCCCCGAGCACCGCGGGCAGGCCGGCAGGGGACGGCCGCGCCGGGAGGTCACCGACCGGATCATGGAGGCGATCGCGGAGCTGTCGGGCCAGGAGAAGGCCGGGTGGGGGCAGCAGCGGACCTCCCCGGTCGCTCCCCCCGCCACGCCGTGAGCGGCGCGCTCCTCGTCGCCGGCACCACCTCCGACGCCGGCAAGTCCGTCGTCACCGCCGGCATCTGCCGCTGGCTGGCCCGCGAGGGCGTGCGCGTGGCGCCGTTCAAGGCGCAGAACATGAGCAACAACTCGGTGGTCACCGCCGACGGCGCCGAGATCGGGCGGGCGCAGGCCATGCAGGCGGCGGCCGCGGGCGTGGAGCCCGAGGCGGCGATGAACCCGGTGCTGCTCAAGCCCGGCGGCGAGGACGCGAGCCAGGTCGTCGTGCTGGGCCGGCCGGTGGCCGAGGTGACCGCGCTGTCCTACCGGCCGATGAAGGCGGCGCTGCTCGAGCAGGTGCTGGCCAGCCTGGCCGACCTGCGGTCGCGGTTCGACGTCGTCGTGTGCGAGGGCGCCGGCTCCCCCACCGAGATCAACCTGCGCGCCGACGACATCGCCAACATGGGCCTGGCCACCGCGGCGGGCCTGCCGGTGGTGGTCGTCGGCGACATCGACCGCGGCGGCGTCTTCCCCGCCCTCTACGGCACCGTCGCGCTCATGCCCCCCGCCGACCAGCGGCTGGTCGCCGGGTTCCTGGTCAACAAGTTCCGCGGCGACGTCCGGCTGCTGCGCCCCGGGCTGGACCAGCTCACCGCGCTCACCGGCCGGCCCACCCTCGGCGTGCTCCCCTGGCTCCCCGGCGCGGCGCTCGACGTGGAGGACTCCCTGGGCATCCCCACCGGCGTCTCCGCGGCCGGGCCGCCGCACGGGGAGGACGTGCTGCGGGTGGCCGTGGCGCGGCTGCCGCGGCTGTCGAACTCCACCGACGTCGACGCACTGGCCGCCGAGCCCGGCGTCCTGGTCCGCTTCGTCACCCGCCCCGAGGAGGCCGCCGACGCCGACCTCGTCGTCCTCCCGGGCACCCGCTCGACCGTGGCCGACCTGGCGTGGCTGCGCTCGACCGGGCTGGCCGGCGCCGTCGTCCGGCGGGCCGCCGAGGGCCGGCCGGTGCTGGGCATCTGCGGCGGGCACCAGATGCTCGCCCGGACCATCACCGACGACGTCGAGTCGCGCGCCGGCACGGTCGCCGGCCTCGGGCTGCTGCCGGCCGACGTCCGGTTCGCGCGGGAGAAGACGCTGGGCCGCCCGTCCGGGGCGGCCCTCGGCCACCCGGTGCGCGGCTACGAGATCCACCACGGCCTGGTCGACTACGGGGACGGGGCCGAGCCCTTCCTCGACGGCGGCCGGGTCGGGTCGGTGTGGGGCACCACCTGGCACGGCGCCCTGGAGAACGACGGCTTCCGGCGGGCCTTCCTCGCCGAGGTCGCCCATGCGGCCGGCCGGCGGTTCACGCCCGCGCCGGACACCTCCTTCGCCGCGGTGCGCGAGCAGCGCCTGGACGCTCTCGGCGACCTCGTGGCCGAGCACGCCGACACCGACGCGCTGCGCCGGCTGGTCGAGCAGGGCCCGCCCGCAGACCTGTCCCTGCTCCCTCCCGGGGGCGCGCTCAGCCGGCGGTGAGCCGCTCGCGCACGTCGTCGGGCCAGGGCACGGGCGCGCCACCGGCCGTGCCGACGTAGGTGTTGCGGACGACGCAGCACACCCGCTCCCCCACGCGGACGGTGAACCGCACGGTCACGCTGGTGCGGCCCACCCGCTCGGACTCGGCCTCGACGGTCACCGTGTCGCCCCACCGGGCCGACGACGACCACTCCAGCGTGCTGGCCTTGACCACCGGGTCGGCGCGGGCGGCGATCTCGTCCCACGGCAGGCCGAGCGAGGCCCACCACAGGTTGCTGGCCTCGTCGGCCCAGACCAGGTAGTGCGCGTTGAACACGACGCCCTGCTGGTCGCACTCGACGAAGCGGACCGGGGAGCTCCAGGTGACCGGCACGGGCAGGCAGGCTAGCCGGGCGGGCGGGTCCGGCGGTTACCGTCGTCGCCATGCCCGACGACGGCGCGCCCGCTCCCGACCCCGTCCTCGCGGGGTACCGCCCGCCCTCGCAGCTGGTCGTCGACAAGGAGATCGACCACCTCGACACCCACTGCCGCTCGTTCATCGGGCTCTCGCCGTTCCTCACGATGTCCACGGCCGACGCCGACGGCTGGCCGGAGATCTCCCCGCGCGGCGGGGACCCGGGCTTCGTGCGGGTGCTCGACGAGCGCCGGCTGGTGCTGCCCGACCGGCAGGGCAACAACCGGCTCGACAGCCTGCGCAAGGTGGCGGTCAACCCGCGCGTGGCGCTGCTGTTCTTCGTGCCCGGCGTCGAGGAGACGCTCAAGGTCTACGGCACCGGGCAGCTGCTGCCCGCCGACGCCCTCGACCTCGACCTCACCGAGTTCGGGCGGGCGCCGCGCTCGCTGCTGGTCGTCACCGTGCAGCGCGCCTACCTGCAGTGCGCCAAGGCGGTCATGCGCTCGCGGCTGTGGGACCCCGACGCGCGGATCGACCGCGCGGCGTTGCCACCCTTCGGCGTCATGATCCGCGACCACTGCCGGCTGGAGACGCCGCTGCCCGACGACGCGACGATCCGCGCGGAGCTGGCACTGGAGTTGTAGGAGGACCACCGTCCTCCCCACGCCTCGCACGCTCGGCGCGGGCCCCTGGAGGGCGGCCGTTCCAGAACGTCACCAGGGGCTGCCAGGCTGCGGGCATGGCGACCGACTTCCAGGTGGTGATCGACTCGGCCGACCCGCACGCGCAGGCGGACTGGTGGGCGGAGGCGCTGGGCTGGCAGGTGGAGCCGCAGGACGAGGCGTTCATCCGGCGGACGGTCGAGGCCGGGCACGCCTCCGAGGCCGACACCACCACGCACCGCGGCGCCCTGGTGTGGGCCTCGGGTGCGGCCGTCACCTCGCCCGACCCGGACCGCCCGCGGGTGCTGTTCCAGCGCGTCCCCGAGGGCAAGACGGTCAAGAACCGCCTGCACCTCGACCTGCGGGTCGGCGACGACCGGCGGGAGGCCGAGGTGGCGCGGCTGCTGGCGCTCGGCGCCACCGAGCTGTGGCGGGCCTCGCAGGGTCCCTTCGACTGGGTGACGCTGGCCGACCCGGAGGGCAACGAGTTCTGCGTCGCCTGACGGCTCGGGGAGCGCGGCGGGCCCGGTCAGCCGACGGGGAGGTCCCGGGCGAGGCGGCGGGAGACCACGGTGCGCTCGGCGATGCGGCGGGTCCGCCGGCGCCGGCGTCCGCGTCCGGCGCCCAGGTACCTGGCGTCCTCGACCAGCTGGAAGGCGGCGAGCACGCTGGCGCGGGGTTCGCGCGCCAGCGGGACGGCGGCGATGACGGGCTGGGCCGAGGTCATGGGGAGTCCCCTCTCCCGGGCGCGGTGGCTGCGCGCTCCGTGACTCGATGGTGCCCAGGAACGACGCTCCGGAACCAGAACCGGCCCGATTTGGTACCGGTGTGACGAACGAGTCAGTTGTGACGGCGTGTCCCCTCGCCGATCCGTACGGTGCGCGCATGAGCCGCTCGCGCCGTCTGGTGGACGCCGTCCTGTCGCTCGTGCGCACCGCCGCCGCGGCCGGTCGCCGTCCCACACCCCGCCCGGCACGCGCCACCGGGCAGCGCCCGCCCGCCGGCGTCGACACGGAGTACCGCCCGCGGGCCGACGGCCGGCCCGACCCCGGCGAGGTGGTGTGGGCCTGGGCGCCCTACGACGAGGGCGACGGGCGGGGCAAGGACCGCCCGGTGCTGGTGCTCGGCCGGCGCGGGGCGGACCTGGTGGGGCTGGCGCTCACCAGCAGGGACCACGACCGCGACGCCGCCGACGAGGCCCGGCACGGCCGGACGTGGATGGACGTCGGCCGCGGCGGCTGGGACCGGCAGGGCCGGCCGAGCGAGGTGCGGCTGGACCGCCTGCTCGTCCTCGACCCCGCGGAGGTGCGCCGCGAGGGCGCGGCCCTGGACCGGGCGGTGTTCGACCGGGTGGTGGCCGCCGCGCGCCGCGTCCAGGGGTGGTGAGGGCTCAGCCCGCCGGCACCGGCGGCACCGGGCTCGGGCCGCGCTCGACGTAGGTCTGCAGCACCACGCGGGTGCGGGTGTTGCGGACGCCGGTGACGGCGTACAGGTCGCGCAGCAGGTCCTGCAGGTCGTTCGGGCCGGCGACCCGCACCTTGACGAGGAAGTGCGTGTCCCCGGCCACCGAGTGCATCTCCTCGACGCGCGGGTCGTCCCGGACCGCCTCGGCCAGCGGCTCGGTCACCCAGCCCTCGGTGTCGACCTCGACGAAGGCCAGCAGGTGGCGTCCCAGCGCGTCGGGGTCCACCTCGACCGTGGTGCGCCGGATGACGCCGTCGCGGCGCAGCCGGCGCACCCGCTCGTGCACCGCGGCGGGCGAGAGGTGCACGGCGCGACCGAGCTCCGCGTAGGACGACTGGGCGTCGTCCTGCAGCAGACCCAACAGCGTTCGGTCCGTGGCGTCCACGCCTCATCCCCTCACCGGTTACGGCCGAACAGCATACGGACTCGACACCGTTCGGCCACAGGCCCGTATCGCTGAACCGCTTTCGGTCCTACGGTCGGGGCGTGCCCAGCCTCCCGAACCGCCCGACCGGGGCCGTCCGGCTCGGGTCCGCACCGTGGCTGCTCATGGCGGCGGTGGCCGTCGTGGGCGCACAGTCGCTGCTGCTCGCCCCGCTGTTCGTCGACGTCGCCCGGTCGCTGGGCACCGGCCCGGCAGCGGTCGGCCGGGCCGCGGGCGCCTACGGCCTGGCCACCGCGGTGTCGGCGCTCGCGCTGGGGAGGACCGCCGACCGGCTGCCACGACGCACCGTGCTGCGCGCCGCCGCGGCGGTGCTGTCGGCCGGGCTGCTGCTCTCGGCGACTGCGCAGCACTGGGTGTGGCTGGCCGCCGGCCAGGCCGTCGCCGGCGCAGCCGCCGGTGTGCTGCTGCCCGCCGCCTACGCCACCGCAGGGGAGCTGGCGCCGGCCAGCGCGCAGACCCGCGCGGTCGGCCGGGTGCTCCTCGGCTGGTCGGTGGCCATGGTGGTGGCCGTGCCGCTGGCCGCGGCGGCCGGCGGCGCCGTCGGGTGGCGCGGCACCCTCGCCGGGGTCGCCGCGCTGTCGCTGGTGCTCGTCGGGCTGCTCGGGCGCCTCCCGGAGCCGCGGGCCCCGCGCGAGGGCGGCAGCGGCACCGGGTACGCGGCGGCCCTGCGGCGACCGGGCGTGCGCCCGCTGCTGCTCGTCGTCCTGGCCTACATGGGCGCCTTCTACGCGACCTACGCCTACCTGGGGCACCACCTCCGCGCGGAGGAGGGCGCGAGCGCCGCCCAGGCCGGGCTGCTGGCGCTCGCCTACGGCGCGGGCTTCGGCGCCGCCGGGCTGCTCGACGCCCGGGTCGACCGCGTCGGGCCGGCCCGGCTGCTCCTCCCGGCCGTCCTCGTCCTGGCCGCCGTCTACGGCCTGGTGCCGCTGACCACCGGCTCGCTCGCCACCGTCCTGCTGCTGGCCGTGGCCTGGGGGCTGGCCAACCACCTCGGGCTGAGCCTGCTGGTCGGCCTGCTCTCCCGGGCGGGCGGGCCGGCGCGCGGTCCGGTCCTGTCGCTCTACAGCGCCGTCACCTACCTGGCCGCATCACTGGGCACCGCGGGCCTGGGGCCGGCGTACGAGCACTCCGGGCTGCCCGTCGTCGCCCTCGTCTCCGCCTTGGCGCTGCTGCTCGCCGCGGTCCCCGCCGCGCGGGTGCGTGCGGGAGGAGGCGAGGACCTCCCTCAGCCGGTGCGGTCGCGGCGCGGCTGCGGGCCCGGCGGGCGGAGGTGGTAGACGCCGGCCTGTCCGGGCAGCGGGTGCAGGTCGTAGCGGGAGACGACCTTCGGCCCGTCGTGGAGGTGCACGTGCGTGACCGTGGGCAGCGGGTCCCCGTGGCGTGCGGCACGGATCTCCACCCGCCCGTCGAGCGGGCCGCCCACGAACAGCAGCACGGCGTCCTGCGCCGTCGCCGCCGCGTCCCCGGGCAGCTCGGTGGTGTCGACGTCGGACAGCTCGGTCTCCTCCCTCGGCGCGGTCACCCGGTCGAGGGTAGGCGCCCGGCGCACGCCCTCACCCCGGCCGGGGGCGCAGCCGACGGGCCACCAGCGGGGCCGCGAGCAGCATCACGAACAGCCGCAGCACCTGGACGGCGAGCACGAACGTGGCGTCGGCGCCGCTGCCGGTGGCGGTGGCCAGGACGGCGTAGAGGCCGCCGGGCGTCGTCGCGAGGTAGCCGTCGAGCCGGCTGACGCCGGTGGCCGCGGACAGCACCAGGCCGAGGCCGGCGCAGGCGGCGACCAGCCCGAGGATGATCCCCAGCGCCACGGGCAGCGCCCGGCCGACGGTGCGCAGGCTCGCCACGGTGAAGCGCACCCCGACGGCGAGGCCGATGAGCAGGAAGGCCGCCGCCTCCACCCCCGGGGGCACGGCCGCACCGCCGGAGACCCCGGAGAGGTCGGCCCCCGCCGCGACGAGGAGGGGGCCGAGCAGGGCGGGCACCGGCAGCCGCACCAGCCGCGCGAGCAGCAGGCCGCTCAGCGCGCAGGCGGCGGTGAACAGCAGGTCCGCGGGCCGGCCCGGGCCGGGCGGTCCCGCCGGGACGGTGCCGCCGCCCGGGTCGGCGCCGTAGACCGTCGTCGCGACGACCGGCATCAGCACCACGATGAGCACCACGCGCAGGTACTGCAGGACCGCGACCATGCGGTCGTCGGCGCCGAGGTCGCGCGCCATGGCGGTGATCCCCGAGGCGCCCCCGGCGATCATCGCGAAGGCGCCGGTCACCGGCGTGATGCCCGGCTGGCGGCGCAGCAGCAGCCCGGCGGCGACGGTGAGCAGCAACGTGGCGACGGTGACCAGCAGGACCGGCAGCCAGTCCTCGCCGAGGGCGGCGAGGGTGTCCGGGTCGACCAGGGTGCCGATCGCGATCCCGACGACGGCCTGCGCGGCCGCCTGCCCGGCCCGCGGCACGTCGGCGGGGGTGCGCCCGGCCAGCCCGCGGACCAGCCCGGCCAGCAGCCCGCCGAACAGCGCGGGGGACGGGACGCCGGCCCGGTCGAGCAGGACGACGGCTCCCACGGCGCCGGCGACGACCACGGCGGCGTCGAGGAGCCGGGCGCCCGCCATGCCGCAGACGGGACCCGCCGCGACCGGCCTGCGTCAAGTCGGCGGCCCGGCCTGTCCGCCTGCGGTCGGGCGTGGTTCCATGGGCGCCGCCACAGCGACGGCAGTGGAGGAAGCCCGGTGCGACTCCGGCGCGGTCCCGCCACTGTGAGCCGGTCCCGTGCCGGTGAGTCAGGAACTCCCGCCGACGCCTCCTGCCACCTCCGGGCGTGGACACCCGGGGAGAGGACACCTGCCGTGCGCGGTCGAGCCGCATGACCTACCCCTTCGGCGCCGTCGTCGGCATGGACGACATGCGGCTGGCGCTGCTGCTCAACGCCGTCTCCCCGGCCATCGGGGGCGTCCTGGTGCGCGGCGAGAAGGGGACGGCGAAGTCGACGACGGTGCGCGCGCTGGCCGCCGTCCTGCCGCCGGTCGCCGTCGTGCCCGGCTGCCGCTTCGCCTGCGACCCGGCCGCGCCCGACCCGGCCTGCCCCGACGGGCCGCACGACGCGGTCCCCGGGCACACGCGGCCGGCGCGGCTGGTCGAGCTGCCGGTGGGCGCCTCGGAGGACCGCGTCGTCGGGTCGCTGGACCTGGAGCGGGCGCTGACCGAGGGCGTGAAGGCCTTCGAGCCGGGGCTGCTGGCCGCCGCGCACCGGGGCGTGCTCTACGTCGACGAGGTCAACCTGCTGCACGACCACCTCGTCGACCTGCTCCTCGACGCCGCGGCGCTGGGCACCGCCTACGTCGAGCGCGAGGGTGTCTCGGTGCGGCACGCCGCCCGGTTCCTGCTGGTCGGGACGATGAACCCCGAGGAGGGCGAGCTGCGCCCGCAGCTGCTCGACCGGTTCGGGCTCACCGTGGAGGTCGCCGCCCCCCGCGACCCGGCCGAGCGCGCCGAGGTGGTCCGCCGCCGGTTCGCCTTCGACGCCGACCCCGCCGGGTTCGCCGCGGCGTGGGCGGCGGAGGAGGCGGCGCTGGCGTCCGGGATCGCCGCCGCCCGGGCCCGGCTGCCACGGGTGACCCTCTCCGACGCCGCGCTGCGCCAGGTGACCGCCGTCTGCGCGGCCTTCGACGTCGACGGCCTGCGCGCCGACCTGGTCACCGCCCGCACCGCGATCGCACACGCCGCCTGGTGCGGCCGCGAGGAGGTCACCGAGGACGACGTCCGGGTGGCCGCTCGGCTCGCGCTGCCGCACCGCCGGCGCCGCAACCCGTTCGACGCCCCGGGCCTCGACGAGGACACCCTGGAGCAGGCGCTCGAGGACTCCCGCCCCGACGACGACCCGCCCCAGGGACCGGACGACGGCGGCGCTCCCCCGCCCCCGCCCCCGCCCCCGCCCGGGGACGGTGACGGCCCGGACTCCCCGGGGGGGGGGGGGGGGGGGGGCGGGGGGGCGGGCGGGGGGGGGCGGGGGGGGCGGGTGGTGGGGGGGGGGGGGGGGG
>NZ_JBJGZA010000015.1:0-101622 GCF_054050255.1 Geodermatophilus sp. SYSU D00700 | reverse complement strand
CCCCCCCCCCCCCCCCCCCCCCCCCCCCCCCCCCCCCCCCCCCCCCCCCCCCCCCCCCCCCCCCCCACACCCCAAACCCCCCCACCCCCCACCCCCAACCACCCCCCCCCCCCCCCCCCCCCCCCCCCCCCCCCCCCCCCCCCCCCCCCCTGCGGTGAGGGAGGACGCCGGCGCGGGTCCGCCTACGCTCGGCCGCGTGACCACCGTCATCCTCCTGCGGCACGGCCGGACGACGGCGAACGCCGGTGGTGTGCTGGCCGGGTGGAGTCCCGGCGTGGAGCTCGACGAGGCCGGGCAGGCGCAGGCGGCCGCGGTGGGCGCCCGGCTCGCGCCGGTGCCGCTGGCCGCGGTCGTCAGCAGCCCGCTGGAGCGCTGCCGGCAGACCGCCGGGGCCGTGCTCGACGGGCGCGGGCTCGAGCTGAGCACCGACGACCGGCTCGGCGAGGCCCGCTACGGCGACTGGACCGGCCGGCCGCTCAAGGAGCTGGTCAAGGAGCCGCTGTGGAAGGTGGTGCAGCAGCACCCCTCCGCGGCGGTGTTCCCCGGGCCCGAGGGCGAGGGGCTGGCGCAGACCCAGGCCCGCGCGGTCGCCGCCGTCCGCGAGTGGAACGACCGGCTGGGTCCCGACGCGGTCTGGCTGGCCTGCTCCCACGGCGACGTCATCAAGGCCGTGCTCGCCGACGCCCTCGGCCTGCACCTGGACGCCTTCCAGCGGATCGTCGTCGACCCCGCCTCGATCTCGGTGGTCAGCTACACCGAGACCCGCCCCTTCGTGCTGCGGGTCAACGACACCGGGGGTGACGTCGCCGCCCTGGTGCCGCCGAAGAAGCGGCCCCGTCGCCGCCGGGGCAGGGACTCCGACGCCGTCGTCGGCGGCGGCGCCGGCGCGGCCGCGACGTGACGGCGGTCGTCGGACCGCCCGCGTAACCTGGCAGCGTGCCGCGCCAGGTCTTCCGTTTCGAGCGCCCGACCCGGTTCGTCGCCGGGACGGTCGGCCAGCCCGGGGATCGCACCTTCTACCTGCAGGCCTCCGACGACGACGGCCGCGTGGTCAGCGTCGCGCTGGAGAAGTCGCAGGTGCAGGTGCTCGCCGAGCGCATGGACGAGCTGCTCGACGAGATCGCCTCCCGGCCCGGCACGGCCGTCCCCGCCACCGCCGACGTCGACGACCTCGAGCCGCTCACCGCTCCGGTCGACGAGGAGTTCCGCGTCGCGGCGATGGGCCTGGCCTGGGACGGCGAGGCCCAGGCCGTCATCGTCGAGGCCGTGGCGGCCACCGACGAGCCGGTCGACGAGGAGACCATCCTCTCCGACGCCGAGGAGGGCCCCGACGCGCTGCGGGTGACCATCACCCCCGGCGCCGCCCGGTCGTTCGTCGCCCGGGCGCGTCGCGTCGTCGCCGCCGGCCGCCCCTCCTGCCCGCTGTGCTCGCTGCCGCTGGACCCCACCGGGCACGTCTGCCCGCGGCAGAACGGCTACCGCCGCTGAACCGCGGAGCGCGGCGGTGACCGGCGGCCGGCCTGCGCGGGAGCTGCGCGCCCCGGACACCGACGCCGAGGCGCGCACCCTCCTGGTCGAGGGCGAGATCGACCTCGAGGGGCGGATGCTCGACGCGAGCAACGTCACCCTCGTCGGCGCCATCCGCACCGCCGAGCTCGAGGCCGAGTGCGTCTACAAGCCGGTGGCCGGCGAGCGGCCGCTGTGGGACTTCCCCGACGGCACCCTCGCCGGGCGGGAGGTGTCGGCGGCGCTGGTCAGCGAGGCCACCGGCTGGGGCATCGTGCCGCCCACCGTGCTGCGCGAGGGCCCGTTCGGCCCCGGCATGGTGCAGCTGTGGATCGACGGCGACCCCGGCGTCGACCTGGCCGCCTTCGTCCGCTCCGACCACCCGGGGCTGCGCCGCATGGCGGTGTTCGACGCGGTGGTCAACAACGCCGACCGCAAGGGCGGGCACATCATCCCGACGGCGTCGGGTCACGTGTACGGCGTCGACCACGGCATCTGCTTCTCGGCCGACCCGAAGCTGCGCACCCTGCTGTGGCGCTGGGCGGGCAAGCCGCTGCCCCTGGCCGCCCTGGAGGTGCTCGAGCGGCTCGCGGACGACCTGCGCGGCGACCTCGGCGAGACGCTGCACGAGCACCTGACCCGGCGCGAGGTCCGCTGCACCCAGCAGCGGGTGGCCGAGCTGCTGCGCACCAAGCTGCACCCCGAGCCGTCGGGGCAGTGGCCGGCGCTGCCCTGGCCGCCGTTCTGAGCGCTCGGGCAGCATCCGGGGGCATGCCGCACCGCAGCCGCCTCGCGATCCTCCTGCTCGACCTGCCGCCGGACGTGCACGCCGCCGGCCTCGACTTCTGGTCGGCGGCCACCGGCCACCCCGTCGAACCCGACATGACCGACCCGAGCTGGCACTCGCTCGGCTCGTTCGCCGACGGCTTCCACCTCGAGGTGCAGCGCACCGGGGAGGGGACGCCGCCGCGCTGGCACGTCGACGTCGAGACCGACGACATCCCCGCCGAGGTGGCGCGGCTGGAGGCCCTGGGCGCCCGCCGGAAGGCCGACATGGGCTCGTTCTGGCAGATGACCGACCCGGCCGGGCTGGTGTTCTGCGTGGTCGGCATCCAGACCGGCGAGGCCTTCGAGCGGCACGCCGTCACCTGGCCCTGAGCCGGCCCGGGAGCCGGGTCACTCCATGTCGACCAGGCCGATCATCGCGGCCGCCTGCAGGCCGTCGCCGTCGACGGTGAGCACCTCCAGCGGCACCCGCCGCCAGCAGGCCAGCAGCAGGTCGCCCGCGGTGCCGCGCAGCGTGGCCACCGGGCGCGGGCGGGACCCGGCGAACAGCGTGCGCTCCACCCCGGCGTCGATGGCGTGCAGCACGACGGGGTGCGCGCCGGGCGGCGGCCCGTCGGGCAGCGCACCGGGCACGATGACCTCCAGCCACTCGTCGAGGCCGTCGAGCCCGAGGCCGGCGGGGATCGGCCGGACGTCGCCGAGCACCTGCTCGACGTCGGCGGTGTGCACCACCGCCTCGTGGACCTGCCGCCGCAGCACCCAGCCGACGTCCTGCCGGGGCGCCCACGTCCAGACCCGCTCGGCGGGGTCGGCGGCGGCCAGCGCCGTCTCCAGTTCCGCCGCCTGCGCCATCGACCAGCCCAGCAACTCGTCGTCGGGATGGCGCGGCGGCTCGGCGTAGCCCTCCGGCGACGCGGCGCGGGTGCGCACCACCCAGGCCCAGAAGTGCTGGACCTCCCCGAGGTGGCGCACGAGGTCGGCGAGGGTCCAGTCCGGACAGCCGGGGACCGGCGCCCGCCACCCGGAGGCCAGCAGGGCCTCGGCGGCGGCGTCGGCGAAGCGGGCGTCGGTCCGGCTCAGCGCCGGCAGGTACTCCGCGGTGTCCATCGCCTGGGTGGTCATCGCCGTCCCCCTCCTCGTGCCCGCCCCGGCGACGCTAGCGCCGCGGGCCGGTGTCCGTCCCACCACCCGCCGTCGCCGCTGGTGGGGGAGACTCGCGGTGGCCCCGGGCCCGCCCCGGGCCCTGCCGCCGTCCCCAGCCAGGAGTGCCGCCCGGTGTCCACCGCCCTCTCGCCCGAGGTCCGCACGACCGCCCTCACCCGCATGTCCGCCGACGTCCTCGACGTCCTGGTGATCGGCGGCGGGGTCACCGGCGCCGGCGCCGCCCTCGACGCGGCCAGCCGCGGCCTGTCGGTGGGCCTGCTCGAGCAGCGCGACTGGGCCTCGGGCACGTCCAGCCGGGCCAGCAAACTCGTCCACGGCGGGCTGCGCTACCTGGAGATGCTCGACTTCGCCCTGGTCCGCGAGGCGCTGCACGAGCGCGGCCTGCTCGTCGGCCGGCTCGCCCCGCACCTGGTGCACCCGGTGCCGTTCCTCTACCCGCTGCGCCACCGGGTGTGGGAGCGGGCCTACACCGGGGCGGGCATCGCGCTCTACGACGTGCTCGGCGGGCTGCTCGGCCGCGTCGGCGGGCAGGGCGTGCCGCTGCACCGGCACCTGTCGCGGAAGGCGCTGCGCCGGGTCGCACCGTCGCTGCGCGAGGACGCCGCCGTCGGCGCCATCCGCTACTGGGACGCCAAGGTCGACGACGCCCGCCTCGTGCAGGTGCTCGTGCGCACCGCCGTCGGCCACGGCGCGCTGGCCGCGAGCCGCACCCAGGTCGTCGGCTACCTCGAGGAGGGCGGCCGGGTCGCGGGCGTGCGCGCGGTCGACCTGGAGACTGGCCGCGAGCTCACCATCCGCGCGCGGCACGTCGTCGGCGCGACCGGCGTCTGGACCGACCAGACCCAGGAGCTCTTCCGTGCCCAGGGGCTGACCGTGCGGGCGTCGAAGGGCGTGCACATCGCCGTCCCGCGCGACGTCATCGCCGGCGAGGACGGGGTCATCCTGCGCACCGAGAAGAGCGTGCTGTTCATCATCCCGTGGCCCACCCACTGGGTGATCGGCACCACCGACACCCCGTGGGACCTGGCCAAGGACCACCCGGTCGCCTCGGCCGCCGACGTCGACTACCTCCTCGAGCGGGCCAACGACGTGCTCACCCGACCGCTCGGCCGCGACGACGTCCTCGGCGTCTACACCGGCCTGCGGCCGCTGCTGCAGCCGGTGGGCGAGGAGGGGCAGGCGACGACGAAGGTGTCCCGCGAGCACACCGTGGCCACCGTCCGGCCCGGGCTCACGGTGATCGCCGGCGGCAAGTACACGACCTACCGGGTGATGGCCCGCGACGTCGTTGACATGGCGCTGGCCGACCGCGCGCCGGGGGAGGACCCCGACGCGCCGATCCCCGCCTCGCTCACCGAGGAGCTGCCGCTGGCCGGCGCCGACGGCTACCGGGTGCGGTGGAACCGCAAGGCCCACCTCGCCCGCGCGCACGGCTGGACCGAGACCCGCGTGGAGCACCTGCTCGACCGCTACGGCAGCCTGGTCGACGAGCTGCTGGCCCTCGTCGACGCCGACCCCGACCTCGGCCGGCCGCTGGAGGGGGCGCCGGACTACCTGCGCGCCGAGGTGGTCTACGCCGTCACCGCCGAGGGCGCGCTGCACCTCGAGGACGTGCTGACCCGCCGGACCCGGCTGTCCTACGAGCAGGCCGACCGGGGGACGGCGTCGGCCCGGCCGGCCGCCGAGCTCATGGCCGGGCTGCTCGGGTGGGACGACGACCAGCGCGAGCGCGAGGTCGCGACCTACCTGGCGCGGGTGGAGGCCGAGCGGGCCGCCGAGGCGATGCCCGACGACACCTCCGCCGAGCGCGCCCGGCTGCAGGCCCCCGAGATCCGGCCGTTCGCCGCCTCCGCCTGAGACCCCGTCCGACCCGAGCCTGGAGGTCAGCGTTGACCCGGTACGTCGCCGCCATCGACCAGGGGACGACGAGCACCCGCTGCATCGTCTTCGACGCCGCGGGCGCGGTCGTCGCCCGGGCGCAGGAGGAGCACCGGCAGGTGTTCCCCCGCGCCGGGTGGGTCGAGCACGACCCGGTGGAGATCTGGGCCAAGACCCGGGACGTGGTCGGGCTGGCACTGGCCCGCGCCGACGCCGTCGCCGGTGACCTGGCCGCCGTCGGGCTGACCAACCAGCGCGAGACCGCCGTCGTCTGGGACCGCACCACCGGCGAGCCGGTGTACAACGCGATCGTCTGGCAGGACACCCGCACCGACGCGATCTGCCGTGAGCTCGGCGAGCTCGGCGGCGGCGCCGACCGCTACAAGGAGCGGACCGGCCTGCCGCTGGCCACCTACTTCGCCGGGCCGAAGGTCACCTGGATCCTCGACAACGTCGAGGGCGCCCGGGCGCGGGCCGAGCGCGGCGAGCTGCTCATGGGCACCATCGACAGCTGGCTGCTGTGGAACGCCACCGGAGGTCCGGACGGCGGCCTGCACCTCACCGACGTCACCAACGCCTCGCGCACGCTGCTCATGGACCTGGGCACGCTGCAGTGGGACGAGTCGATCGCCGCCGACCTGCGCATCCCGACCTCGATGCTGCCCGAGATCCGCTCCAACTCCGAGGTCTACGGCGAGGGCCGCAAGGGCGGGGCGCTGGCCGGGGTCCCGATCGCCGGCTCGCTCGGCGACCAGCAGGCGGCCACCTTCGGCCAGGTTTGCTTCACGCCGGGCATGGCCAAGAACACCTACGGCACCGGCAACTTCCTGCTGCTCAACACCGGCAAGACCGCGGTCCGCTCGGAGAACGGGCTGCTGACCACCGTCTGCTACATGCTCGGCGACGACGACCCGGTGTACGCGCTGGAGGGGTCGATCGCGGTCACCGGCTCGCTCGTGCAGTGGCTGCGCGACAACCTGCGGCTCATCGGCGGCGCCGGCGAGATCGAGGCGGTCGCCCGCTCGGTGGACGACAACGGCGGTGCCTACTTCGTGCCCGCCTTCTCCGGCCTGTTCGCTCCGCACTGGCGTTCCGACGCCCGCGGTGCGGTGGTCGGGCTGACCCGCTACGTCGACCGCGGCCACCTGGCGCGGGCGGTGCTGGAGTCGACCGCGTACCAGACCCGCGAGGTGGTCGAGGCCATGGACGCCGACAGCGGGGTGGCACTGGCCGAGCTGCGGGTCGACGGCGGGATGGTGGTCAACGAGCTGCTCATGCAGTTCCAGGCCGACATCCTCGGCGTCGACGTCGTCCGGCCCCGGGTCGCCGAGACCACCGCGCTGGGCGCCGCCTACGCCGCGGGCCTGGCCG
Source organism: Geodermatophilus sp. SYSU D00700 (assembly GCF_054050255.1). Lineage (NCBI taxonomy): Bacteria > Bacillati > Actinomycetota > Actinomycetes > Geodermatophilales > Geodermatophilaceae > Geodermatophilus > Geodermatophilus sp. SYSU D00700. The sequence continues at coordinate 94,917 of NZ_JBJGZA010000015.1, read as the reverse complement.
TCGGCTTCTGGAGCGGCCAGGACGAGCTGACCGCGCAGTGGGCCGAGGGCCGCCGCTGGACGCCACAGATGCCCGTCGACCAGCGCGAGCGCTACTACCGCAAGTGGCAGAAGGCGGTCACCCGCACCCTGGACTGGGTCGACGAGGACGACTGAGGACGGCCGGGCCCGGATTTCCGTCCTCTGCCGTTCCGTTGACGGACAGCGATGGCGCGCCGGGGAACGGTTGCACCCGGCCACCCGGCCCCGTTGTCTGCTGGGACCGGGGCGCCGAGGGGCGGTGCCGTGAGGGGGAGAACGGGATGCCGATCTGGACGGTGCAGACCACCGGGGGCGAGGACGAGCGGGTCGAGGCCGGGCTGCTGGCGACGGAGAGCGGCGCCCTGGTCGCGCTGTCGGACGACGGCCTGCTGACACGGGCGTGGGCACCTGGCCAGTGGCGGGCGGTCCGGCAGGTGACCGACGGGGACACCCGCCCGTCGCGCCGGCCGGCCGAGCAGGACGAGGTCCTGGTCGGGCTGCCCCGCCGCTGACGGGGCCCAGCGCAGCGCGCGACCGGGCGGGTCCGTCGGCCACGTCCTGTGCACGTGGCGTCGTCGCGGCGCCGGCCGGCCCGCGCCGTGTGCACACAGCGCGGGCCGGGATCGCGCGCCGGGGCGCCGTCCCCAGGTGCGGGGCGGGCGGCGGGGAGGCGCCGGACACGCAACTACCCTCGGCGTCGTGCTCGCCTGGCCCGCCCCGCTGCTCCCCACCCTGCCCGGCTCCGGTCCGGTGCTGCGCCTGTTCGACACCGCGCGCGGGGAGGTCGTGCCCACCGAGCCCGGTGCGGTGGCGCGGATGTACGTCTGCGGCATCACCCCCTACGACGCCACCCACCTCGGGCACGCGGCCACCTACCTGGCCTTCGACCTGGTCAACCGGGTGTGGCGGGACGCCGGGCACGCCGTCCACTACGTGCAGAACGTCACCGACATCGACGACCCGCTGCTCGAGCGCGCCGAGCGCGACGGCGAGGACTGGGTCGTGCTCGGCATGCGCGAGACGGCGCTGTTCCGCGAGGACATGACCGCGCTGCGGGTGCTGCCGCCGGAGGACTACGTGGGCGCGGTGGCCGCGATCCCGCGGATCGTCGCGCACGTGGAGACCCTGCTCGACGAGGGCCTGGCCTACGTGATCGGCGACGGCACCGGCGACGTCTACCACGACGTCTCCCAGGCCCCCGGCTTCGGCGCGGAGTCCGGCTACGACGAGACGACGATGCTGGCGCTCTCGGCCGAACGCGGCGGTGACCCCGACCGGCCGGGCAAGCGCAACCGGCTCGACCCGCTGCTGTGGCGCGGCCGCCGCGAGGGCGAGCCCGCCTGGCCCGGCCCCCGCGGCATCGCCGGCCGACCGGGCTGGCACATCGAGTGCGCCACGATCGCGCTGGACACCATCGGCACCGGCTTCGACGTGCAGGGCGGCGGCAGCGACCTGGTCTTCCCGCACCACGAGTACTCCGCCGTCCACGCCGAGGCGCTCACCGCCGCCGAGACGGGGGAGAAGGGCCCGTTCGCCCGGGCCTACGTGCACGCGGCGATGATCGGCCTCGACGGCGAGAAGATGAGCAAGAGCCGCGGCAACCTGGTCTTCGTCTCCAAGCTGCGCGGGGAGGGCGTCGACCCGATGGCGATCCGGCTGGCGCTGCTGTCGGGCCACTACCGCACCGACCGCGCCTGGACGCCGGACCTGCTGTCGGCCGCCCAGGAGCGGCTGGCCACCTGGCGCCGGGCGGCCGCCCTGCCCGCGGGCGCACCGGCCGCGCCGGTGCTCGCCGGGCTCCGCGAGCGCCTCGTCGACGACCTCGACAGCCCCGGCGCGATCGCCGTCGTCGACGCCTGGGCGGCGGCCACGCTGGCCGGGGACGGCGAGGCCGAGGACGGCGCCCCGGCGATGGTGGCCGACGCCGTCGACGCGCTGCTCGGTGTCGCGCTGCAGGAGGGCTGAGTGTCCGGCGGGTTCCGGCTCACCGGCCGCGCGGCCCGCGAGGCGGCGGAGTCCTCGCTCGCCCCCGCCGCGGCCCGCTCGGCGGCCACCCGCGGCCGCGCCGTCGACGAGCCCGAGGACCGGCTGCGCACCGCCTTCGAGCGCGACCGCGACCGGATCCTGCACGCCAAGGCCTTCCGCCGGCTCAAGCACAAGACGCAGGTCTTCCTCAACCCCGACGGCGACCACTTCGTCACCCGGCTCACCCACACCCTGCAGGTCACCCAGGTGGCCCGGGCCATCGCCCGCGCGCTCGGGCTCAACGAGACCCTCGCCGAGGCCATCGCGCTCGGCCACGACGTCGGCCACTCGCCGTTCGGCCACATCGGGGAGGACGCCTTCGACCCCTACGTGCCCGGCGGCTGGCACCACGCGGCGCAGGGCGTGCGGATCGTGGAGGTCCTCGAGCACCTGAACCTGACGTGGGAGGTCCGCGACGGGATCCGCGCGCACAGCTGGAAGATCACGCCGCCGCCGGCGACCCGCGAGGGGGAGTGCGTCCGCTACGCCGACCGGATCGCCTACCTGTCCCACGACGCCCTCGACGCCGTCCGCGCCGGGGTGCTGGTGCCCGGCGACCTGCCCGCGGTGGCGCGCGAGGCCTTCGGCGAGCCGGGCAGCGCCATGGTCGGGGCGATGGTCGACGCCGTCGTCATTGGCTCCCTGGCCGACGGCGGCCGGGTGGTCATGGCGCCCGAGCCGCTGGCCGCGATGCACCGGCTGCGGACGTTCATGTTCGAGCGGGTCTACCTGTCCGAGACCGCCGCCGGGCAGAAGCAGCTGGCCATCGACGTCATCCGCCGGCTGGTCGACCACCACCTGGCCCACCCCGAGCTGATCCCGCCGACCTACCGCGACACCGAGGCCGACCTGGTCACCCAGGTCGTCGACCACGTGTCCGGGATGACCGACCGGTTCGCCCTCGCCACCCACGACCGGCTCTTCGGCGACGACGCCGCGGCGCGGATGGCCCCGCTGCTGCGCCGGTGACCGGAGCGGGGCGGCCTGGCCCCGCACTGCCGGCGTTCCCCGCGGATCGCCGGTGCTGCAGCGCCCGCAGTGCGCGAGGAACGCCCGCAACGCCGCGAACCCGACCGTTATCCCCAACCACCGCGCCGACCGGGCCGGGCGCCGACCACGGCGGGCCGGCGACCGGGACCGGTCAGCTGGGGGAGGAGCCGCGCCGGCGCAGGTAGCGCTCGAACTCCCGGGCGATCTGGTCGCCGTTGGCCTGGGAGAGGTCGCTCTCGGTGGCGCGCTCCTCGAGGGAGCGCACGTACTCGACGACCTCGGCGTCCTCCTGGGCCATCTCGTCGACGGTCCGGACCCAGTCGTCGGCCTGCGCGGGCAGCGCCCCGAGCGGCACCGGCAGCTCGAGCACCTCCTCGACCCGCTGCAGCAGCGCGACGGTGGCCCGCGGGGAGGGCGGCTGGGAGACGTAGTGGGGGACGGCGGCCCAGAAGCTCACCGCGGGCAGGCCCTGCTGCACGCACGCGTCCTGGAAGACGCCGAGGATGCCCGTCGGGCCCTCGTAGCGGGAGGTCTCCAGGCCGTAGGCCCGGGCGGACTCCTGGTCGTAGGCCGAGCCGCTCACCGGCGTGGGCCGGGTGTGCGGGGTGTCGGCGAGCAGCGCGCCCAGCGCGACGACGGTCTGCACGTCGAGCTCCTGGCACAGCTCGATGAGCTCGGCGCAGAAGCCGCGCCAGCGCATGTTGGGCTCGATCCCCCGGATGAGGACGACGTCGCGGTCGCTGCCCGGCGGCCGGGCCACCGAGACCCGCGTCGTCGGCCACTCGATGCGCCGGCTGACGCCCTCGACCAGGGAGACGGTGGGGCGGTTGACCTGGAAGTCGTAGTAGTCCTCGGGGTCGAGCGCGGCGAGGGGGGTGGCGTCCCAGATGAGCTCGAGGTGCTCGAGCGCCCCGGTGGCGGCGTCCCCGGCGTCGTTCCAACCCTCGAAGGCGACCACCGCCACCGGCTGGTTCAGCTGGGGCAGGTCATCGGGAGCGGACTTCGGGTCGATCACCCCTGCGAGCCTACGTCGATCGCGGCGCGCACCCCGCGTGGCGCGGGTGGGAGGATGGCACGGGCCCGCGGCACCGCCTCCGACGACGCAGGGAACACACGCGGCCCAGCGGCTGCTGCCCGAGCAGCAGGACCTGCCGCCTGACCGACCCCGAGGACGCCCGTGACCGACGCCCCGCAGCTCCGTCCCGACGCCACCACGGAGCTCACCGCCCTGCTCGAGCAGCGCATCCTGGTGCTCGACGGCGCGATGGGGACGGCGATCCAGCAGCAGCGGCCGAGCGAGGCCGACTACCGCGGGGAGCGGTTCGCCGACTGGCCGGCCGACCTGCAGGGCAACAACGACCTGCTCGTGCTCACCCGGCCCGAGCTCGTCGCGGGCATCCACCGCGAGTACCTCGAGGCCGGCGCCGACGTCGTCGAGACCAACACCTTCAACGCCAACGCCGTCTCGCTGGCCGACTACGGCATGGCCTCCCTGGCCCGCGAGATCAACGAGGCCGCCGCCCGGCTGGCCCGCCGCGAGGCCGACGCGATGACCGCCCGCACCCCGGAGCGGCCCCGGTACGTCGCCGGCGCCCTCGGGCCGACCACCCGGACGGCGTCGATCTCGCCCGACGTCAACGACCCCGGCGCCCGCAACGTCACCTTCGGCGAGCTCGTCGCGGCCTACCGCGAGCAGGCCGACGGCCTGGTCGACGGCGGCGCCGACCTGCTGCTGGTCGAGACGGTCTTCGACACGCTCAACGCCAAGGCCGCGATCGTCGCCCTGGAGTCGCTGTTCGACGAGCGCGGCCGCCGCTGGCCGGTCGTCGTCTCGGGCACGATCACCGACGCGTCGGGCCGCACCCTGTCCGGGCAGACCACCGAGGCGTTCTGGCACTCGGTGCGGCACGTGCGGCCACTCGCCGTCGGGCTCAACTGCGCGCTGGGCGCCAAGGAGCTGCGCCCCTACGTCGCCGAGCTCGCCCGCGTCGCCGACACCTTCGTCTCCTGCTATCCCAACGCCGGCCTGCCCAACGCCTTCGGCGAGTACGACGAGGCGCCGGAGGAGACCGCCGGCGTGCTGCAGGACTTCGCCGAGGACGGCTTCGTCAACCTCGTCGGCGGCTGCTGCGGCACCACCCCGGCGCACGTCGCCGCCATCGCCGCCGCCGTCGCCGGGCGCGCGCCGCGCACCCCGCCGGCGGCCCGCCCGGCGCTGCGGCTGTCGGGCCTGGAGCCGGTGACCGTCGACGAGGACTCGCTGTTCGTCAACGTCGGGGAGCGCACCAACATCACCGGCTCGGCGCGCTTCCGCCGGCTGGTCCGCGACGGCGACTACGCCGGCGCGCTCGCCGTGGCCCGCCAGCAGGTCGAGGCCGGCGCGCAGGTCATCGACGTCAACATGGACGAGGGCATGATCGACGGCGTCGCGGCGATGACCCGCTTCACCCGGCTGATCGCCGCCGAGCCCGACATCTGCCGCGTGCCGGTGATGGTCGACTCCTCGAAGTGGGAGGTCATCGAGGCCGGCCTGCAGCAGCTGCAGGGGAAGTCGATCGTCAACTCGATCTCGCTGAAGAACGGCGAGGAGGAGTTCGTCCGGCAGGCCGAGCTGTGCCGCCGGTACGGCGCCGCCGTCGTCGTCATGGCCTTCGACGAGGACGGGCAGGCCGACACCCTGGAGCGGCGGCAGCAGATCTGCCGCCGGGCCTACGACGTGCTCGTCGACCGGGTGGGCCTCCCGCCCGAGGACGTCGTCTTCGACCCCAACGTCTTCGCCGTCGCCACCGGCATCGAGGAGCACGCCCGCTACGGGCTGGACTTCATCGAGGCCACCCGCTGGATCAAGGCGAACCTGCCGCACGCGCGGGTCTCCGGCGGGGTGTCGAACGTGTCGTTCTCCTTCCGCGGCAACAACCGCGTCCGGGAGGCCATCCACGCGGTGTTCCTCTTCCACGCCGTCGCCGCCGGCATGGACATGGGGATCGTCAACGCCGGTGCGCTCGAGGTGTACGAGGAGGTCCCGGCGCGGCTGCGCGAGCGCATCGAGGACGTCGTCCTCGCCCGCCGGCCCGACGCCACCGAGCGGCTGCTGGAGATCGCCGGGGAGTACGCCGCCACCGGTGCCGCCGAGGAGGCGGCCACCGAGGAGTGGCGGTCGCTGCCGGTCGCCGAGCGGATCACCCACGCGCTGGTCAAGGGCGTCGACGAGTTCGTCGAGGCCGACACCGAGGAGCTGCGCCTCGAGATCGCCGCCCGCGGCGGCCGGCCGATCGAGGTCATCGAGGGCCCGCTGATGAGCGGGATGAACGTCGTCGGCGACCTGTTCGGCGCCGGCAAGATGTTCCTGCCGCAGGTGGTCAAGTCCGCGCGGGTGATGAAGAAGGCCGTCGCCCACCTGGTGCCGTTCATCGAGGCCGAGCGGCAGCCCGGCGACGCCGAGCGCACCAACGGCCGCGTGGTCATGGCCACCGTCAAGGGCGACGTCCACGACATCGGCAAGAACATCGTCGGCGTCGTCCTGCAGTGCAACAACTACGACGTCGTCGACCTCGGCGTCATGGTCCCGGCGCAGAAGATCCTGGACACCGCCAAGGAGGTCGGCGCCGACGTCATCGGCCTGTCCGGGCTGATCACCCCGTCGCTGGACGAGATGGTCGGCCTGGCCGCCGAGATGGAGCGGCAGGGCTTCGAGGTGCCGCTGCTCATCGGCGGGGCGACGACCTCGCGCGCGCACACCGCGGTCAAGGTCGCGCCGCGCTACCACGGCCCGGTCATCTGGGTGAAGGACGCGTCGCGGTCGGTGCCCGTCGTCGCCGCGCTGCTGTCCGACGAGCAGCGCCCCGGCCTGCTGACCGCCACCGACGCCGAGTACGCGGGGCTGCGCGAGCGGCACGCCGCCCGCACCGACACCCGCACGCTGCTGCCGATCGCCGCCGCCCGTACCGCGGCGCCTGCGCTCGACTGGTCGTCGTACGAGCCGCCGCAGCCGCGCACGGGGACCGGCGTGCAGGTGCTGCGCGACTACCCGCTCGAGGAGCTGCGCGGCTACATCGACTGGCAGCCGTTCTTCACCGCGTGGGAGATGCGCGGCCGGTTCCCGGACCTGCTGCACAACCCGGCCACCGGCGAGGCGGCGAGGCGGCTGTTCGACGACGCGCAGGCGATGCTCGACCGGATCGTCGCCGAGCGCTGGCTGACCGCGAACGGCGTGTTCGGGCTGTTCCCGGCGGCGCGGGTCGACGGCGAGGACGGGCCCGGTGAGGACATCGAGGTCTACACCGACGGGGCCCGCAGCGAGGTACGCGCGGTGCTGCACCAGCTGCGGCAGCAGACCGAGGGCCGCGACGGCGCCCCGCGCACGTCGCTGGCCGACTTCGTCGCACCGCGGGAGAGCGGCCTGGCCGACCACGTCGGCGCCTTCGCCGTCACCGCGGGGCTGGGCGCGGCCGAGCGGGTGGCCGCGTTCAAGGCCGCCCACGACGACTACTCGGCGATCCTGCTCGAGGCGCTGGCCGACCGGCTGGCGGAGGCGTTCGCCGAGCGGCTGCACGAGCGGGTGCGGCGGGAGTTCTGGGGCTACGCGGCCGACGAGCGGCTGGACAACGACGCGCTGATCGCCGAGCGCTACCGCGGCATCCGCCCCGCGCCGGGCTACCCGGCCTGCCCGGAGCACACCGAGAAGCAGACGATCTGGGAGCTGCTCGACGTCGAGGCCGCGATCGGCCTGCGGCTGACCGAGTCGATGGCCATGTGGCCGGGTGCCGCGGTCAGCGGGCTGTACTTCTCCCACCCGGAGGCGCGCTACTTCAACCTGGGCCGGATCGGCCGCGACCAGGTCGAGGACTACGCCCGCCGCAAGGGCTGGACCCTCGCCGAGGCCGAGCGCTGGCTGGCACCCAACCTGGGCTACCGCACCGACGACGACTGAGGGCCCGCCCGTCGGGTGCCGATAGCGCGATAGAGGCACCGCGCCGCCGTTCCTCGCCCGCAGCGACGAGGGGCTCGCCGTCGGGCACGACGCCACCGCGCGGACGCCCGACGACGACGTCGTCCCCGCTCGGCGGAGCGGCCAGGCCCTAGCGTGGCCGCCGCTGCTGCTACCGAGGTGCCCTGGCCCGGGACCGGAGGCGTGCCGCGGGCCCCGGGCGGAGACGAGGCGGTCATGGCCGAGCCCCGCGGGCAGGACGTCGTCGTGGTCGGCGGCGGGCTGGCCGGCCTGACCGCGGCCCGGGAGCTGCGGCACGCCGGCCTGCGGGTCCTGGTGCTCGAGGCCCGGGACCGGCTCGGCGGCCGGACCCGCACCGCGCAACTGGGTGGCCGGGACGTCGAGCTCGGCGGCGCCCAGGTGCACTGGTTCCAGCCGCACGTCTTCGCCGAGCTGACCCGGTACGGCATCCCGTACCGGCCGCTCCCGGTACCCGGGCGGGCCACCTACTGGAGCGGGGGACGGCTGCACGAGGAACCGATGGCCGCGCTCGCCCCCCGGCTGTCCGAGGTGTTCGCCCGGCTGCTCCCCGAGGGCCGCGAGGTCTTCCCCCTGCCGCACCTGCCCCTCGCCGTCCCCGACGCCGTCGCGGCGCTCGACGGCCTGTCCGTGCAGGACCGGCTCGACGCCACCGAGTTGTCGCCCGCCGACCGCGACCTGGCCGCCGCGCTGCTGTCCACCTCGGCGTCGGCGCCGAACTCCGAGGCCGGCCTGCTGACGCTCGTGCGCGAGATCGCGCTGGCCGGCTGGGACCTCTGGCTGTGGATGGACGCGATGGGCGCGTTCGGCATCCGGACGGCGGACCTCGTCACGGCGCTCGCCGACGACGGCGCCCCGGAGGTGCGCACCTCGGCGCCGGTGGCCCGGGTCGAGCAGCACGACGCCACCGTCACCGTGACGACCCGGGACGGCACCGCCGTCCCGGCGTCGGCCGCGGTCGTCGCGCTGCCGATCAACGTGCTGGGGTCCCTGGACTTCCGGCCGGCCCTCGACCGGGCCACGCAGGCGGTCGTGGCGGAGGGGCAGGCCGGCCGCGGGGTCAAGCTGTGGGCGCTGGTCGGCGGGGTGGACGAGCCGGTCCTCGCGCTGGCGCCCGACTCGCGCCCGGTCACCGTGGTGACCAGCTGGGAGCTGCTCGACGACGGCCGGCACCTGCTCTTCGCCCTCGGTCCGGACGCCGCCCGGGTGCCTCCCGGTGACGAGGGGGCGGTGCGCGCGGCGTTCGAGGAGCTGCTGCCGGCCGGGGCGCGGATCGAGGCGGTCACCGCCCACGACTGGTGCACCGACGAGTTCTCCCGCGGCACCTGGGCCACCGCCCGCCCCGGCCGGCTCGCCGCCCTCCCCGCGCTGCAGGCGCCCGAGGGACGGGTCGTCCTGGCCGGTGGGGACCACGCCTCCGGGTGGACCGGCACGATGGACGGCGCGATCGAGTCCGGACTGGTCGCCGCCCGCACCGTCCGCCGGCTCCTCGGGGGCCCGGCCGGCTGACGCCCCGCCCCCCGGCGGCACCGGCGCGCACGGTCGTCAGGACGGCCCGAGGTGCCTTCATCGCGCGAAAGGCACCTGGGGACGGGCGCCCGGGTGCCTATTGCGCGCTGATGGCACTCAAGGGGCGAGGAGCACTCAGGGGGCGAGGAGGTCGACGGCCTGGCGGGCCATCTCCAGCTCCTCGTCGGTGGGCACCACCAGCACCGCGACCGCGCTGTCGTCGGCCGACACCCGGCGCCCGCCGGGGGACCGGTCGGCGTTGCGCTCCTCGTCGAGCCGGACGCCGAGGGGCTCCATCCCGGCCAGCGACCGCGACCGCACCACCGGGTCGTTCTCCCCGATGCCGCCGGTGAAGGCGATCGCGTCGGTGCGGCCCAGCACGGCCAGGTAGGCGCCCACGTACTTGCGCACCCGGTGGCAGAACACGTCGAGGGCGAGCGCGGCGTCGGCGTCGCCGTCGGCGATCCGCCGGTGCACCTCGCGCAGGTCGTTGGTGCCGGCCAGCGCCAGCATGCCGCTGGAGGTGTTCAGCGCCCGGTCGACCTCCTCGGGTCCCAGCCCGGCCACCCGGTGCAGGTGCGCGACGACGGCGGGGTCGACGTCGCCGGAGCGGGTGCCCATGACCAGCCCCTCCAGCGGGGTCATGCCCATCGAGGTGTCCACGCTGCGGCCGCCGGCGACGGCGGTGGCGCTCGCGCCGTTGCCCAGGTGCAGCACCACGGTGTTGACCTGCTCGACCGGCCGCCCGAGCAGTCCGGCGGCGGCGCGGGAGACGAACGCGTGCGAGGTGCCGTGGAACCCGTAGCGCCGCACGCCGTGCTCGCGCGCCCACTGCGGCGGCACCGCGTAGGTGTGCGCCGCGGGCGGCAGGGTGGCGTGGAAGGCGGTGTCGAAGACCGCCACGTGCGGCAGGCCGGGGAAGGTCCGGCGGGCCACCTCGATGCCCACGGCGTTGACCGGGTTGTGCAGCGGCGCGAGGGTGGCCAGCTCCCGGATGGCCCGCAGCACGCCGTCGTCGACCAGCACCGGCGCGGAGAACCGGTCGCCGCCGTGCACCACCCGGTGGGCGACCGCGACCAGCCCAGCGTCGGCCAGCGACGGGCCGCTGCGCTCGAAGGCGGCCAGCGCCGCGGCCAGCGCCTCGCCGTGGTCGGGCAGCGCCTGCTCGACCACCGCCGGCGGCGCACCGGGCCGGGAGTGGCTGAGCCGGCCGGAGGGCTGCCCGACCCGCTCGGCCAGCCCCCAGGCCAGGGCCTCGCCGGCGGCGACGTCGACCAGCCGGTACTTCAGCGACGACGAGCCGCAGTTGACGACGAGCACCCGCCCTCTCACGACTGCGCCCCGCCCCCGGCGGCCGGCCCCTGCGCCTGGATCGCGGTGATCGCCACGGTGTTGACGATGTCCTGCACCGTGGCTCCCCGGGAGAGGTCGTTGACCGGCGCGCGCAGGCCCTGCAGGACCGGGCCCACGGCCACCGCGCCGGCGCTGCGCTGCACGGCCTTGTAGGTGTTGTTGCCGGTGTTGAGGTCGGGGAAGACGAACACCGTGGCCCGCCCGGCCACCGCGCTGCCCGGCAGCTTCGCCTGCGCCACGCCGGCGTCGACCGCGGCGTCGTACTGGATCGGCCCCTCGACCGACAGCTCCGGGGCCCGCTCGCGCACCAGCTCGGTGGCCGTCCGCACCCGGTCGACGTCCTCGCCGCTGCCCGAGGAGCCGGTGGAGTAGGACAGCATCGCCACCCGCGGCTCGACGCCGAAGCGCGCCGCGGTGCCGGCCGAGGTGATCGCGATCTCGGCCAGCTGCTCGGCGCTCGGGTGCACGTTGACCGCGCAGTCGCCGTAGACGAGCACCCGGTCGGCCAGGCACATGAAGAACACGCTGGACACGATCGACACGCCCTCGGTCGTCTTGATCAACTCCAGTGCGGGGCGGATGGTCTGCGCGGTCGTGTGGGTCGCGCCCGACACCATCCCGTCGGCCATCCCCAGGGCCACCAGCAGCGTGCCGGCGTAGGAGACGTCGACGACGAGGTCGCGGGCGGCGTCCATGGTCACGCCGCGGTGCGCCCGCCGCCGGGCGTACTCCAGCGCCAGCCGCTCCCGCAGCTCGCGGTCGCAGGGGTCGAGCAGCCGCGCCGCGCCGAGGTCGACCCCCGCCCGGGTGGCCGCGGCGCGCACCTCGGCGGGGTCCCCGAGCAGGGTCAGGTCGACCACGCCGCGCCGCAGCAGCCGCTCGGCGGCGCGCAGCACCCGCTCGTCGGTGCCCTCCGGCAGCACGACGTGGCGGCGGTCGGCCCGCGCCCGGTCGAGCAGCTCGTGCTCGAACATCAGCGGCGTGGTCACCCGCGGCCGGGCCAGCGCGGTGCGGCCCAGCAGCTCCCCGGCGTCGACGTGCTCCTCGACGAGGGACAGCGCGACGTCGATCTTGCGCTGCGCGCCGGGGCGGATCCGGCCGGGCACCGACCCGGCGAGGGTGGCGGTGACGTAGGTGTCCCGGTCGGTCACCACGACCGGCACGGTGGCCGGCAGGTGCTCGAGCAGTCGCCGCACCGGGGCGGCCGGCTCGATGCCGCCGGTCAGCACCAGCCCGGCCGGGGCGGGCAGCCCGCCGGCGAGGTGCGCGGCGACCACGCCGAGCACGACGTCGGCCCGGTCGCCGGGGGTGATGACCACGACGTCGTCGACCAGCCGCTCGAGCAGGTTGGGGATGGTCATCGCCGCCACCAGCACCCCGGAGGTCTCCCGGCCCAGCGTGCCGTCGTCCCCGGCCAGCGGGCGGGCGTCGCAGGCGCGGGCCACCTCGGCCATCGTCGGCGCGGTGAGCACCGGCGCCTCCGGGAGCACGTAGACCGGCGGGTCCCCGCCGCCGACCCGCGCCCGCACCGCGGCCAGCCGCGCCGGCGGCACCCGGTTGGCGACGGCGGCGACGACCTCGGCCCCGGCCGCGCGCATGGCCTCGCGGCCCACGCCCAGGGCGACGGCGACGTCGTCGGGGTCGCGGTCGCGGCCGGAGACGACGCACAGGACCGGCAGCCCGAGGTTGGCCGCGATCCGGGCGTTGAGCGCCAGCTCCCGCGCGGCGGCGGCCTCGCTGAAGTCCGAGCCGACGACCAGCACCCCGTCGCAGCGCGCGGCCAGCGCCCGGTAGCGGGCGACGATCTCCGACAGCGCGCGGTCCTCGTCGGCGAGCACGTCGGCGTAGGTCACCCCGGCGCACGCGTCCGCGGTCAGGTCCGGGTGCGCGCGGGGGAGGAGCAGGTCGACGACGCCGTCGGAGCCCTCCCGCGCGGAGACCACCGGCCGGAAGACACCGAGCCGCCCCACCCGCCGGGCGAGCAGCTCGAACACCCCGAGGGCGACCGCGGACTTGCCGCTGGCCGGTTCGCAGCCGGTGACGTAGAGCCCGTCCGACACCGCCCCACCTCCTGCCCGCGACCCTAGGTGGCCGGGGCCGGTCCGGCCCGGGGAGCGGGTCAGCCGGAGCGGGGCGGGACGGCGATCCGGTACTGGGCGATCTTGCGGTAGAGGGTGGCCCGGCCGATGCCCAGCTCCTCGGCGACCCGGGTCATCGTGGTCCCCGGCTCGGTCAGGCACCGCACGATCTCGTCGCGCTCGAGCCGCTCCAGCCGCGACAGCGGGCGGCCGCCGCCGTCGAGCACCTCCGGGGCGAGGTGGTGCACGTCGACGACGTCGGCGCGGGTCACCGCCTCGCGGACCACCCGCCGCAGCTGCGCGACGTTGCCCGGCCAGCCGTAGCCGGCCAGTGCCCGGGCGGCGCGCGGGGTGAACGACACCGTGCGGTGGCGCTCCTGGCGCGCCGTCCACCCGGCCAGTGGGAGGACGTCGTCGGCCCGGGCGCGCAGCGGCGGCACCTCCACGACGGCGTCGACCAGGCGGGCCAGCGGGTCGGGCAGCGCGGGGTAGTCCGGCGCGGTGAGCACGAACGGCTGCGGCCGGCCGGAGCGGCGGACCGCGGCCAGCACCCCGGCGAGCTCCCCGGCCGCCCACGCCGGGAGGGTGTGCAGACCGGAGACGATCACGCAGGTGTCGGCGTCGCGGAGCTCGGGGGTCCACAGGTCCAGCCACGGCGCGACGTCCCCGGCCTCCGGCGCCCGGGCGTGCAGCAGCCGCTGGCGGCCGGGCAGCCGGCGGCGGGCGAGCGCGGCCAGCGTCGCCTTGCCCGTCCCCGGCTCCCCGACGACGGCCACCACCCGTGCGGCGGCCACCGCGGCGGCGGCGGCGTCGAGCGCCGACCGCCACGCCGCCGAGACGCAGGGGTCGCCGCCGTCGGGCGCCGGCGACCCGCCGATCACCCGGAACACCTCACCGCGCGGCGCCGGCCGCGGCGCCGGCCGCCCGCCGGTGCGCACCGCCATCAGCGCGCTGGTGGCGCTGGCCGCCGTCTGCGCGAGGCCGAGCAGCAGGTCGGAGGAGGAGTCCGACCAGGTGGTCAGGTTGATGCTGCCGGCGAGCTCCCCGGTGGTGGGCTCGAGCACGGGCGCGGCGGCGCAGGTGTAGCCCCGCAGGTCGGTGCACCAGTGGTCGCCGGCCCGCACCAGCGACGGCGTCCGGTCGGCCAGCGACAGGCCCAGGCCGTTGGTGCCGGCGTTGCGCTCGCTGTAGGAGAACCCGGGCGCCAGGTGCACCCGGTCCAGCGCCCGGTGGATCGAGGCGTCCTCGCCGAGGCGGGCGAGCACGAACCCGTCGGGGTCGGCGACCATCAGGCTCACCGGCTCGTCGGCGATGGTGGCCTGCAGGTCGGTGAGCACCCGGTGGGCGCACTCGTAGAGCAGCGAGCCGGTGTCCGGGGACCCGGTGAACACGGGCACGACCTCGTCGGGCGGGACGCCGTAGCCCTGGCTGCGCCGCCAGGAGGCGCGCACCCGCGGCGCGGCACCGCGGGCGGCCAGCGCCGGGTCGGGCAGCGGGTCGGGGGCGGGGACCGGCTCGTCCACGGGGCCTCCCGGCCGGCTGTCGGACGCATCGGGGCGTGTGACCTGTGCCACGGCAATGTACGCGCCGGCGGCCCGCGGAGGGTGTCTCAGAGTGAGACGGCGCGACCGTGGGCGGCCTGCTCCCCCGGACGTAGCGTCGGCAGCCCAGAGGTGACCCGCCTCACACACCGGAGCCGACGGAGGCCGACGGATGTACACCAAGGACGGCGAGCAGTACTACGTGGTGGACTCGCACATCGCGCTGTGGGACGCCCGTCCCGAGAACCAGCGCAACGTCCACGGCAAGCAGTTCATCGACTGCTTCTACGACTACCACCGCAACCTGTCGCCCGAGTCCGAGGTCTGGGGCTACGAGGAGTACCTCTACCAGGGCGGCGAGCGGCTGATGCGCGACGTCTTCGTCGACGGCATCGTCGACCACGCTGTCTTCCAGCCCGCCCGGCTGGCCGAGTTCTACCACCGCGGTTTCGGCCAGACCGAGGAGGCCTTCGCCCTCGCCCAGGCCCACCCCGACAAGCTGACCTACAACCACTACTGGGACCCGCGTGACGGCGAGAACGGCCTGGACGCGCTGCGCGCCAACGCCGAGCGGATGCACCTGCAGGGCGTGAAGCTCTACACCGCCGACTGGCACGGGGACTCCCGCGGCTGGAAGCTCACCGACCCGATGGCCTACCGCTACTTCGAGGCCTGCCGGGAGCTGGGCATCCGCACCATCCACATCCACAAGGGCCCGACGATCCGCCCGCTCGACCGCGACGCCTTCGACGTGGCCGACGTCGACCACGCCGCCTCGGACTTCACCGACCTCAACTTCGTCGTCGAGCACTGCGGGCTGCCGCGGCTGGAGGACTTCTGCTGGATCGCCACCCAGGAGCCCAACGTGCACGCGGGCCTGGCGGTCGCGATCCCGTTCATCCACACCCGCCCCCGGTACTTCGCGCAGATCATGGGCGAGCTCGTCTACTGGCTCGGCGAGGACCGCATCCTCTTCGCCAGCGACTACGCGCTGTGGACGCCCAAGTGGTTGGTGGAGCGGTTCGTCGACTTCCAGATCCCCGAGGACATGACCGAGTACGCCCCGCTGACCACCGAGGTGAAGAAGAAGGTCCTCGGCCTCAACGCCGCCAAGCTCTACGACCTGCCGGTGCCCGAGCACCTGCGGCTGCCCGACGCCGACGAGACCGCCACCGGCCCGCGCGAGCCGGCCGCCGCCGACCTCGCGGGCGTCCGGTGACCGCCTTCCTCCCCGCGCTGGGCGGAACCGAGGCCCCCGTCACCGAGAGCTCGGTCCGCGCCGCGCTCGGCACCGTCGTCGACCCCGAGCTGGACGAGCCGATCACCGACGTCGGCTTCGTCCGCTCGGTGTCCGTGGACGGGCGCGCCGTCGAGGTGCACCTGCGGCTGCCCACCTCGTTCTGCGCGCCCAACTTCGCCTGGCTGATGGTCTCCGACGCCCACGACGCGGTGTCCGCGCTCCCCGGGGTGGACTCGGTGGTGGTCGAGCTCGACGACCACCACGACTCCGACCTCATCAACCGGGGGCTCGCCGCGGGGCTGGGCTACCGGGGCACCTTCGGCCACGAGGCCGAGGAGTCCCTCGACGAGCTGCGGGCGACCTTCCGGCGCAAGGCGCACACCGCGGCGATGGAGCGGGCGCTGACCGCCCTGCTCCGCACCGACCCGGCGGTGGACGTCCGGGAGGTCACCCTCGGCGACCTCCCGGCCGACGCCGCGGCCGCCCTGCGCCGCCGGCGGGCGGCCCTCGGCCTGCCCCTCGACGACGCCGCCCCGGTGCTGCTCCACGACGACGGCACCCGCCCCGACCCCGCCCGCGCCGAGCCGGTGCTGCGCCGGGCCCGCTCCGTGCGGATCTCGGTCGACGGCAACGCGCACTTCTGCCGCGGGCTGCTCACCACCCGCTACCCCGGGTCGGAGGCCGACCAGACCCCCCGACCCGACGACCGTCCGCTCATCCCCCTGGAGGTGCGCTCGTGAAGGCCGTCCGCGTGCACGAGTACCACGCCGACCCGCGGATCGACGAGATCCCCGAACCGCGTCTGCAGGGGCCCCTCGACGTCATCGTCAAGATCGGCGGCGCCGGGGTCTGCCGGACCGACCTGCACATCCTCGAGGGCCAGTGGGCCGAGCTGCAGAACCCGGACCTGCCCTACGTGATCGGCCACGAGAACGCCGGGTGGGTGCACCGGGTGGGGGAGGGGGTCACCAACGTCGCCGTCGGGGACACCGTGATCCTGCACCCCCAGCCCAGCTGCGGGCTGTGCATGCCGTGCCGCGCCGGCCGGGACATGCAGTGCGAAAACGCCTTCTTCCCCGGCCTGTCGAACGACGACGGCGGGATGGCCGAGTACCTGCGCACCACCGCCCGCGCCTGCGTGAAGCTCGACCCCTCCACCAACCCCGCCGACGTCGCCGCGCTCGCCGACGCCGGCATCACCGCCTACCACGCGGTGCGCAAGGCCCTGCCGCTGCTCCACCCGGGCACGACGGCGGTGGTGATCGGCGCCGGCGGCCTCGGGCACATCGGCGTGCAGTGCCTGGCCGCGCTCTCGGCGACCCGGGTGGTCGTCGTCGACCGCAACCCCGACGCCCTGGACCTCGCCCGGCGGATCGGCGCGGACGAGACCGTGGTCGCCGACGGCGACCAGGTGCGGGCCGTCCAGGAGCTGACCGGCGGGGGCGCCGACGTCGTCTTCGACTTCGTCGCCGAGCAGGGTGCGGAGATGGACGGCTGGCGCATGACCCGCCCGGCCGGCTCGTACTACGTCATCGGGTACGGCGGCGAGCTGCGGATCCCGACGCTGGACTTCGTCGCCGGGGAGAAGAACGTCGTCGGCAACATCGTCGGCACCTACACCGACCTGGCCGAGCTGATGGTGCTCGCACAGGCCGGGAAGGTCACCCTGCACACCCAGCAGTACCCGCTCGACCGGGCCGTGGACGCGCTCCGCGACCTCGACGCCGGGAAGGTCCGGGGGCGCGCGATCCTCGTGCCCTGACGCCGTGGCGCCCCCGGCCGGCCCTCGCACCGGCCGGGGCCGCTGCGCCCAGGGCGTGTCTGACGGACCTCCAGCCTCGGTCGCACCGCCCAGGCGGCGCTCCGCTGCGTTCGAGGGGCCGCCGGATACAACCCCGGTATCCGGCGGCCCCTCGGCCTTGCGGAGCCTCCACCTGGACGTCGCTCCCGTCGGCATGGGTCCGTCAGACACGCCCTACCGCTCGTACCGGACGTCCATGCGCTGCACCAGCCCGCCGGCGAGGCGGTAGACGTGGCGGACGGTGGTCCGCGACAGCAGGGTGCCGGCCGGGTCGCGGACGACGAGGGCGACGGTGACCTCGACCGCGCCGTCGGGGCGCTCCCGGATGGTGGTCGGCCGGGCGGAGGGGCGGATGTGCTGCCACTGGCGCTCCCAGTAGGCCCGGACGGCGTCCCGTCCGTGCACCCGGCCGCCCTCCCAGGCGTTGGGCCAGTCGACGTCGGGGCTGAGCACGGCGAGCACCCCGTCCAGGTCGTGCGCGCTGTAGGCCCGGTACAGCGACCGGATGACCTCGTCGCGGTCGGGGTCGGTCATGGTCGGCGTCCTCCGGGGACGGCGGTCCGATACCCAGCAGGGTCGCACGGACACCGGGCGTGTCGGGACCTCCCGGCGCGCCTACGCCTCGACGTCCATCCGGGCCACCAGGTCGCCGGCGGTGAACCGGTACACGTGGCGGACCGTCTCCCGCGACAGCACCGCCCCGCCCGGGTCGCGGAACACCTGCGCGACGGTGACCTCCACGGAGCCGTCGGGGCGCTCGCGGACGGCGGTGGGCCGGACCGAGGGCCGGACCTGCGCCCACTGGCGCTCCCAGTAGGCCCGGACGCCGTCGTGCCCGTGCACCCGGCCGCCCTCCCAGCCGTTGGGCCAGTCGACGTCGGGGCTCATCGCTCCGAGCACGGTGTCGAGGTCGCGGACGGTGAAGGCCCGGTACAGCGAGCGGAGCAGCTCCTCGCGGTCGGGTGCGGTCATCGGCTGCCGGCCTCCTCGGGCGACGGTCCGGTCGTGGCAGGGCAGGGTGGCACGCAGGACCTCGCCACGGGCGGACCACGGGCACGCGCCATCCTGTGGTCCCCCCACCGACGCCCGACAGGAGTCCGATGACGCTCGCCGCCCCGCGGCCGCCCGCCACCGGCGCCGACGACGCCGCCCTGCGCGAGATCGAGCAGCGCGTGCTGTGGCTGGCCACCGCGGTCGTCGACCACGCCAACCGGGTGCGCCCGAACCCGTCGGGTCTCAAGGTCGGCGGCCACCAGGCCTCCAGCGCCTCGATGGTGACGATCATGACCGCGCTGTGGCTGGAGCAGTTGCGCGCCGACGACCGGGTGTCGGTCAAGCCGCACGCCAGCCCGGTGCTGCACGCCCTGGAGTTCCTGCTCGGGCAGCTCGACGCCTCCTGGCTGACCACGCTGCGCCAGTTCGGCGGCCTGCAGTCCTACCCCTCGCGGCTCAAGGACCCGGTGCCGGCGGACTACTCCACCGGCTCGGTCGGCATCGGCGCCACCGCGCCGATCTGGGGCGCGCTGGCCCGCCGCTACGTCAACACCCAGTTCGGCGCCGGCGGCACCGGGCGGCAGTGGTCGCTGGTCGGCGACGCCGAGCTCGACGAGGGCGCGGTGTGGGAGGCCGTGCTCGACCCGATGGTCGCCGAGCTCGGCGAGGTCGTGTGGGTGGTCGACCTCAACCGGCAGTCGCTGGACCGCGTCGTCCCCACCATGGGCGTCCCCCGGCTGCAGGGGATGTTCGCCGCGGCCGGCTGGCAGGTGCTCACCGTCAAGTACGGCCGGCTGCTCGAGGAGCTGTTCACCCGTCCCGGCGGGCCGGCGCTGCGCGCCCGGATCGACGGCATGAGCAACGCCGAGTACCAGCGGATGGTCCGCCGCGCGCCGGCCGAGCTGCGCGCCCACCTGCCGGGGGAGGAGCCCGGCGCCGACGCGGTCGCCGCGCTGATCGCCGACGTGCCCGACGACGCCCTGGTGGCCGCGGTGCGCAACCTCGGCGGGCACGACCTGGCCGCGCTGCGGGAGGCCTTCGCGCAGATCGACGACACCCGCCCCACCGTCGTCATCGCCTACACGCTCAAGGGCTACGGCCTGGCCACCGAGGGCCACCCGCAGAACCACTCGGCGCTGCTCACCGAGGCGCAGTTGGGCGAGCTGGCCGCGCGCGTCGGCGTCGACCCGGCCGACCCCTGGGCCGGCTTCCCGGCCGGCAGCGCGCCGGCGCGGCTGCTCGCCGCCGCCGCCGAGCGGCTGGCCCGCACCCCGCCGGAGCAGGCCGCGGCGCCCGACGTCCCGGCCGACCTCGGCCGCACCCCCCACGGCACGGCCACCACCCAGGCGGCGCTGGGCCGCACGCTGCTCGACCTCAACCGCGCCGCGCCCGGGGTGGGCCGGCGGGTGGTCACCGTCAGCCCCGACGTGTCGAGCTCGACCAACCTCGGCGGCTGGGTGAACAAGGTCGGCGTCTGGTCGCACGAGGACCGGCGCAACTGGTTCGCCGACGACCCCGAGACGATCCTGCACTGGCGCGAGCGGCCCTCCGGCCAGCACGTCGAGCTCGGCATCGCCGAGACCAACCTGGTCGGCGCCATCGGCGAGCTGGGCGCCACCTGGTCCCGCTGGGGCCAGCCGCTGCTGCCGATCGGCGTGCTCTACGACCCCTTCGTCGGGCGGGCGCTGGAGCCGTGGTCGTTCACCGTCTACGCCGGCGGGCAGTCGCTGCTGGTGGGCACCCCGTCGGGGGTGACGCTGGCGCCCGAGGGCGGCGCGCACCAGTCGATCACCACGCCGTCGATCGGCCTGGAGCAGCCTGGCTGCCTCTCCTACGAGCCGGCGTTCGCGCTGGACGCCGAGTGGTGCCTGCTCGCCGCGCTCGGGCAGATGGGCCGCCCCGGCGGGCAGTCGGCCTACCTGCGGCTGTCCACCCGCCCGGTCGACCAGGCGCTGGCCGCCGTCCCGGCCGACCCCGCCGCCCGGGAGCGCCGCCGTCGCCAGGTGGTGGCCGGCGCCTACCCGCTGCGCCGGGTGCCGCGCCCGGCGGTGACCGTGGCCGCGATGGGCGCCGTCGTCCCCGAGGCCCTGGCCGCCGCCGAGCGCCTCGACGGGCTCGGGTTCCCCGCCGACGTGGTGGTGGTGACCAGCCCCGGCCTGCTGTTCCGCGCCGCGCAGGCCCGCCGCGGCCTGGACGAGGCCGCGCCCTGGGTGCTCGACACCGTGCTGCCCGCCGACCGGGCCACCCCGCTGCTCACCGTGCTCGACGGCCACCCGCACACACTGGCCTTCCTCGCCGGCGTGCGGAGCGTGCCGGCCACGCACCTGGGCGTCACCCGCTTCGGGCAGAGCGGCGACCTCGACAGCGTGTACCGGTACCACGGCCTCGACGTCGACTCGCTGGTCGGCGCCGCGCTCGACCTCGTCGACTGACGCCGTCCCCACCGCCCGGTGCCCGACCTCGCCCCGCAGCGCAGGGTCGGGCACTGGACGGTGCGGACGGCCGCACGGTCACGGATTCGACATGACGTCCTGATGACCGGGGTGCCGCGCGCAGCGCCGCGGCACCGGTGTGGAACCGTTGCACCTGTGATCGGACACGAGGACCTCGCCGTGCGGACGCTCGGTCCGTGCCGCATCGACTCGCCGCTGGCCGAGCGGCTCGCCTCGCGCGAGACGACGCAGCACTCGGTGGTGGAGGAGGACCGGATCCTCTTCGACGACACCATCTCCATGGCCGGCGCCCGCGGGCTGCCGGTCGAGCAGCTGCCCAGCCTCGAGCCCGGCGGCCCGCGCAAGCGCATCTACTTCGACCCGGCCAAGACCCGGGTCGGCATCGTCACCTGCGGCGGGCTGTGCCCGGGCCTCAACGACGTCATCCGCGGGCTGGTGCTGGAGCTGAGCCGGCACTACGGCGTGCGGCGCATCGTCGGCTTCCGCAACGGCTACCGCGGCTTCATCCCGCACTACGGCGAGGACGTCGTCGACCTCACCCCCGAGGTCGTCCAGCACATCGACGACGAGGGCGGCACCATCCTCGGCACCTCCCGGGGCGTGCAGGACCCCGAGGAGATCGTCGACGCCCTCGAGCGGCTCAACATCAACATCCTGTTCGTCGTCGGCGGGGACGGCACCATCCGCGGCGCCATGGAGGTCGTGCGGGTGATCGGCGAGCGCGGCCTGAAGGTGGCCGTGGTCGGGATCCCGAAGACCATCGACAACGACATCCCCTACATCGACCAGAGCTTCGGCTTCCAGACCGCCATGGCCGAGGCCACCAAGTCCATCCACGCGGCCAGCGTCGAGGCGCGGTCGGCGCCCGGCGGGGTGGGGCTGGTCAAGCTGATGGGCCGGCACTCCGGCTTCATCGCCTGCTACTCGGTGCTGGCCAAGGACGACGCCGACTACGTGCTCATCCCCGAGGTGCCCTTCGCGCTGCACGGCGAGCGCGGCTTCCTCGAGCACCTGCGCCGCCGGGTCGAGGACCGCGGGCACGCCGTCGTGGTGGTCGCCGAGGGCGCCGGCCAGGAGCACATCGGCGAGGAGGAGCCCGGGCGGGATGCGTCGGGCAACGTGCGGCTGGGCGACATCGGCCGGCTGCTGCGCCGGCTGGTCTGCGAGCACCTGGACAAGGCCGGGGTGGAGAACAACGTCCGCTACTTCGACCCGAGCTACGCCATCCGCAGCGTGCCGGCCAACCCCTACGACAGCGCCTACTGCCTGCGCCTGGCGCACGCCGCGGTGCACGCGGCGATGGCCGGGCGCACCGAGGTGATCGTCGCCCGCCGGCGGCGCCGGTTCGTGCACATCCCCATGCCGCTGGCGGTCAGCCGCCGCAACCACGTCGACCCGCTGGGCGACCTGTGGCTGTCGGTGCTGGAGGCCACCGGCCAGCCGGTGCGCTTCGAGTAGTCCTCACCCGGGCGGGTGGTCGCCCGCCGTCCGGCTGCAGCGGCCCGGCCGGCTGCCGATGGTCCGGTGTCAGGACAGCCGCCCGCCCGGACGACAGGACCCCGCGCCCCATGAGCAGCACCCCGCCGGCCCGCCGCGGCCGGTCCCGCCTCGCGCGGTCGGCCGCGGCCGCCGCGGTCGGCGCCGTCGTCGTCCTCGCGCCGGGGGTGGCCGGCGCGGCGCCGAACCGCTCGGCGCCGCCCGACGTCGTCCCGGTCGTCGACTGCGTCGTCCGGCACGACGACGGCAGCTGGACGGCGGTGTTCGGCTACGACAACCGCACCGGCGCGCCGGTGGAGATCCCGGTCGGCCCGGCCAACCGGGTCACGCCCACCGGGTACGGCAGCCCGCAGCCGACCACCTTCGACCCGGGCGTCCGGCACGGCGTGTTCGCCGTGACCGTGACCGGCGGCGGCGGGCCGATGTGGCACCTGGGCGGCACCAACCTGGCCGCGCGCACGGCCGACGCCGCCTGCCCGCCGGCCACGCAGATGCCGGCCGACGGCAACGGCACCGGCGTGGTGATCGGCGTCGCCGTGGCGGCCGGGGTCGGCGCGGTGGTCCTGCGCCGCGCCCGACGCCGCGCGGTCGCAGTCGGGAGCTGACCGCCCGCGGGCCGGCGCACGGGGGCCGGTCCGCGGGCGGTGCCCGGCCGGCGGCGGGTCAGCCGAACGTGAACGCGTAGACCCCGACGGCGGGGTCGGCGAACTCGATCTCGACCGTGCGACTCCCGACCGCGCCGTGCTGGCGCACCAGCTGGTACAGGCGCGGGCCGGTGACCTCGCCCTCTCCGGAGGCGTCCACGTCGTCCCCGGCGTCGGCACCGGGCGGGCGGCCGTCGAGCGACAGCCGGAACCGCGCGGCGGCCCCGGCCGGCGGCGCGACCACCAGGTGCAGGTCGCGGGCGTGGAAGCGGCAGCTCAGCCGCGCGCCGGCCTCCTCGGCCACCGCCGCCTCGCGGCCGATGGTCCAGCCGCCGGTCAGCGCCCAGTGCCCGGTGCGCAGGTGGGACGGCGCGGTGTAGGCGTGCGGCCGGTCGGCGACCAGCCGGCCGGGGGAGGCGAAGCCGGTGGTGCGGTCGTAGCCGAGGTAGGTCTCCGCGGAGCGCAGGGTGTCCCAGTCGGCGGGGGCCTCGATGCCGCGGGCGTCGACCGGCACCGGCTCGGGGCCGAGGTCGCCGGCGCCGGCCTCGGTGAGCAGCTGCCGGACGATGGCCTCGGTGTCCTCGTAGCCGCCCTCGCCGAAGGCGTGGTGGCGCAGCCGCCCGTCGGCGCCGACCAGGTACAGCGCCGGCCAGAAGTGGTTGTGGAAGGAGCGCCACACGGCGAAGTGGTCGTCGACGGCGACGGGGTAGCGGATCGACCGGTCCTGCACCGCGCGGCGGACGTGGTCGACGTCGTGCTCGAAGGAGAACTCCGGCGAGTGCACGCCGACCACGACCAGCCCCGAGCCGCGCCAGGCCTCCTCCCACGCGCGGACCCAGGGCAGCTGGCGCAGCCAGTTGATGCAGGTGAAGGTCCAGAAGTTGACCATGACGACCCGGCCGCGCAGGTCCGCGCCGGTCAGTGGGGGCGAGTTGAGCCACTCGGTGGCCCCGTCGAGGGAGAAGTCGGCCTCGACCGGCCACAGCGCGTCCTCGCCGTCGGCGATCCCGCGGTCCTCGGCCCGGACGTCGTCGGGGTGGAACAGCCGTCCGACGCGGCGGGCGGCGGGGATTAGGTGGTCGTTGGCCATGGCCGGGTCCTCTCCGGGGCGGGGTCACCGGTGCCAGCCTCGGCGCCGGCCGGGGTCCCTCGCGCCCGTGGGGATCCCTGGCCCGTGGGGATCCCCGGCCCGCCACCCCGGCCCGGGGTGCGCCAGACTCGGCCGGTGCCCGCGCAGCTCCGGCAGCTCGCCGACGGCGTCTGGTCCGGCCCGACGGTGCCCGGGCCGTGGCTCAACCTGGTCGTGGTCGACGACGTGGTCGTCGACTCCGGGGTGCGCTGGTCGCGGCGCCGGCTCGCGGCCCTGCTGCGCGGGCGTGACGTCGCCGCGCACGTCGTCACCCACGCGCACGCCGACCACCTCGGGTCGACCGCCTGGCTGTGCGCCACCCTGGGCACCCGGCTGGAGATGGGCCACGGCGACGCCGACCGCTTCGAGTCCGGGCGCATCGACACCGTGACCAGCCGGGTCGGGCGGGCCGTGGCCCGGCTGGCCGACCCCGAGCGGGCACCGGTCGACCGGCGGCTGCGCGAGGGGGACGCCGTGGGGTCCTTCCGGGTCGTCGAGGTCCCCGGTCACAGCCCGGGCACCATCGCGCTGTGGCGGGAGGCCGACCGCACCCTCGTGGTGGGCGACGGCCCGGTCAACCTGTCCCGCGACCCCCGCCGCCCGCGGTGGCTGCACCTGCCGGCGTCGCTGCACCACGACCCCGCAGCGGTGCGGCGCTCCCGGCGCCGTCTCGCCGGGCTCGAGCCGGCGCTGGTCGTGCCGGTGCACGGCCACCCCGTCCGGGACCCCGGCGGCTGGGCCCGGGCCTTGGCGGGGGAGCCGCCGTCCTAGCGGGACCCGGCGTCGGGGGAGGACGGCGCCCGCGGGGCGATCCCGTCGACGAACAGGGTGACGACCTCGCGGATGCCGCGCTCGTCGAGGCCGCCCGGGGCCGCCAGCGGGCTGGTCTGCACGCCGAAGAGGGTGGCGAGCAGGACCACCGCCGTGCGCGTCGGGTCGAGGTCGGCACGCACGCGGCCGAGGTCGCGCTCGGCGCGCAGGTAGTCGGCGAGCAGCTGCGGAGGGCCGCCCCGCGCCGCGATCGCCTCCTCGAGCGCGGTTCCCGCCAGCTGCCGCTGCAGCTCGGGGGTGGCCGCCATGGCCAGCTCCAGGGGGACGACGGCCTCCCGCAGCCGGGAGAGCTCGACGAGGACCTCGGTGAGGACGTCGGCCACCGGCCGGTCCCCGGCGCGGGCGGGCAGGTCGGCCAGCCACTCGGCCGGCCCCCGCTGGCCCTCGAGGGCCGCGGCGACGAACAGCGCCCGCTTGTCGGGGAAGTGGCGGTAGATCGAGCCCTCGGCCACCCCGGCGCGTTCGGCGATGGCCCGGGTCGTGGCGTCGTGGTATCCCACCTCGGCGACGAGCTCGGTCGCGGCCCGGATCAGGGCTGCCCGGGTGTCGGCGCCGCGCGGCATGGTCAGGGCTCCCGGGTCGGCGGTGCGGCGCCGGACGGGGTCAGTCGGTGATGTCACGGCGCCGGAAGACGGCGAGTGAGGCGGCGGCCGCGACGACGACGTAGGCGAGGCCCAGCCCCAGGGCGCCACTGTAGGCGAGGTCGGCCGTGCCGCCCTGGGCGAGGGCGGTGATCGTCGTGCCCGGCAGCCACTCGCGGAGGGACTCGACGGCCACGGTGAGGACCGCCTCGACCAGCAGGACGTACCCGACGCCGATGCCGATGGCGATCCCGGCCGACCGGGTGACGGTGGCCAGGGCCAGGCCGATCGTGCCCCAGACCAGCAGGGACAGGTACAGGTTCACGGCCGCGCCGAGCACGACGGAGACCACGTCGTCGCCCCAGGCGGTGGGCTCGTACCCGCCCGCGGAGGCGGCGACCGGCGCCACCAGGAGGTTGACCAGGACGGCGGTGAGCGTCGCGCCGGCGGTGGTGATCGCCAGGGCGACCCACTTGCCGGCGAGCAGGCGCCAGCGGCGGGGTTCGGCGGCGGCGAGGACCCGCACCAGGCCGGTCGACCAGTCCGACGCCGAGGCCAGCGCCCAGAAGGCGAGGGCGATGACGCCGGAGAAGGACGAGGCGGCGCCGAGGCCCGCGACGATCCCCTCGCTGCTGAGCAGCTCGGCGGCGCTGGGGAACGTGACGCCGGGCCCGTTCTCGGCCGGGGGCGCGCCCGGCTCGACGACCTGGAACACCACCAAGTCGACCAGCACGGTGAACAGCGCCGTGAGGCCGAGCCAGCCGACCAGGATGCTGCGCCGGCGGAGCCGGACCAGCTCGCTGCGGACGACGGCGGTCACCGGGACCCCTCCGCGGTTGCCGCGCGGGAGGCGGCCAGCTCGCCGTCGTCGCTGCCGGTCATCGCGAGGAAGACCGACTCGAGACTGTCGCGCGTGACGGTCAGGGCGCGCAGGGTGATGCCGGCCGCGGCGGCGGCCCGGTTGACCGCCGCCGCGGCGTCGGTGTCGGTGGACACGCGCAGCCGGCCGGGCGCCGCCGCGGAGACGTCCCACCCGGCCCGGGCGAGGACGCCGCCGAGCCGCTCGGTGTCGGCCACGTGCTCGGGGGCGACGTCGACGTGCGTCGCGGCGCGGGCCAGCAGGTCGGCGACGGTCCCGTTGTAGAGCAGGACGCCGAAGCGGATGACGACCAGGTGGGTGCAGATGCTCTCGATCTCCGAGAGCAGGTGCGAGGACACGACCACCGTGCGGCCGGACCGGCCCAGCCGCTGGAGCAGGGCCCGGATCTCGACGATGCCCGCGGGGTCGAGGCCGTTGGTCGGCTCGTCGAGGACCAGCAGGGCGGGGTCGGGCAGGAGCGCGGCCGCGATGCCCAGGCGCTGCTTCATGCCCAGGGAGAAGCGCCGGACCGGCTCCCGGTCGCGGCCGAGGAGGCCGACGACGTCGAGCACCTCGTCCACCCGGCCGGTGGGCACCCCGCGCAGGCGGGCGAGGGACACGAGGTTGGCCCGCGCGGAGATCCCGGGCACGAAGGCGGGGCTCTCGATCAGCGCGCCGACCCGGCCGGCGTAGGCCGTCGGGTCGGTGATCGGCTCGCCGAGGACCTCGCCGGTGCCCCCGCTCGGGCGGACCAGCCCGAGCAGCATGCGGATCAGGGTGGACTTGCCGGAACCGTTGGGGCCGACCAGGCCGACCACGCCGCCGGCGGGCAGCGTCAGGGTCAGGTCGTCGACGGCCACGACGGGGCCGAAGGTCCGACGCAGCGCGGTGGTGCGCAGTGAGGTCGTGGAGGTGGGCGTGGTGGTGGACGGGGAGGCCGGAGCCGCTGGCATGGTGCTTCTCCTCCAACAGGGGACAGCGAGGTGAGTGAGTACTCACTCACGTTGTACACCCGTCGGAGGCCGGTGTCACGTCCGGGCCGGCGGCCGGGTCAGGGCGTCACGACGGGGAAGGCCCGGTCGGGTGCGGTGAGGCAGTCCTGGAGCCGTGTCCACGCCGCCGGATCGCCCACGTGCTTGGTGCCCTCGAGGCCGTGTCCGGCCAGGACACCGAGCAGCTGGGCCCTCGTGAGGGTGACCTCCAGGTCCGCGTCGGCGGCCGACCGGGGGTCGGTCGGCTGGATGAGCGCCGGTGCGGGTGACGTCCACGGTGGGTGCGAGCAGCCCCGGCGTGCCGGTGGACCCGGCGATGCCCAGGCCGGTGCTCGTCTGACCGGTCGGACCGGCGCCGCGCCTCGGCATGGCGCGGCCGGCGTAGACGTTCTCCGACACCGCGGGCTCCAGGCAGCCCGCCGGGGCGAGGATCGGGACGCCACTGGCGCCGTCGGGCAGCACGCCGCGGACCCCGCCGAAGCGGTCGCCGTGGGAGTGCGTGTAGACCATCCCGGTCACCGCGGTTCCGGCGGTACAGCGCGAGGCCCGCCGCGGCGGTCTCGGCCGAGATGACCGGGTCGACGAACCCCCGCTCGGCGTTCTCGGACTGCACGAGGACCTGGCCCGCGCCGGCGTGGCCCTGGCCGTCGTGCACCCCGTCGGGCAGGTGCGCGACGTCCTGCGCCGGGCCCTGGCCGAGCGCGAGCGCCCCGCGGTGTTCGCGACCGTGGACGAGGCCGTCGCGGACGCCCGCCCCGCGGCACCGCCCCCCGCCGGGCCACGTCCCTGACCGGCCGGTGCGAGCCTCGTCTCACGCGGGGTCGACGGCGGCGCGGGGGCGCGGCCGGCTGGGACACTGGGGACCGGTGGCCATCCACCGTGCCCGCCGGCACCGGGCCCGACGACGGGCCCGCGGCGCGCGCGGCGTGGCCGTGACCGTGTCCGAGACCGTTCCCGCTGCGTGCCCGCCGGGCAGCCGGGAGCCGCCCGACCGAGGGAACCGCCGATCGCATGCCCGACGACCTCGCCGCCGTCCTGTTCGACATGGACGGCACGCTCGTGGAGACCGAGCAGCACTGGGGGACGGCGCTGTTCGCCCTCGCCCGCCGCCTGGGCGGTGAGCTGAGCCCTGCCGCTCGCGAGGCCATCGTCGGCACCAGCATGCGCACCTCGATGGAGCTGGTGTACGCCGACCTCGGCCTCGACCGCGCGGCCGGGTGGCAGGCCGACGCCGCCTGGGTCGAGGACGTCGTCGCCGGGCTGCTGGCGGCGGAGGTGTCCTGGCGCCCCGGTGCCCGTGAGCTGCTCCGGGAGGTCCGCGCGGCGGCCCTGCCCACCGCCCTGGTGACGACGACGCCGCGCCGCCTCGCCGACCTGGTCATCGCGCAGCTGGTCCGCGATCTCGACGTGCCGCCCTTCGACCTGACCGTCTGCGGCGACGAGGTGCCCGCCCGCAAGCCCGACCCGGCGCCCTACCTGCAGGCCGCCGCGGCGCTCGGTGTCGACCCCGCCGGCTGCGTGGTCGTCGAGGACTCCGCGTCCGGGGTCGCCGCGGGCCTGGCCGCCGGCTGCGCCGTGCTCGGGGTCCCGTCGCTGCAGCCGCTGGCGCCCGCGCCGGGCCTGGTGCTGCGGGACACGCTGGCCGGCGTGGGTGTCGCCGACCTCGAGGGGCTGCTGCTCGACCGGCAGCCGGCGGCCCCGCGCGGCTGAGGTCAGGCCGCCGGCACCACCTCGCGGCCGCGGGAGACGACGAGCGCGACCCGCTCGAGCGCGAGCGGGTCGGTCGTGGGGTCGCCGTGGACCAGCAGCAGGTCGGCGTCCAGGCCCGGTGCGAGCCGTCCGGTGCGCCCGCCCAGGCCGCAGGCCCGGGCCGCCGCGGAGGTCGCCGTCGCCAGCGCCGCCACCGCAGGCAGCCCGCCGCCGGCGAGCGCGGCGACGGCCCGCGCGAGGATCCCGTGCGGCTTGCCCGGCGTGATGCCGGCGTCGACCCCGCTGACCAGCGTCACGCCGGCCCCGTGCAGCCGGGCGCACTCCGCCGCGCGGGCCTCCTGGGTGAGCCCGAGGCGGGTGAAGAGCTCCCGGGCGGGTGGCGCGGGCAGGCTGCCCGGCGTGGTGCCCAGCGTGGGGCACACGGCGGTGCCCGCGCGGGCGAGGTCCGCGGTGAGGTCCGGTGGGATCCCCCAGCCGGCGCCGTCCAGGCACAGGGCGTGTTCGATGCCGTCGACGCCGGCGGCCACCACCTGCCGGATGGCGGCCAGCGGGTAGGCGTGCGCGGTCACCGGGAGGCCGAGCCGGTGCGCCTCGTCGACCACCGCCCGCACCTCGGCGTCGGTGAACTGGCAGGCGGTCGCGTCGGTGCCCGGCGTGAGCAGCCCGCCGCTGGCCATCAGCTTCACCACCCCGGCACCGCGCCCGGCGCGCTCCCGCACCGCGGCCCGCAGCGCCTCGACGCCGCGGGCCTGACCGCCCATCGCCCAGCAGTGCCCGCCCGGTGAGGTGATCGGGGGCCCGGCCGCGACCACGGTGGGCCCGGTGCGCGGCGCCCGCTCGACGACGGCCCAGTCGACGTCGCCCAGGTCGCGCACCGTGGTCACCCCGGCGGCCAGGTGCTGCTGCAGGCTCCTCGCCACGATCGCGTCGACCTGGTCGGGGGTCAGCTCCGGCAGCTGGTCCAGCGCCCGCGGGCCGGCGTCGCCGCAGAGGTGCACGTGCGTGTCGACCAGCCCGGGCAGCAGCGTCGTCCCCGGCAGGGCGGTCACCTCGGTGCCGTCGGGTGCGGCGGCCCACGCGGGCTCGACGCCGGCGATGCGGCCGTCCTCGACGAGCACCAGCGCACCGCCGGGCAGCAGCCGCTCGCCGTCGAAGGCGCGCTCGGCCCGGTATCCCCGCATGCGGGCCCCCCGGGGTCGGGGACGGTGGCGGGCCCGACGCTGGTGCCGGGCACCGCGCCGGTCAACGGGACCGGGCGCGTTCCGCTGTTCGTACCGTTATCCCCAACGCTGCCACGGACACGGCCGTGGGCGGCACCGACCAGGAGGGCACCGACCGGGAACGGCACCGGCGGACGGCCACCGCGCGTGGGCTCGCGAGCGGTGAGGGGCTCGCCGTCAGTCGCGCTCGACGACCGGCAGCGTCGCCCACCCGGCCGCGGCCGCCGCCTCGGCGGGGAACGGCGGGGGAGTGCCGCCGAAGGAGGGGCACAGCGCCTGGTGGTCGCACCAGTCGCACAGCCGGGTGCGGTTGGGCCGGAAGTCGCCGGTGGCCACCGCCCGCTCGATCGCCGCCCAGATCGCCAGCAGCGTGCGCTCGAAGCGCACCAGCTCGCCCTCGTCGGGGGCGTAGGTGAGGGCCTCGCCGTCGCCGAGGTAGATGAGCTTGAGCTGGCTGGCCACCACGCCGCGGGTGCGCCACAGCACCAGGGCGTAGAACTTCATCTGGAACAGCGCCTTGGCCTCGAACGCCTCCCGCGGCATCGAGCCGGTCTTGTAGTCGACCACCCGCAGCGCGCCGTTGCGGGCGACGTCGAGCCGGTCGACGTAGCCGCGCAACAGCAGCCCGTCGGGCAGGGTCACCTCGACCAGCTGCTCGCGGCCCTCGGGCTGGATGCGGGTCGGGTCCTCCAGCCGGAAGTAGGTCTCGACCAGCTTGCCGGCCGACTCCAGCCACGCCTCCAGCGACGGCGGCTGCTCGCCGTCCTCGCCCGGGGCGAACAGCGCCGCGACCTCCGGGTCGGCGCGCAGCTCCTCCCACGCCGGGCCGACCAGCTCACGGGCGGCCTCGACGGTGCGCTGGGCCTGCGGCAGGTCGTAGAGCCGCTCGAGGACGGCGTGCACCAGGGTGCCGCGCACCGCCGCCGCGCTGCGCCTCTCGGGCAACCGGTCGATGGTGCGGAAGCGGTAGAGCAGCGGGCAGGTCTTGAAGTCCGCCGCACGGCTGGGCGACAGCGACGGCCGGCGCGGCGCGGTCCCTCCGGGGGACTGCTCACCGTCACCGGGTGCCGTGTCGGGGAAGACGACTGCCGTCATGGGTTCGAGGCTAGGTCGCTCCTCCGACAGTTCCGAGTGCCCGCGCCGGACGGACCCGTCCGGCCGCTCGCCTAGGCTGGCCGCCCGTGGACCCGCAGCCCGAGCCCAGCCAGACCGCGGCGAGCGCCGCGCCCGCGCCCGCCTCCGACCCGGTCCCCGAGCGCGCTCCCGGGAGCCGCGGGGGGCAGGAGGCTCCCTCGCCGGTGCCGGGCGCCTTCGCCGCCGGCGACCGGGTGCAGCTCACCGACCCGAAGGGCCGGCTGCACACCGTCGTCCTCGAACCGGGCAGGCAGTTCCACACCCACCGCGGCGCCATCGCCCACGACGACCTCATCGGCGCCCCCGAGGGCTCGGTCGTGCACTCCACCGCCAACACCGGCTACCTGGCGCTGCGGCCGTTGCTGGCCGACTTCGTGCTGTCCATGCCGCGCGGGGCCCAGGTCATCTACCCCAAGGACGCCGCGCAGATCGTCGGCAGCGGCGACATCGGCCCCGGCATGCGGGTGCTGGAGGCCGGCGCCGGGTCGGGGGCGCTGACCTGCTCGCTGCTGCGCGCCGTCGGCGAGCACGGCCGGGTGACCAGCTACGAGCGGCGGGAGGACTTCGCCGACGTCGCCCGCGGCAACGTCGGCGCCTTCTTCGGCGGGGTGCCGGACACCTGGGACCTGCGGCTGGGCGACCTCGCCGACCACCCCGCCGAGGAGGTCGTCGACCGGGTCGTGCTCGACATGCTCGAGCCCTGGGCGGTGCTGCCCACCGTCGCCGCGGCGCTGCGCCCCGGCGGCGTGCTCGTCGGCTACGTGGCCACGGTCACCCAGCTGTCGACCTACGTCGAGGCGCTGCGCGCCCAGGGCTGCTGGACCGAGCCCTACGCCTGGGAGTCGCTGGTGCGCCCCTGGCACGCCGTCGGCCTCGCGGTGCGTCCCGAGCACCGCATGGTCGCCCACACCGCGTTCCTGGTGACCGCCCGCCGGCTGGCGGAGGGCGTCGTCGCCCCGGTGCGCCAGCGCCGTCCGCAGAAGTAGAAGGACCCCGGTGCCCCCCACCCCTCGCAGGCTCGGGGCGGGCCCCTGCACCGGGGCCGCTCAGGCGCGTCACCTCCCGCGCGAGCCCCGGGCAGGGTGTCGGTCGGCGTGTATAGATTTGCCTCC
Organism: Geodermatophilus sp. SYSU D00700; assembly: GCF_054050255.1. Lineage (NCBI taxonomy): Bacteria > Bacillati > Actinomycetota > Actinomycetes > Geodermatophilales > Geodermatophilaceae > Geodermatophilus > Geodermatophilus sp. SYSU D00700. Next base: position 62,239 of record NZ_JBJGZA010000015.1, on the reverse strand, counting down.
TGGCTCCCCCTGATGTGTGCGGAGGTGCGCGATGGGCCCCGGCCATGGCGATGGTCCCGACGAGTTCCGAGCGCGGCGCGAGCGTGACGTCTCCGCCCTGCTCGCCCAGATCTCCTACCTCGAGGAGGAGATCGGCCTGCTGCGCCGCAAGGTGTCCGAGAGCCCGCGCCAGGTGCGGGTGCTGGAGGAGCGGATCGCCGAGGCGGAGGGCCGCGCGGCCTTCCTCTCCGAGCGCAACGACAAGCTGGCCGGCACGCTGCGCGACGCCCGCGAGCAGCTGGTCACGCTCAAGGAGGAGGTCGACCGGCTCGGCCAGCCGCCGTCGGGCTACGGCGTCTTCCTCGGCCGGCACGACGACGGCACCGTCGACGTCTTCACCGGCGGCCGCAAGCTGCGGGTGTCGGTCTCCCCGGCGGTCGAGGGCGAGGCGCTGCGCCCCGGCCAGGAGGTCATGCTCAACGAGGCGATGAACGTCGTCGAGGCGCTCGGCTTCGAGAAGCAGGGCGACGTCGTCATGCTCAAGGAGCTGCTCGAGCCCCTCGACGGCGTCACCCAGCGCGCGCTGGTCATCGGCCACACCGACGAGGAGCGCGTGGTCTTCCTCGCCGACTCCCTCACCGACCAGCCGCTGCGGGTCGGTGACTCGCTGCTGCTGGAGTCCCGGTCGGGCTACGTCTACGAGCGGATCCCCAAGAGCGAGGTCGAGGAGCTCGTCCTCGAGGAGGTCCCCGACATCGACTACTCCGACATCGGTGGCCTGGCCCGGCAGATCGAGCAGATCCGCGACGCCGTCGAGCTGCCGTTCCTGCACGCCGACCTGTTCCGCGAGTACGAGCTGCGCCCGCCCAAGGGCATCCTGCTCTACGGCCCGCCCGGCTGCGGCAAGACGCTCATCGCCAAGGCGGTGGCCAACTCGCTGGCCAAGAAGGTCGCCGCGGTGAAGGGGGAGGGGCAGGCCAAGTCCTACTTCCTCAACATCAAGGGCCCGGAGCTGCTCAACAAGTACGTCGGCGAGACCGAGCGGCACATCCGGCTGGTGTTCCAGCGCGCCCGGGAGAAGGCCAGCGAGGGCACGCCGGTCATCGTGTTCTTCGACGAGATGGACTCGATCTTCCGCACCCGCGGGTCGGGCGTGTCCTCCGACGTGGAGTCCACGATCGTCCCGCAGCTGCTCAGCGAGATCGACGGCGTCGAGGGCCTGGAGAACGTCATCGTCATCGGCGCCTCCAACCGCGAGGACATGATCGACCCGGCGATCCTGCGCCCCGGCCGGCTCGACGTGAAGATCAAGATCGAGCGGCCCGACGCCGAGGCCGCCCGCGACATCTTCAGCAAGTACCTGACGCCGTCGCTGCCCATCCACCCCGACGACCTCGCCGAGAACGGCGGCAGCGCCGAGGCGACCATCCAGGCGATGATCCAGCGCACCGTCGAGCGGATGTACACCGAGAGCGAGGAGAACCGCTTCCTCGAGGTCACCTACGCCAACGGGGACAAGGAGGTCCTGTACTTCCGGGACTTCAACTCCGGGGCGATGCTGCAGAACATCGTCGACCGGGCCAAGAAGATGGCCATCAAGGAGAGCCTGGAGACCGGCTCGCGCGGCCTGCGGGTCGGCCACCTGATGCAGGCCTGCGTCGACGAGTTCAAGGAGAACGAGGACCTGCCCAACACCACCAACCCCGACGACTGGGCACGGATCTCGGGCAAGAAGGGCGAGCGGATCGTCTACATCCGCACGCTCATCAGCGGCAAGGGCAACGACTCCGGCCGCGCCATCGACACGGCCACCAACACCGGCCAGTACCTCTGAGCCGGTCCCGGCCACCCCGTCGCCGGCACGGGGTGGCCGGGCACCGCGCCGCGGCCCGGGGCCGTTGCGCCCCTCGTCGCCGCGTGCTACCTGGTTGCCCGCCGGGATGCCCGGGCCCGGTGGAGGGGCCAGGTCATCCCGGCGGGAAGGCCAGGAGCATGCGGCGTGCACACCGGTGCGGTGCGGGTGGGCTGCTCGCCGTGCTCCTGGTCACCGGGTGCGCCGACACCGTCCACGGCTCGGCCTCCTACGCCGCCCTCGAGGTGGCCAAGCCGACCGTGCCCCCCGCCGACCCCGGCTCGCTGGACCCCGCGCAGCCCCCGCTGGTGGGCACCTGCTGGACGATCGCCGAGGGCCAGGAGGGCACGCCGCTGGACCCACCCGACCGGGCCGACTGCTCGGGCTCCCACAACGCCGAGACGGCCGTGGTGGGGGAGAGCGGGCTGGCCGACGACGCCCCCCGCCCGACGCAGGCCGACCTCGACGACCCCGACAGCCCGATCAGCGGCGCCCTGGCCGACCTGTGCGACCTCGACGTCGTCCGCGAGTACCTGGGCGGGGACGCCCTCGACGACCCCTACGCCTGGTTCGCCCCCTACCTGCCCGACGCCGACCAGTGGGCCGCCGGCGCGCGCTGGATCCGCTGCGACGTCTTCCACGGCTACCTCGTGCCCGAGACCGCGCCCGGCGTGCTGGCCGGCGCGCTGCAGGGCGAGGACGCCGCCCGGCACCGCACGTGCTTCGTCGGGTCGGTGGCCGACTACACCGTGGTGCCGTGCTCGGAGCCGCACGAGGCCGAGCCGGTCGGCACCGAGGTCGCCGACCTGCCCGAGGGCGCGCCGCACCCGGACGAGGAGACCCGCCGGTCGGTCGTGGGCACCTGCACCGCGGTGGCCGAGGACTACGGCGGCGGCGCGGTGCCGGCCGGCTACGTCGTCGACGTCTGGACCGACACGCCCGCGGAGTGGCCGGAGTACCCCTACGGCCGGTGCGTCCTGGTCCCCGCGGGCGGCGGCCGGACGACGACGAGCGTGCGCGCCTGACCTGCCGCGGCGCCGCGGGGCGGCCCGCCGGCGGGGCCTAGTCTCGGTCGCATGAGCGTTCGGCGGGTGATGGGGACCGAGGTCGAGTACGGCATCTCGGTGCCCGGGCAGCCCACGGCCAACCCGACCACCCTCTCCAGCCAGGTGGTCAACGCCTGGGCGGTGGCCGACGCGCCGACCCGCCGCCGGCCGCGGTGGGACTTCGAGGAGGAGTCGCCGTTGCGCGACGCCCGCGGGTTCGACCTCTCCCCGGCCCAGGCCCTCGACCACAACGACCTCGAGGAGGACTCGGGGATGGCCAACGTCATCCTCACCAACGGCGCCCGGCTCTACGTCGACCACGCCCACCCCGAGTACTCCACGCCAGAGGTCACCAACCCCCGCGACGTCGTGCTGTGGGACAAGGCGGGGGAGCGGGTGATGGCCGAGGCCGCCCGCCGGGCCGCGCGCATCCCGGGCACCCAGCCGATCCAGCTGTACAAGAACAACACCGACGGCAAGGGCGCCAGCTACGGCGCGCACGAGAACTACCTGATGGACCGGCGGACGCCGTTCATCGAGATCATCCGCGGGCTGATCCCGTTCTTCGTCACCCGGCAGGTGTTCGCCGGCGCCGGCCGGGTCGGCATCGGCACCGAGGGCCGCACCCAGGGCTTCCAGATCTCCTCGCGCGCGGACTTCTTCGAGGTCGAGGTGGGCCTGGAGACCACCCTCAAGCGGCCGATCATCAACACCCGCGACGAGCCGCACGCCAACCCCGACGAGTACCGCCGGCTGCACGTGATCGTCGGCGACGCCAACCTCGCCGAGCTGGCGACCTACCTCAAGGTCGGGACGACGGCGCTCGTGCTGGCGATGATCGAGGCGCGGGCGCTGACCGAGGACCTCACCGTGGAGGAGCCGGTGGCCACGCTGCAGGCGGTCAGCCACGACCCCTCGCTGACCCGCCTGGTCCGGCTGCGCGACGGCCGTCGGATGACCGCCGTCGACGTCCAGCGCGCCTACCTCGACCAGGCCGCCCGCTTCGTCGAGCGCACCGGCGGGGCCGACGCGCAGACCGCCGACGTGCTCCGCCGCTGGGCCGAGGTCCTCGACGCCCTCGCCGACGACCCGCTGCGGCTGGCCGACCGGCTCGACTGGCCGGCCAAGCTGCGCCTGCTCGAGGGCTACCGGTCCCGCGACGGGCTGGGCTGGGGCGACTCCCGGCTGCAGCTGGTCGACCTGCAGTACTCCGACGTCCGGCCGGACAAGGGGCTCTACCACCGGCTGGTGGCCCGCGGCTCGATGCAGCGGCTGCTCACCGACGAGGAGGTGACCCGCGCGATGGTGACCCCGCCCAGCGACACCCGGGCGTTCTTCCGCGGCGAGTGCCTGCGGCGCTTCCCCGCGCAGGTGGCCGCGGCGTCGTGGGACTCGGTGGTCTTCGACCTCGGGCGGGAGAACCTGGTGCGGATCCCGACGATGGAGCCGCTCAAGGGCACCCGCGACCACGTGGGCGTGCTGTTCGAGTCGACGTCGAGCGCGCAGGAGCTGGTCGACACCATCACCGGCGGCTGAGTGACCGCCCCGGTCGAGGTCGCCCGCCGGCTGGCCGAGGAGCTGTTCGCGCCCGCGGCCGCCGCCGTCGACGCCGGTGGCGTCCTCCCGCGCGGGCACCTCGACGCCCTGGCCGGAGCCGGCCTGTACGGGCTGGTCGGCCCGCCCGCCGCCGGGGGAGGAGGCGCCGACGGCGCGACGCTCGCCGCGGTCGTCGAGGAGCTCGCGGCCGGCGACCTCGCGACCGCGTTCGTCTGGCTGCAGCACCACGGCGCCGTCGGCCGGCTGGCCGCCGCCGGGACGCACCCGGACCTGCTGGCCGACCTGTGCCGCGGCCGGCGGCGGGGCGGGATCGCGCTGCAGGCGGCCACCCGCCCGGACGCCGCGCCGGTCACCCTGCGGCGGGACGGCGGGGACCCGGTGCTCGACGGGGCCGTGCCGTGGGTGACCGGCTGGGGGCTGGTCGACGTGCTGCTCGTCGCCGCCCGCGACGGCGACGACGTGGCCTACGCGCTCGTCGACGCCGTCGAGGGGCCGACCCTGCAGGCGGTGCCGCAGTCGCTGGCGGCGGTGCAGGCCAGCGCGACCGTGGAGCTGCGGCTGACCGGTCACCGGGTGCCGGCCGGGCGGCTGCTGGGCACCACCCCGGTGGCCGAGGTGCGGGCGGCGGACGCGGCCGGGTTGCGGGTCAACGGCTCGCTGGCCCTCGGCCTGGTCCGCCGCTGCACGCGGCTGGTCGGTCCCTCGTCGCTGGACGCCGAGCTCGACGCCGTCCGGGCGCGGCTGGACGCCGCCGGTCCGGCGGACCTGCCTGCCGCCCGGGCCGAGGCCGCCGCCCTGGCCCACCGAGCCGCCGGCGCGCTGGCGGTCGCTGGCGGCAGCGGGGCGGCCCGCGCGGGCAGCGTCGCCGAGCGGACGGCGCGGGAGGCGGTGTTCCTGCTGGTGTTCGGCTCCCGGCCGGCCATCCGGGACGCGCTGCTCGAACGGTTGGGCGCCGCCCGTTGAGGGGGCTGGATGTCGGTACCTGCGGGTAGTTTCGGCGGGGACACGCACTCGGCGTGCACCAGGGGAGGGCACATGGCCACCAGGGACACCGGCGGGCAGCAGCGGACCACCCGCACCCGGGAGGAGACCGAGGAGGTCGAGGCGTCGGTCGACACCGAGGTCGCCGAGCGGCACAAGGAGATGTCCGAGGACGTCGACGCCATTCTCGATGAAATCGACGACGTCCTCGAGGAAAATGCGGAGGAATTCGTTCGCTCATATGTGCAAAAAGGGGGCCAGTGAAAGCCCATTACGGCTATCCGGAATAGCGGCTTGAATGGTCGCCTCGAAATGGTGTCCTGACTGCGGCACCGACCGTCCGGTCGACCAGTTCACCCGCGACAGGCGCCGAGCCGACGGCCTGGCGTTCTACTGCCGCGACCATGCGCGGGCGAGGTCCCAGGAATCTCGACGGCGGCAGCTCGGTGCGCCGAGCCGCCGCTTCCCAGTGGGTCGAGATGTGCCGTCGGGGTCCAAGTGGTGTCCGGACTGCGACACCGTCAAGCCCGTCTCGGACTTTCCCACGACCACTGCGAACCCCAGTGGCGTGTACACCTACTGCAAGCCCTGTCACAACATCCGCGGTAAGGCTTCCAAGGACAAGGCGGGCGGATCGCGGACCTATCACCTCAAGCGGCGCTACGGCATCACGGCCGAGGAAGCCGACGCGATGCTCGCCGCACAGGGCGGCATGTGTGCCATCTGCGAGGTGGAACCGGCGGTGCACGTCGACCACGACCACGCCACCGGCCGGGTGCGCCAGCTGCTCTGCTTCAACTGCAACGGCGACCTGGGTCAGTTCAAGGACGACCCCGTGGTGCTGCGGGCCGCCGCCGGGTACGTCGAGCGCCACCGCGCGGCGCAGGGCCGGACGGTCGACGAGCCGGTGCCTCGCCAGCGCGTGTCACGGGGGCAGCGACGGTCGCCCCGCCCTGGGGGCCTCGAGCTGCGTCGCCGCGGAGCCGGCTGTCCCACGCACCACCTGGTGCGCGCCCGGGTGGCGGCCTTGATCGCCTCCCTGGAGCGGCCGGCAGCCCGCTGAACCCGGCTCCGGTACGCAGGCGATCCCCTACGAGCACGAGGTCGGCGGGCGGTCGACCGTTATCCCCAACTTCCGCACACGACGGCGGCGGTGGCACGGGCACCGCGACGGACCCGGACCGTCCCCGGGCCGGACGGGGCACCGCCGCCGGCCGCCCGACCGGTCCGTGCCGCAGGTGGGCCGCCAGCAGCGCCGGTAGGGTCGGCGACGAGCCGCCGCGGGTCGCCCGCGGCACGTCGAGGAGCGACCCCGGGAGGGGCGGAGAGGTGGACGGGTTGACCCAGTCGCACACCGGCCGGAGCGGCTTCCCGCCCGCCTACCTGGACCGGGTGGGCTCCTCGTTCACCGACTTCCTCGCCGTCACCGCTCCCGACCTGCTGCCCGGCCGACGCCCCCTGCCCACCGTGAACGCCGGCGACCTCACCCCGCACGGCACCACGATCGTCGCCGTCACCTACGCCGACGGCGTGCTCATGGGCGGCGACCGCCGCGCCACCATGGGCAACCTGATCTCCAGCCGCGACATCGAGAAGGTCTACCCGGCCGACTCGTGGTCGGTCATCGGCATCGCCGGCGCCGCGGGCATCGCCATCGAGATGGTCCGGCTCTACCAGGTCGAGCTCGAGCACTACGAGAAGATCGAGGGGCTCACCCTGAGCCTCGACGGCAAGGCCAACCGGCTCGCCCAGATGATCCGCGGCAATCTCGGCGCCGCGCTGCAGGGCCTCGCCGTCGTCCCGCTGTTCGCGGGCTACGACCTCGACGCCGCCCCGGGCGCCATCCCGGGCCGGATCTTCAGCTACGACGTCACCGGCGGGAACTACGAGGAGCGCGGCTACGCCGCGGTCGGCTCGGGCTCGCTGTTCGCCAAGAACTCGCTGAAGAAGACCTGGCGGCAGGGTCTCGACGGCGACACCGCCACCCGCACCGTGGTCGAGGCGCTCTACGACGCCGCCGACGACGACTCCGCCACCGGCGGTCCCGACCCGGTGCGGCGGCTGTACCCGATCGTCTACCGCGTCGACGCCGAGGGTGCGGTGCGGCTGACCGACGCCGAGGTCGCCGAGGTCGCCGACACCATCGTCACCGAGCGGGCCGCCGCCGACCGCGAGAACGTCGACCGGGGGGCCTGACCGCCATGACCATGCCGTACTACGCCTCGCCCGAGCAGCTGATGCGGGACCGCTCGGAGTACGCCCGCAAGGGCATCTCGCGCGGCCGCAGCGTCGCCGTGCTCACCTACGCCGACGGCGTGCTGTTCATCGCCGAGAACCCCAGCTCCACGCTGCACAAGGTGGGCGAGATCTACGACCGGATCGGCTTCGCCGCCGTCGGCCGCTACAGCGAGTTCGAGAGCCTGCGGGTGGCGGGGGTGCGGCTGGCCGACGTCCGCGGCTACTCCTACAACCGGCGCGACGTCACCGGCCGGGTCATCGCCAACGCCTACGCGCAGACCCTCGGCGCGATCTTCACCGAGCAGATGAAGCCCTACGAGGTGGAGCTGTGCGTCGCCGAGGTCGGCACCGACCCCGAGGGCGACCAGCTCTACCGGCTGACCTTCGACGGCTCGGTCGTCGACGAGCCCGACTTCGTCGTCATGGGCGGGCAGGCCGAGGCCGTCTCCGGCCACCTGCGGGAGAACTTCCGGGCGGGCCTGCCGCTGGGGGAGGCGCTGATGGTCGGCGTCCGCGCGCTGTCGGCGGTCAGCCCGGCGATGTCGAGCGGCAACGGGCACGGCGAGCTGCTCGCCGCCACCCAGCTCGAGGTCGCCGTCCTCGACCGGCGGCGGCCCAAGCGGGCGTTCCGGCGGGTGGTGGGCGCCGCCCTGCGGTCGCTGCTGGGGGAGAAGGCGACCGGCGACGCCGCCACCGAGGGCGCCACCCACGCGCACACCCCCAGCGCGCCGCAGCCGGGCACCCCGGCCGGTCTCGGCGACCCCGCCGCGCCGGACACCGCGGGCGGCGCGGCCGGCACCGGGGAGGGCAGCGGCCCTCAGCAGGACCCGGCCGACGGCGAGGGCGGCGGCACCGACGGCGGTACCGGCAGCGGGTCCGGAGCGTCCTGACCGACGGGCCGCGGCGGGAAACGGCCGGAGTCGCATCCGGCGCCTAGGCTCGGTCCGTGGACCGACGGATCTTCGGCATCGAGACCGAGTACGGCGTCACGTGCACGTTCCGGGGACAGCGCCGGCTGTCGCCGGACGAGGTCGCGCGCTACCTGTTCCGCCGCGTGGTGTCGTGGGGGCGCAGCTCCAACGTGTTCCTCCGCAACGGGTCGCGGCTCTACCTCGACGTCGGCAGCCACCCCGAGTACGCCACCGCCGAGTGCGACGACCTCGTCGAGCTCGTGGTCCACGACAAGGCCGGTGAGCGGATCCTCGAGGGCCTGCTGGTCGACGCCGAGCAGCGGCTGGCCGAGGAGGGCGTGACCGGCGACATCTACCTGTTCAAGAACAACACCGACTCGGCCGGCAACAGCTACGGCTGCCACGAGAACTACTGCGTCGGCCGGCACGGGGAGTTCAGCCGGCTGGCCGACGTCCTCATCCCGTTCCTGGTCAGCCGGCAGCTGGTGGTGGGCGCGGGCAAGGTGCTGCAGACCCCCCGCGGGGCGATCTACTGCGTCAGCCAGCGCGCCGAGCACATCTGGGAGGGCGTGTCCTCGGCCACCACCCGCTCGCGGCCGATCATCAACACCCGCGACGAGCCGCACGCCGACGCCGAGCGCTACCGGCGGCTGCACGTCATCGTCGGCGACTCGAACATGAGCGAGACGACGACGCTGCTCAAGGTCACGATCACCGACCTGGTGCTGCGGATGGTCGAGGCCGGGGTGCCGATCAAGGACATGGCGCTGGAGAACCCGATCCGGGCCATCCGCGAGATCAGCCACGACACCACCGGCCGGCGCAAGGTCCGCCTGGCCAACGGCCGGGAGATGTCGGCGCTGGAGATCCAGGCGGAGTACCACTCGCGGGCGGCGGAGTTCGTCGACCGGGAGGGCTTCGGCCCGGTGCACCGGCAGATGCTCGAGCTGTGGGGGCGGGTGATCAAGGCCGTCGACACCGGCGACCTCTCGCTCATCGACCGCGAGATCGACTGGGCCATCAAGCTCTCGCTCATCGAGCGCTACCGCGCCAAGCGCGACCTGTCGCTGTCCTCGCCGCGGGTGGCGCAGATGGACCTCGCCTACCACGACATCTCCCGCACCCGCGGGCTGTACTACCTGCTCGAGCGGGCCGGCCAGGTGGAGCGGGTGGCGCACGAGCCGCGGGTGTTCGAGGCCAAGAACGTGCCGCCGCAGACCACCCGCGCCAAGCTGCGCGGGGAGTTCATCCGCCGGGCGCAGGAGAAGCGGCGCGACTTCACCGTCGACTGGGTGCACCTCAAGCTCAACGACCAGGCGCAGCGGACCGTGCTGTGCAAGGACCCGTTCAAGAGCGTCGACGAGCGGGTGGAGAAGCTCATCGCCAGCATGTGACCTGTGCACTTCCGCGGAAGTGCACAGGGGGTCAGGCGTCCTCGGGCAGCGGCACCCGCAGGGCGGCGTAGCGGCCGGCCGCGGCGGCGGCGAGGAAGTACGCGCGCTCCTCGGGCCAGCCGCGGCCCATCGTCGACAGCGTCACCGGGGACAGCTGCAGCGCCTCGTCGAGCCCGTCGACGTCGACCCACACGACCCGGTTGCGCTCGGGCTGCCCGGCCAGGTCCTCCTCGACCTGCTGCCCGAGCTCCGAGCCCAGCCCGCGCGGGGCCACCAGCGTCACCCCGGCCAGCGCCACCCGGCCGAAGGCGGTCAGCGAGTGGTGGGACACGCCGCGGTGGCGCGGGCGCGGGTCGGCGTCGGAGATCCGCAGGGCGCCGATCGGCTCCCCGCCGAGCACGCTGACGGCGTTGCACGCCTCGCCCGCGGCCACGCCGGAGAAGCCCCACGGGGTGCCGGTGCCCAGGTTCCCCGGGCCCTGGGTGACCACCGCGACGTCGGCGCCGAGCACGTGCCGGGCGGCGAGCAGGCCGGTGTGCAGGGTGACCGCCTCCAGGTCCCCGCCGAAGGCCTGCCCGACGGTGACCACCCCGGTCAGCGACGGCGCCAGGGTGTGCAGCGTGCGGGAGAACCCGGCGACCAGCGCGCCGCCGTCGGTCATGACGTAGGCGACCTTGAGGTCGGGGTCGGTGGCGAACACGCCGATGAGCGCGGCCGGCAGCGCCGAGTGCAGGTCGGCGACGACGACCGGCATGCCGCCGAGGTCCTCGGCCTCGGCGATCGCGGCGTGGTGCTCGGTGTCCTGCTCGTCGACGCCCTGCACGCTGACCTGCATCGGCGTGTACCGGGCCTTGACCAGGTGCCCGGGGCCGGCCGGGTCGGGCGGCAGCCGGTCGGGGACGGCGACGACGAGCGCGTAGCCGCCGGTGCCCAGCCGCTGCGCCCACGCGGTGGTGTTGAGCAGCACCTCGTCGCCGACCTCGGGGACGCCGACCAGCGACGGGTGCGCCAGCGACCGCACCTCGCCGTCGCCGGGCACCTCCACGGTCAGCTCCACCGCGTCGCGCCAGCTGCGCCCGGTCGCGGTCACCCGCCCGCGTCGCCAGCGGATGCGCTGCCCGTTGCCCTGCACCGTCGTCTCGTCCCCCACGCGGACACGCTAACCAGCGTGCCGGGCGGGCGCGGACCGGACCGGGTGCGACCGGCGCGGTCTGACTAGCCTGGGCCCGTGTCGGCGAAGCGGGCGGAGCGGCTGGTCAACCTGGTCATCGCGCTGCTGGGCACCCGCCAGTACGTGACCGCGGCGCGGATCCGCGCGATCGTGCCCGGCTACGAGCCCGACGACGGCACCGCCCGAGCCGACGAGGCGTTCAAGCGGATGTTCGAGCGGGACAAGGCCGACCTGCGCGAGATGGGCGTGCCGCTGGAGACCGGCCGCACCAGCGTCTTCGACACCGAGGACGGCTACCGCATCGCCCGCGCCGACTACGAGCTGCCCGAGATCACCCTGACCGGCGAGGAGGCCGCCGCCGTCGGTCTGGCGCTGCGGCTGTGGGAGTCCGCCCAGCTCGCCGGCGCGGCGCACAGCGCGCTGGTGAAGCTGCGCGCCGCCGGCCTCGACGTCGACCCCGGGCGGACGCTGCCCATCCAGCCGCGGCTGGACTCCGACGAGCCGGCCTTCGAGCCCTGCTACGCCGCCGCCCGCGACCGCCGCGAGCTGCACTTCGACTACCGCCGTCCCGACGAGGACACCCCCGCCCGCCGCCGGGTGCAGCCGTGGGGCGTGGTGGCCTGGCACGGCCGCTGGTACCTCGTCGGCCTCGACCTCGACCGGCAGGCCCCCCGGGTGTTCCGGCTCTCCCGGGTGGTCGGCACGCCGAAGGCGAGCGGCCCGGACAACGCCTTCGAGCCGCCGGCCGACCTCGACCTCGCCGCCCTGGTCGCCCGGCAGTCCGACCGCTCCGGCGGGGGTGGGGAGCACCTGGTGGTCGTCCGCGCCCGGCCGGGCACCGCGGTCGGGCTGCGCCGCTGGGCGCAGCCGCTGGGTGCCGGGGACGACGGCGAGGACCGGCTGCAGCTGCGCACCACCGAGCCGGGGCGGCTGGCCGACCAGCTGGCCTCCTTCGGCCCGGACGTGGTGGTCGAGGCGCCGGCGGAGGTACGGGCGGCGGTCGTCGAGCGGCTGACCCGGCTGGCCGCGATGGGGGACCGGCCGTGAGCAGCCCGGCGACCAACGAGCGGATGACCCGGCTGCTGTCGCTGGTGCCCTACCTGACCGCGCGGCCGGAGGGGGTGCCGCTGGCGGAGGTGGCCCGCGACTTCGGCGTCCCCGAGCGGCAGCTGCGCCGGGACCTGGAGCTGCTGTGGATGTGCGGCCTGCCCGGCTACGGCCCCGGTGACCTCATCGACCTGTCCTTCGAGGGCGACCGGGTGCGGGTCACCTTCACCGCCGGCATGGTGCGGCCGCTGCGGCTGACCACCGACGAGGCGGTGGCCCTGGTGGTCGCGCTGCGCACCCTGCTGGAGCTGCCCGGGCTGGCCGAGCAGGACGCGGTCGGCCGGGCGCTGGCGAAGGTGTCGGCCGCCGCCGGGCACGCCGCCGAGCGGGTCACCCCGGTGGCGCTGTCGGTCGACGCCCGCGAGCAGGCGCTCGCCGTCGTCCGGGAGGGGCTCGAGCGGGGGCGGGCGCTGCACCTGCACTACTACGTGCCCACCCGCGACGAGCGCACCGAGCGCACCGTCGACCCGATGCGGCTGCACCTGGTCGACGGCCGCTGGTACCTGGAGGCGTGGTCGCGGGAGGTCGCCGGCGTGCGGCTGTTCCGGCTGGACCGCATCGACGAGGTCCGGGTGCTCGACGAGCCGGCCGCCCCCCCGCCGCAGGCCGCGCCCCGTGACATCGCCGCCGGGGTGTACCAGCCCGCCCCCGACGCGCCAGTGGTGCGGCTGCGGCTGGCCCGCACCGCCCGCTGGGTGGCCGAGTACTACCCGGTGGAGGACGTCCGCGAGGTCACCGACCCGCCCGGCGGGCTGGCCGTCGCGCTGCGCACCGCCGACCTGGCCTGGGCCCGCCGGCTGGTGGCCTCCCTGGGCGGCGCGGCCACCGTCGACGAGCCCGCCGAGCTGGCCGCGGCGGTGGCGGCCGACGCCCGCGCCGCGCTGGCCCGCTACGGGGTCGAGGGCGCCGCGTCCTAGGGTCGTCGTCGTGCTGTGGGTCGTGTGGATCGCCGTCGTCGTGCTGTCCCTGGTCGTGCTCGGCGTGCTCGTGCACGGCCTGCTCGGCGCCGGCCGGCGGCTGGCCCGCGAGCTGGAGGGCGCCGAGCAGGACGTGCGGCCCTTCCTCGAGCAGGCGCAGGCCACCGCGGCCCGGGCGGCGGCGCTGCAGGACCAACGCCGCACCAGCGACGGCTGAACGGCTGCTGAACGCCCGTCCCCGGCCCGTCCGGCACGCCGGGGACGGGCACCGCGCGGCGTAGCATCGCCTCGTCCACTCGACCTGGAGGACGCATGAACCTCGGCCCGCTGGAGATCGGCCTGATCATCCTGGCCGTCCTGCTGCTGTTCGGCTACAAGAAGCTGCCCGACGCCTCGCGCTCGCTGGGCCGCTCGCTGCGCATCTTCAAGGGCGAGATGAAGGGCATGAAGGACGACGACACCCGCGCCCCGGCGGGTGCACCGGCGGCCGCCGCGGTGGTGCCGCCGGCCCCGGCCCAGCTCGACGCCGCCGACCGTGACCGGCGGGCGCAGCTGGAGGCCGAGGCGGCCGCGGCCGAGGCGCGCGCGGCCGAGCTGCGGGCGCGCGCCGCGCGCCCCGGCGTCGCCGACCCCCGCTGAGCACACCCGGGAGCAGGGACGTGAGCGGGTCCTCCGCGCGGCTGCCGCGCCGCCGGCGCCGGCGACCGCCCCGGGACCCCGAGGCGACGATGTCCCTCGTCGCCCACCTCACCGAGCTCCGCAACCGCATCGCCAAGGCGCTGCTGGCGCTGGCGCTGGGCACCGTCGTCGGGTTCCTCTGGTACGACCACGGGCTGCTGACCTTCCTCAGCGCGCCCTACTGCTCGCTGCCGGCCGAGCTGCGCTTCCAGGGCGACGAGAACTGCCGCCTGGTCGTGCTCGACGTGTTCGGCGGCGTGCTGCTGCGCCTGAAGATCGGCCTGATCGCCGGGGCCGTGCTGTCCTCGCCGTTCTGGCTGTGGCAGCTGTGGGCGTTCATCACCCCGGGCCTCAAGCGCAACGAGAAGCGCTACGCGGTCACCTTCGTCGCCGCCTCCACGCTGCTGTTCGCCCTCGGCGCGGTGCTGGCCTACGTGACCCTCTACAAGGGGCTGGAGCTGCTGCTCGGGCTCGCCGGTGACGAGGTGGCCTTCCAGCTGACCGCGCCGGACTACCTGGGCTTCGTGATCAGCCTGCTGGTGGCCTTCGGGCTGAGCTTCGAGCTGCCGCTGATCGCGATCGCGCTGAACCTGGTCGGCGTCCTGTCGCACGCGGCACTGGCGAAGAGCCGGCGCTGGATCTTCTTCCTGACCATCGTGTTCGCCGCGTTCGTCACCCCGACGCAGGACCCGTTCACCATGCTGGCCATGGCGCTGCCGATGGTGGTGCTGTTCGAGCTGGCCATCCAGGTCGCCCGGGTCGTGGACAAGCGGCGGGCCAAGCGCGACGCGCTCGAGCACTTCCACGGCCTGTCCGACGACGAGGCCTCCCCGCTCGACGCCCGCCCCTCCCGGCTGGACGCGACCCCGACCTCGCAGGCGGAGCTCGCGGCCGACGACGCCGCGCCGGCCGACCGGCCGGGCGCCCGCTCCCGCTGAGGACAGACCGCTCGTGCGGCCGGTCCGCCGCGGGATCAGCGGGCCGGCCGCTCCGCCTGCGGGGATCAGCGGGGGAGGGCGGGGTCCGGCGGCACCGCGGCCAGCGCCTCGACCAGCAGGCGGCGCGGTGGGCCGACCGGCGCTCCCGGCGGCGGGCCGGCCGGGCGCTCGATGGCGGCCTCCCGCGGCAGGCCCGAGCCCAACACGCCGCTGTCGCCGGCGGTGACCGGACTGTCGCGCCGGTGCTCGGCCCGGGGCGCCGGCCGTCCGGGCAGCCAGCCCTGGGCCAGCATCTCGGCGACCCGGGGGCGCACTGCGGTCAGGGCGGCAGGCGGGTCGACCATGTGCATGTGCCGCAGCACGGCCCGACCCACGACGGGATCGGCGCCGGCGGCGGCCAGCACGAGCAGGTGGGGAACCGGCTGCTGCCCGGCCGGCGGGCCGGTCATCGGCGGGCGGCCGTCGCGCACGTTGCGCCAGGCCTGAGCCCGTGCCACGTCGGTCATCCGGGCGTCGTCGAACCACGCGCGCAGCTCGCCGTCGACCCAGGAGTCGACCTCCGACCGCCACGCGCCGGCGTCGTCCGGGGCGGCGGCCACGGCGCTGACCAGCCGCAGCGCGTGCGTCACCGCCAGCGACAGACCCCGGCCGAAGTGCGGATTGGTGGTGCACACGACGTCGGCGAGGGGAACCAGTCCCAGCGGGGCGGTGTCGTCGAGGGTGCGGAAGATGCTGCGCAGGCCACTCATGACCATGACCGGAGAGACGGCCTCGGCCCGCGCGGGCTCGGTCCACTCCGCGGCCAGGGGCACCACCTGCGTTGCCGCGTCGAAGACGGCCTGCCCCCGCAGCGGCGCCAGCTCCGGGTCGTCCGGCAGGCGGGTGAAGCACACGGAGAACGTGCCGGCGTCGTGGGGGAACACCAGCAGCGCGTAGCCGTCGCCCTCGGCCACCGAGATCACGTTCCGGTTCACCGTGCCGAACCCGGCACCGGGCCTCAGCCGGTAGCGGCGGGAGACGTACACCTCGTCGGCTGGCGCGTCGACCACCTCGCGCAACCAGGGACGGGAGAGCCGTCCCCGCCGGCCGGTGGCGTCGACGACGAGCTCGCCGGGCAGCAGGGAGCCGTCGGCGAGACGGACCCCGCACGCCCGGCCGCGGTCGACGGCGACCTCGCGGACGGCGGCGTCGACCCGCTGCACTCCCGGCTCGGCCTCCACCGCGGCGCGCAGCACCCACTCGAGCGTGCTGCGCCGGCACCACAGGGCGGTCAGGCTGTCGGGCAGGTCCACCGGGCAGGCGCCGCGTGCCATCAGCGCCGCGAGGACGTCGGGCAGCGCGGCCGCCAGCTCTCCATACAGCCGGGCCAGGAAGGCGTGCGGCTGGTGGAACTGCGCGACGCCGCGCCGCTCCCATGCCTCCACGCCCGCCACGTCCCCGGGTGGCGGGGTGGTGTCCCGGTCGACGAGCCCGACCCGGTGCCCCTGACGGGCGAAGGCGAGAGCCGCCGTGAGCCCGGCGATGCCGGCACCGGCGATGACGACCTGCATGACTCCTCCTGGGATAGGCGGCAGGAACTCACCCGGTCCGCGGGGAAGTCGGTCGGTGAGGTCTTGATCGAGATCGGTCGGGCGGCGACATCATGCACCCGCACCGGTCGGGTGTCCCAGTGCCCGCGGCGGCTGGAGCTGCGAAGATGCACGAACGTGTCACGGGAGAGCCCGGCTCCGACCGGCGGGGAGGCACGGTGGACACCGGCGCGGGGACCAGGATCGACGTCGCCGTCCTCGTCAGCCCCGCCGCCGGGCGGGGCCGGGCCCGGCTGGTCTCCGGCGCGGTCCTCGACGCGCTGACCCGCGGCGGGCTGGCCCCGCGGGTGCTCGACGCGTCCACCCGGGCCGCCGCCGAGCGGGCCGCCGCCGGGGCCGTGGCGGCGGGCACCGGGGCGGTGGTGGCCGTCGGCGGGGACGGCGCCGCGCACGCCGCGCTGCAGGCGGTCGCGGGCACCGGCACGCCGCTGGCGGTCGTCCCGGCCGGCACCGGCAACGACCTGGCGCTGGCGCTGGGCGTGCCGCCCGAGCCGGTGGCCGCCGCCACCGCGGCCGCCGCCGACCTGCGCGGGGGAGAGGTGCGCCCGGTCGACGCCGGCCGGGCCGGGGGCCGCTGGTGGGCCACGGTGCTGTGCTGCGGGTTCGACTCCGCGGTCACCGACCGGGCCGGCCGGCTGCGCTGGCCGCGCGGCCCGCGCCGCTACGACGTCGCGATCCTCGCCGAGCTGGCCCGGCTGCGGCCCCGCGAGGTGGTGCTGACCCTGGACGGGGCGGCGCGGACGGTGCCGGTCACGCTGGTCGCCGTCGGCAACACCGCCTGGTACGGCGGCGGCATGCGGGTGTGCCCGGCCGCCGACCCCGCCGACGGGCTGCTCGACGTCACCGTGGTGGGTCCGGTGTCGCGGCGGGAGCTGGTGCGGACCCGGCCGCAGCTCACCGCCGGCACGCACGTCGAGCACCCGGCGGTCACCGTGCACCGCGCGGCCCGGGTGGAGCTGGCCGGGACCGGGATCACCGCCTGGGCCGACGGGGAGCCGGTGGCGGCGCTGCCGGTGGTCGCCAAGGCGGTGCCCGGCGCGTTGCGCGTGCTGGGCAGCGGCCGTGGGGGCGGCGCCACGATCAGGTGACCTGATCGTGGCGGGTCCTCCCGCACGGTGCGCGCTGAGGGAGGACGCGCTGCGGTGAGGGAGGACGCCGGTCCGCCGCGCCGACGTCCGTCCGTTATCCCCAACTGTCGAGCACAGTCGGCCGACGCGGCGTCCCGCCGGGCGAGCGCCTAACGTGGAGCACATGTCCAGCCCCGCCGAGCGGTACGCGGCTGCCCGGCGGCGCAGCGCGCACCCGACCCTGGCCGACTTCACCGCCGGGCTCGGGTTCTCCCTCGACCCGTTCCAGGTGGAGGCCTGCGAGGCGCTCGACGAGGGCGCCGGGGTGCTGGTGTGCGCCCCCACCGGGGCCGGCAAGACCGTCGTCGGCGAGTTCGCGGTGCACAAGGCGCTCGCGGAGGGCCGCAAGGCGTTCTACACGACGCCGATCAAGGCGCTGTCCAACCAGAAGTACAACGACCTGGTCGACCGCTACGGCGCCGACCGGGTCGGCCTGCTCACCGGCGACAACGCCGTCAACGGCGACGCGCCCGTGGTGGTGATGACCACCGAGGTGCTGCGCAACATGCTCTACGCGGAGTCCCCGGCCGTCGACGGCCTCGGCTACGTGGTCATGGACGAGGTGCACTACCTCGCCGACCGCTTCCGTGGCGCGGTGTGGGAGGAGGTGATCATCCACCTCCCGCAGTCGGTGACGCTGGTGTCGCTGTCGGCGACGGTGAGCAACGCGGAGGAGTTCGCCGACTGGCTGGTCACCGTGCGCGGGCACACCCGGGTCGTCGTCAGCGAGGTGCGGCCGATCCCGCTGTGGCAGCACATGCTCGTCGGCAACCGGGTGTTCGACCTGTTCAGCCTGCGGCCGGCCGCGCACGCCGCCGAGCAGGGCGGGGACCCGCGCCAGCAGTCCACCCGGGAGCGCGGTGCCAGCGTCGTCGACCCCGAGCTGGTGCGCTATGTGCGCGAGTACGAGCGGCGGCTGGACACCTGGGGCGGCGGCAACGGCGGCGGCCGCCGCGACCGCGACTGGCACCGGCCGCGCTACCGGCCGCCGGCCCGGCCGGAGGTGGTCGAGCGGCTCGACCGGGCCGGGCTGCTGCCGGCGATCACCTTCATCTTCAGCCGCAACGGCTGTGACGCCGCCGTCGCCCAGTGCCTGCAGTCCGGGCTGCGGCTGACCGACGAGGCCGAGCGCGCCGAGATCGCCCGCATCGTCGACGAGCGCACCGCCGGCCTGCCCGAGGAGGACCTGCACGTCCTGGGCTTCTGGGAGTGGCGCGAGGGGCTGCTGGCCGGGATCGCCGCCCACCACGCCGGGCTGGTGCCGGCGTTCAAGGAGACCGTCGAGGAGTGCTTCGTGCGCGGCCTGGTCAAGGCCGTGTTCGCCACCGAGACCCTCGCGCTGGGCATCAACATGCCCGCCCGCACGGTGGTGCTCGAGCGGCTGGTCAAGTGGAACGGCGAGGCGCACGTCGACGTCACGCCGGGGGAGTACACCCAGCTGACCGGGCGGGCCGGGCGGCGCGGCATCGACGTCGAGGGGCACGCGGTCGTCGTCTGGGCGCCGGGCATGGACCCCTCGGTGGTCGCCGGGCTGGCCAGCACCCGCACCTATCCGCTGCGGTCGAGCTTCCGGCCCAGCTACAACATGGCGGTCAACCTGGTCGGCTCGTTCGGCCGGGCCCGCGCCCGGGAGCTGCTGGCCTCCTCCTTCGCCCAGTTCCAGGCCGACCGCTCGGTGGTGGGGCTGGCCCGGCAGGCCGCGCGGTCCGAGCGCGACGCCGAGCGGTTCGCCGCGGAGATGGCCACCGAGGGCGGGGACGTGCTCGCCTACGCCCGGCTGCGCCGCGAGATCGCCGACCGGGAGCGGGAGCTGTCCCGCGACTCGGCGGCCAAGCGCCGGATGGAGGCCGCCGACGCGCTGGCCGCGCTGCGCCCCGGCGACGTCATCCGGGTGCCCTCGGGCCGCCGGCAGGGCCTGGCCGTCGTGCTGGACCCGGGGATCACCGACCTGGCCGACCCCCGGCCGCTGGTGCTCACCGAGGACAAGTGGGCCGGCCGGCTGGGCAGCGTGGACTTCCCGACGCCGGTCACCGCGCTGGCCCGGGTGCGGGTGCCGCGGAACTTCAACCACCGCAGCCCGCACGCCCGCCGCGACCTGGCCTCCACGCTGCGCACCGCCCGCCTGGAGAACGACCTGGGCGCCCGGCGGGTCAAGCACCGCTCGGCCGCCGCCGACGACCCGGTGCTGGCCGACCTGCGCCGGGCGGTGCGCAACCACCCGGTGCACGCCCTGCCCGACCGGGAGGAGCGGGTCCGCTTCGCCGAGCGGTACCTGCGGGCGGTCGCCGACGCCGAGGCCACGCACCGCAGGATGGCCGAGCGCACCGGCTCGCTGACCCGGCAGTTCGACCGCACCTGCGACGTCCTCGAGGAGCTGGGCTACCTGGTGCCCGAGCCGGCGCCGCTGGTGCCGGTCGACAGCGACGAGGTCGCGGCGGTCGACGACGTCCCGCGGGTCACCGAGGAGGGCCGCCGGCTGGCCCGCATCTGGTCGGAGGGCGACCTGCTCGTCGCCGAGTGCCTGCGCGCCGGCGCCTGGCGCGGCCTGGGCCCCGCCGAGCTCGCCGCCGCCGTGTCCACGCTGGTGTTCGAGGCACGCCGGGAGACCCCGGGGCAGCCGGCCGTGCCGGGCGGGGCGGTGGCCGCCGCGATCGGCGAGATGCGCCGGATCCGCTCGCGGCTGCAGGACGTCGAGCTCGACCGCGGCCTGCCGGCCACCCGGGACCTGGACCTGGGGTTCGCGTGGGCGGCGTACCGGTGGGCCGACGGGCAGACCCTCGACCGGGTGCTCGCCGGCGCCGAGCAGGCCGGCACGGAGCTCTCCGGCGGCGACTTCGTCCGGTGGGCGCGCCAGCTGGTCGACGTGCTCGACCAGCTGGCGAAGGTGGCCGACGAGGCGGTGGCGGGGGTGGCGCGGGCCGCGGTGGGCCGGATCCGGCGCGGCGTGGTGGCGGTCGCCGTCAGCGGCTGACCCGGGCGGGCCGGGCCGCGGCGCGCGGCGGCCGTGCGGGCCGTCCGGTGGTGCACAATCGCCCCGCTCTTGTGACGCAGTGTCATGGGAGGACCCGGATGGGTCGACGGGAACGAGCAGGAGCGACGATGACCAACCCCCCGCAGGGTGGCCAGCCGGGGCAGTACGGGCAGCCGGGGCAGTACGGCCAGCAGCCGGGACAGCCGGGCCGGTACGGGCAACCCGGGCAGTACGGCCAGCCGGGAGGGCAGTACGGGCAGCCGGGAGGGCAGTACGGGCAGCCGGGAGGGCAGTACGGGCAGCCGGGAGGGCAGTACGGGCAGCCCGGCCAGTACGCGCAGCCCCAGTACGGCCAGCAGCCCGGGCAGTACGGGCAGCCGGGGGGCTACGGGCAGCCGGGCTTCGGCCAGCAGCCGAAGAAGTCGCGGACCGGGCTGATCCTGGGCCTGGTGGCGCTCGCCGTCGTCGTCATCGCCGCGGCCGTCGTGCTGCCGCTGGTGCTGGGCCGGAACGTCCTCGACGGCGGCCGTGCCGAGCGCGACATCGCCGAGCAGTTCAGCGAGACCTTCGGCGTGGGCATCGAGGTCAGCTGCGAGCAGGAGATGGTGGTGGAGAATGGCGCCACCTACGAGTGCTCGGGCACCACCGAGGACGACGAGGACGTGACGATCCGCGTCGCGATCACCGACGAGGACTCCGCGGCCTACACCTGGGACGTCGCCTGAGGGACGTCGCCTGAGGGACGTCGCCTGAGGGACGTCGCCCGGGCGGACCCCTCCCGGCCTGACCGGCCCCGCCGGCCGGCGTCCTCAGTCGAGGACGCCGGCCGGCCAGCCCAGCGCGGCGCCCAGCCGCCCCAGCGACGAGCGCAGTCCGTGCGCCTCGGCCAGCCCGGCCAGCGCCGCGGCGTCGGCCGGCCGGCGGGGCAACGTCCCCTCGACCGCCGGCAGGTCGATGTGGCGGGCCACGGCCACCACCACCGGCGCGGCGTCGAGGTACTCCGCGCCGGCGTGCAGCCGCTTGAGGACCGCTCCGGTCAGCGGCGCGCTCGGCACCACCGTCCGGGCCGCGGCCGCGCGGATGCCGGCCAGGTCGCCGAACTCGCTGACCAGCGCCGCGGCCGTCTTCGCGCCGATGCCGGCCACCCCGGGCAGCCCGTCGCTGGGGTCGCCGCGCAGCACCGCGAAGTCGGCGTAGGCGCGCCCGGGGATGCCGTACTTGGCGGTCACCGCGGCCTCGTCGACGACCTCGATGTCGGTGATGCCGCGCGCGGTGTAGAGCACCCGGATGCCGCGGGCGTCGTCGACGAGCTGGAACAGGTCCCGGTCGCCGGTGACGACGTCGACCGCCCCGCGGGCGCGGGTGGCCAGCGTGCCGATGACGTCGTCGGCCTCGTAGCCCGCCGCCCCGACGCGGGCGATGCCGGCCGCGGCCAGGACGTCGACGAGCACCGGCACCTGCGGGCCGAGCTCGTCGGGGGTCTCCTCGCCGCCGTCGGGGGAGAGCCGGTGTGCCTTGTACGACGGCAGCGCCGCGACCCGGAACGCCGGCCGCCAGTCGTCGTCCCAGCAGGCCACCAGCCGGTCGGGGGCGTGCGCGGTGAGCAGCCGGGCGGTCATGTCCAGGAAGCCGCGGACGGCGTTGACCGGCCGGCCGTCGGGCGCGGTCACGCTGGTCGGGACGCCGTAGAACGCCCGGAAGTAGAGGCTGGCGGCGTCGAGCAGCATCGTGGTCACGGGCGGGGACGGTAACGGCCGGGGAAACCGGCGGGGGAGCGGTCGGTGCCCGGGGTTAGTGTCCGGGCGTGGCAGACAGCACGGGGGCCCTCGTCAGCACCGACCGCGTGTACGCCGCGCGCGCCGTGGCCGCGGAGGTCGGCGCGGACGTCCTGGTCCTCACCCCGGGGTCGGACCTGCGCTACCTGTGCGGCTACCACGCGCACGCGATGGAGCGGCTAACCGCGCTGGTCGTGCCGTGCCGCGGTGAGCCGCTGCTGGTGGTGCCGCGGCTGGAGGCCCCGATGGTCGACGCCAGCCCGGCCGGCGCGCTGGGCCTGGACCTGGTCGCCTGGGACGAGACCGACGACCCGTTCGCCGTCGTCGCCCGCGAGGTGACCGCCCGGCTGGGCAGCGCACCCACCCGGGTCGCCGTCGGCGCCCGCACCTGGGCCGAGCACGCCCTCGGGGTGCACCGCGCGCTGCCCGGCTCGGTGCTGGAGCTGGCGACGCCGGTGCTCGACCGGCTGCGCATGGTCAAGACGCCGGCCGAGGTCGAGGAGCTGGCCGCCGCCGGCGCGGCGATCGACCGGGTGCACGCGCGGATGGCCGAGTGGCTGCGGGTGGGCCGCACCGAGGCCGAGGTGGGCGCCGACATCGCCGCGGCGATCCTCGCCGAGGGGCACGTGGGCGTGGACTTCACCATCGTCGGCTCCGGGCCCAACGGCGCCAGCCCGCACCACGAGCTCTCCGACCGGGTGGTGCAGGCCGGCGACGTCGTCGTCGTCGACATCGGCGGGGAGACGGCCACCGGCTACCGCTCGGACTGCACCCGCACCTACGTCGTCGGCGCGGCGCCCCCGGCCGAGGTCGCCGAGTGGTACGGCGTGCTGCAGGACGCGCAGGAGGCAACCGTGGCCGCCGTCCGGCCCGGCGTGACCGCCGAGCAGGTCGACGCCGTCGCCCGCGACCGGATCACCGCGGCCGGGTGGGGCGAGCACTTCATCCACCGCACCGGGCACGGCATCGGGCTGGACACCCACGAGGCGCCCTACATCGTGGCGGGCAACGACCTGCCGCTGGAGGCGGGCATGGCCTTCTCCGTCGAGCCGGGCATCTACCTCGCCGGCCGCGCCGGCGCCCGCATCGAGGACATCGTCGTCTGCACCGACGAGGGCGTGCGCGTCCTCAACCGGGGCCCCCGTGCGCTCGGCGTCCTCCCCGGCTGAGCCGGGCGGGGAGCACCCCGCCGCGCCCGACGTCGACCGGGCGCTGCTGGCCGCGCTGGCCCGCGACGGGCGGGCGAGCTACACCGAGCTAGCCGAACGGGTCGGGCTGTCGGTGTCGGCGGTCCACCAGCGGGTGCGCCGGCTCGAGCAGCGCGGGCTGATCACCGGCTACCGCGCCGCGGTCGACGCCCGCCGGGTCGGGCTGGGGTTGACCGCCTTCGTGTCGATCACGCCGCTGGACCAGGCGCGGGCCGACGACGCCCCGGGGAAGCTGGTGCACCTGGACGCGATCGAGGCCTGCTACTCGGTGGCCGGGGTGGAGAGCTACCTGCTCAAGGTGCGGGTGGCCTCGCCGGAGGCGCTCGAGGCCCTGCTGCGCGAGATCCGGACGACGGCCAACGTGAGCACCCGGACCACCGTGGTCCTGTCGACCTTCTACGAGGACCGCCCTCCCGTCTGAGTCCGGAGGACCGGGTGTCCGATCTCGGCGTGGCCCGCGGGGTCGGCGAGCACCTGCCCGGCACGCTGCTCGCCCTGGTCGCCGCGCTGCTGTTCGGGCTGGGCTCGGTGCTGCAGCACGAGGCGGCCGCCCGGGCCGCGGCCGGCGGGCGGCTGCGCCTGCGGGCGCTGGTCCGGCAGCGCACCTGGGTGCTGGGCCAGGCGGCCACCACGAGCGGCACCGGGGCCCAGGTCGCCGCGCTCGCGCTGGCCCCGGTGGCGCTGGTGCAGCCGCTGCTCGCGGGCCAGCTGGTGGCCGCCCTCGGGGTGCGCGCGGAGCGCACGCGGCGGTCCCCGTCCGGGAGGGAGTGGCTGGGCGCCCTGCTCACCGTGGGCGGGCTGGCGGTGTTCGTCGTGGCGGCCCGCCCGGGCCGCGCGGTGGCCGGCGGGCCGCCGCCCGCGTGGACCTCGGTGGCCGCCGTCGTGGTGGTCACGCTGGCCGTCGCGCTCACCGCCCGGCTCGGCCCGGGCCGGGGCGCCGCGCTGGCCTGCGGCGTCACCGGCGGCCTGGCCGCCGGCGTGGCCGCGGTGCTGGTCTCGGCGGCGCTCGGCGTGCTGTCGGCCGACGGGCCGGCCGCCGCGCTCCTCCGGCCCGAGCCGTGGGGCGCCGTCGTGGCGTCGGTGGTCTCCCAGCTGGGCGCCCAGCAGGCCTACGGGCGCGGGTCGCTGAGCTGGTCGCTGCCCGCGCTGGTGGTGTTCGACCCGCTGGCCGCGGTGCCGGCGGCACGGCTGCTGCTGGGGGAGCACCTCGAGCCCGGTCACGCGACGGTGTGGGGTCCGGCCGGGCTGCTGGCCGTCGTCGGGGTCGTCCTGCTCACCCGCGGCGGCGGATCCCAGGCGGACGACGTGAGGTGAGTCGGCCGTCGGCCTGCTCGACGCCGTCGTGCCCTTGACCGTTATCCCTAATTCAGAATCGGCAAGAAGCCGACGACACGACCCAACAGCGAAAGTGACACGGCGTCGACTGGACATCCGATCGAACGTGTGTTCGCATGCCGGGGTGCGCTGGGACGGGCAACGGCTGGACGCCGACGACGGGACGCTGCTCCCGGGCATGCCCAGCGCCCGTGGGCTGCTGCGCAGCGTGCAGGTGCCCGAGTTCCCGGGTGTGACGCTGCACGAGGTGCTGTCCCGGTCGGCGCTGAACAAGGTCCCCGAGGGCTCGCGGATGCCGTTCGCCTACACGATCAACCCGTACCGGGGCTGCCTCCACCGGTGCATCTACTGCTATGCCCGCTCGTCGCACGAGTGGCTGGAGCTCGACAGCGGCCACGACTTCGACACCCAGATCGTGGTCAAGACCAACCTGGTCGAGGTGCTGCGGCGGGAGCTGGCCCGGCCGTCGTGGCGCCGCGAGCACGTGGCGCTGGGCACCAACACCGACCCCTACCAGCGCGCCGAGGGCCGCTACCGGCTCATGCCCGGCGTCATCCGGGCGCTGGCCGACTCGGGCACGCCGTTCTCGATCCTCACCAAGGGGACGCTGGCCCGCCGCGACCTCCCGTTGCTGGCCGGCGCCGCCCGCGACGTGCCGGTGGGCTTCGGGGTGTCGCTGGGCATCTGGGACGACGAGCTGCACGCCTCCCTCGAGCCGGGCGTGCCCTCGCCGCGGGCCCGGCTCGACCTGGTCCGCGCGGTCATCGACGCCGGCCTGCCGTGCGGGGTCTTCCTGGCGCCGGTGCTGCCGGGCCTCACCGACCGGCTCGCCGACCTCGACGCCGCCCTGGAGGCGATCGCGGCCGCCGGCGCCACCGGGGTCACCGTCGTGCCGCTGCACCTGCGCCCGGGCGCCCGGGAGTGGTTCTCCGCCTGGCTGGCGCGCGAGCACCCGGCGCTGGTGCCGCGGTACCGGCAGCTCTACCGGGGTGGGGCCTACGTACCGCCGGAGTACCGCTCGTGGCTGGCCGAGCGGATCGCGCCGCTGCTGCGCCGGCACGGCCTCGACCGCCACACGGGCGGACAGGCGCGGGAGGGCCAGCCGCCGTCGGGGGTGCCCGGCGACGACGAGGCCTCGTTCCCGGCCGGGAGCCTGCCGCCGCCGCGGGACGACCGGCCGGTGACCGGCCGCCGGGGGAGGACCCGCCCCGCGGCCCGCGACGAGGCCGTCCCCGGGCAGCTGGCCCTGCTCTGACGGGCGGTCCGGCGGGGGAGGGGAGGGGTCAGCGGCCCGCTGGGGCGGGCGCGCCGGCCCCGCGGTTGGCCCGCGCGGCGCGCTCGGCGCGGACCGCGCCCCGGGGGGCGACGGGCTCGGCGCCGGCCGCCAGCGCCAGCCGGCGGTAGGAGTCGTAGGACAGCGTCTCGTAGACCGCCGCCAGCGCCTCGGCCTGCTGCCTGCGCCGCCCGGCGGTGGTGCCCCGCAGGTGCAGCGCGGTGCGGACGGCGTGCTTGGTGAAGGTCACCTGCAGCGCCTGGCTGGACAGCCGCCCGCCGACCTCCGAGGTGAAGCCCGGCCCGCGGCGCAGTGCCGGCAGTACCCACGGGCTGGCCGCCAGCGCCGGGAACCGGTTGCGGACGGTCTCCCAGGCGTGCCACGCGGTCAGCGCCCCCGGGACCGCCCACTCGCCGTCGTCGGTCCGCACCAGCAGCCGCCGGCTCGTGGGGTGGACCTGGTCGCGGCGCAGGTCGCGGAAGGTGCCCACCGGCGCCGGCCAGTGCAGCGCGATCGCGCACCACACCACCGTGCGCAGGTGCTCGGGCTGCTCGCCCCGTACCTCGGTCAGCGGCCGGAGGTCGAGCGTGCGGGGATCGGGCTCGGGAGTGGGCGGCGTGGGCAGGGGGACCCCGCCGTAGCGGGCGACCTTGCTGTACAGCGTGACCGTGGCCGGTTTCCAGCCGCGCGCCGCGGCGACGTCGTCCATGCCGCCGGTGGCGAGCTCCTCGGGCCCGAGGCCGAGTTCCAGTGCGGCGTCGACGAGCCGGCGCCACTGCACCGCGTAGCCCTCGGGCGGCTCCAGCCGGGCCCACTCGCGCGCCGCGGGCACCGACGGCATCTCCGGCAGCGGCCCCTGCCACGTCTTGCTCACCCCGCCATCCTATCCGTTATCCCCAACAAGACAACAACTAAGCCACAGACAAGGCCACAAACTCACACCGAGGACGACGGGAAAAGGGCGCTCGCGGTCAGCGAGCTGGTCGAGCAGGCCCGCCCCGCCACCGCCGGAGGTGCCGCGGGCATCGAGCACGCACGAGGTCCTCCTGGAGTCGGGGCCGCGGATCCCCATCACGGCGGTGGCCCGCCTGGACGGTCGTCCTGCGCCGCGGGTGCCGCGCGCCCACGATGTCCCGGTGCGCACGGTGGGGGTCGAGGAGGAGCTGCTGGTCGTCGACCCGTCGGGGAGGCCGGTGCCGCGCGGGCCCGAGGCGTTGGCGGTGGCCTCCCGGCGGGGGGAGGGGGAGACCCCGGAGGAGCACGAGCGCGAGAACGACGCGGCCGACGACGGGGCGCGGGGCCACCTGGTGCCCGAGCTCAAGCAGCAGCAGCTGGAGCTGGGCACCCGGGTGTGCACGGGCCTGGACGAGGTCGACCGGGAGCTGCGCGCCTGGCGTGACCGGGCCGACGACGCCGCGCGGGCGGTCGGGGCGCGGGTGGCGGCGCTCGCCACCTCCCCGGTCGCCGTCGACCCGGCGCCCACGCCCGGGCAGCGCTACAGCGCGATGGAGGAGACCTTCGGCCTCATCGCCCGCGACCAGCTCACCTGCGGCTGCCACGTGCACGTCTCCGTGGCCGACGACGAGGAGGGCGTCGCCGTCCTCGACCGGATCCGGGTGTGGCTGCCGGTGCTCACCGCGCTGACCGCGAACTCCCCGTTCTGGCTCGGCGCCGACAGCGGCTACGCCAGCTACCGCTCGCAGGCCTGGAACCGCTGGCCCTCCGCGGGGGCCGCCGAGCCCTTCGGCGACGCCGCCGGCTACCACCGGGCCGTCGCCGACCTGGTGGCCACGGAGACGATCGTCGACGCCGGCCAGGTGTACTTCGACGCCCGGCTGTCGCTGACCTGGCCGACGGTCGAGGTGCGGGTGGCCGATGTCGCGCTGCGGGTGGAGGACGCGGTCACCCACGCCGGGCTGGTCCGCGCGCTGGTCGACACCGCGGCGGGGGAGTGGCGGGCGGGCCGGCCGGTGCCGCCGGTGCGGGCGGAGCTGCTGCGGGTCGCGGCGTGGCGGGCCGGCCGGTCGGGGACCACCGGGGACCTGGTGCACCCCCGCACCGGGCGGCCCGCGCCGGCCGCGGACGTCGTCGCGGCGCTGCTCGAGCACGTCGGGCCGGCCCTGGCGGCCGCCGGGGACCGGGAGCGGGTCGCCGACGGCGTCACCGCGGTCCTCGCCCGGGGCACCGGGGCGGACCTGCAGCGGCGGGTGCACCGGGAGACCGGGGACCTGGCCGCCGTCGTGCGCGCCGCCGTCGACCGGACGCTGGGGGCGTGACCAGGTGGCTCCCAGGCGACCGGGCTATCGTCCGGCCATGTACACCGCGAGCTGGCGGGACGTCGTCCGGCGCGACACCTTCGGGTCCCACCCCGACCGCCGGGACGCGCCCTACCGGCTGGTCGTCCGGGTGACGCTGGTGATCTTCCGGCTGCTGCGGCTGCGTTTCGACGTCCGCGGCTCCGAGCACGTGCCCACCGCGGGCGGGGCGGTGATCTGCAGCAACCACGTCAGCTACCTCGACTTCACCTTCCTGGGGCTGGCCGCGCTGCCCCGGCACCGGCTGGTGCGCTTCATGGCCAAGGCGTCGGTGTTCGGCCACTGGTTCGCCGGGCCGTTCATGCGGGCGATGCAGCACATCCCGGTCGACCGCACGGCCGGGGCGGCCGCCTTCGAGGCCGCCGTCCGGGCGCTCAAGGACGGCCAGCTGGTCGGGGTCTTCCCCGAGGCGACCATCAGCCAGAGCTTCACGGTCAAGGACCTCAAGGCCGGCGCGGCCCGGATGGCCATCGACGCGGGCGTGCCGATCATCCCGGCCGCGGTGTGGGGCGGGCACCGGGTGGCCACCAAGAAGCGGCCGGTCGACCTGACCCGCGGCCGGGCGGTGACCGTGCTGCTCGGCGAGCCGCTCGTCCCCGAGCCGGGGGAGACGCCCGTGGCGCTGCTGGCCCGCACCCGGGCGGCGATGGAGGCCCTGCTCGACGAGGCCCAGCGCACCTACCCCCAGCAGCCGGACGGCCCCGAGGACCGGTGGTGGCTGCCCGTCCACCTCGGCGGTACCGCGCCCACCCTGGCGGAGGCCGCGGCGCGCGACGTCGAGGACGCCGCCGGCAAGCGGGTGCGCACGCGGCGCCGGGCGCGGCTGCGGGCCCGGCTGACCGGCCGGCGCCGGCGCCGGCCCCCCGGCGCGGCGGCGTAACCCGGGGCCGGGGTCAGTCGACCACCGGCGGGGCCATCAGCCGGAACGCCTCCAGCTCCACGTCGTACCAGCGGCGCAGCCGGCCCAGCGGCTGCATGCCCAGCCGCCGGCAGACCGCCAGCGAGGCCTCGTTGCCGGGCCGCACGACGGCGTAGACCTCGGGCACCCCGGCGCCGAAGGCGCGCTCGACCACGGCCCGCGCGGCCTCGGTGGCGTAGCCGCGGCCCCAGCAGTCGGGGTGCAGGTGCCAGCCGACCTCCACCTCGCCGACGCCGTCGGGCAGCGGCTTGAGCAGCACGGTGCCGGCGACCAGGGGCGGCTGCCCGCGCACCTCGACCGCCCAGCAGCCGAAGCGGGAGTCGGCGCGGGTCACCTCGGCCCACCGGCCGACCAGTTCCACCGGTCCCACCGACGGGGTGCCGCCCAGCCAACGGGTGACCTCGGGGCGGGCGTAGATGTCGGTGAGCCGGGCCAGGTCGTCGCGGCAGGTGGTCCACGGGCGCAGCCGTAGCCGGGGGGTGAGCAGGTCCCCGTCCGGCACCGGTCCTGCCTACCGCCGCCGGACGGCCCCGGCCACCCGACGGAGGCAGCCGACGCCGCCAGCCGACGGCGCCACCCGGGCGCGGGGCCGCGGCGGGGCGCCGTCATGCTCGGCGCCATGACCGCCGCCGACCTGCTCGTCTCCGACGTCACCGTGGGCGATCGCCCCGGCCGGGCGGTGCACGTCGTCGACGGGCGGATCGCCTGGCTGGGCGCGACTGGGGAGGCGCCGCGGGCCGGCCGGGTGCTGGCCGGGCAAGGGGCGCTGCTGACCCCGGCGTTCGTCGACGCCCACGTGCACGCGACCGCGACCGGCCTGGCGCTCACCGGTCTCGACCTCCACTCGAGGTCGAGCCTCGCCGACGCGCTCGCCGCCGTCGCCGCGGCGGTGGCCGGCACGCCGCCGGGGATCCTGCTGGGCACCGGCTGGGACGAGACCGGCTGGCCGGAGGGCCGCGGCCTGACCCGCGCCGACCTCGACGCCGTCGTCGGCGACCGCCCGGCGTACCTGGCGCGGGTCGACGTGCACTCCGCGACGGTGTCGACCGCCCTGCTGGACCGGGTGCCCGGCATCGGCGACCTGCCCGGCTTCTCCGCCGACGGGCAGCTGCGCCTGGACGCCCACCACGCCGCCCGGCAGGCCGCCTACGGCGCGGTGACGGCGCCGCAGCGGGCCGCCGCGCAGGCCGCGACGCTGACCGAGGCCGCCCGGCTGGGCATCGGCAGCCTGCACGAGATGGCCGGGCCGGAGGTGTCCAGCGCCGAGGACCTGCGCGCGCTGCTCGCGCTGGCCACCGACCGGCCCGGACCGCGGGTGGTCGGCTACTGGGGCGAGCTCGCCGAGCGCGGCGGGCTCGAGGTGGTGCGCGAGCTCGGCCTGGCCGGCGCCGGCGGGGACCTGTTCTGCGACGGCGCCCTCGGCTCGCACACCGCGGCGCTGCGCCTTCCCTACCGGGACCGGCCCGCCACCGCCGGGGCGCTGCGCTTCGAGCCCGCGCAGCTGGTCGACCACGTGCGGGCCTGCACCGCGGCGGGCGTGCAGGCCGGCTTCCACGTCATCGGCGACGCCGCCGTCGACCAGGTGCTCGACGCCGTCGGCGCGGTGGTCGCCGAGCTCGGGCTGCCCGCCGTGCGCGCCTGCCGGCACCGGCTCGAGCACGTCGAGATGCCCGGTGCCGAGGCGATCGGGCGGATGCGGGACTGGGGGATGGTCGCCAGCGTGCAGCCCGCCTTCGACGCGGCCTGGGGCGGGGACGCCGGCATGTACGCCGAGCGCCTCGGCGTCGACCGGGCCCGGGCGACCAACCCGTTCGCCGACCTGGCCGACGCCGGGGTCGCGCTGGCGTTGGGCAGCGACGCACCGGTGACGCCGATGGACCCGTGGGGCGGCGTGCACGCCGCGGTCGACCACTCCACGCCCGGTGCGGGCCTGCGCCCCTTCGACGCCCTCGACGCGGCCACCCACGGCGGCTGGCACGCGGTCCGGGCCGAGACCCCGGCCGGGCCGCTCGCGGTCGGCGCCCCGGCCGACCTGGCCCTGTGGGCCACGGACACCGGGCTGTCGGCCGTGCTCGCCGAGCGCGCCCGGCCCGGCTGCACCGCCCTGGTGGTGGCCGGGGAGGTGCTGTCGCTGTAGCGGGTGACCCCCGGGGCTGCGGTGACCGCATCCGCGGGGGACGCCGCCGGTCGCGCGGCCGGTCCGGCCCGGCGGGATGGGATGCTGGTCGGCGGATCACGCCGTGGTCCGCGCCCGCGGCCGCCCGCGGGCGTCCAGCCGGGGCCCGGGCCGTGCGTCCGCGGCACGACGTCGCGGGGAGGTCAGCGGTGCCACCAGCAGCCCCGGCGGGCACGCTCGACGCCGGCGCCGCCGAGCGCCCCGGCCGTCCGTGCCGGGGACCGGCCCGGTGGGCGCTGCTCGGGCGCACGGTGCTGGCCGCGGTGGGCGGGGCGGCGATGCTGCTCGCCTTCCCCGGCTGGTCGCTGCTCCCGCTCGCGGTGCTCGGCCCCGCCGCGCTGGCCCTGGCCGTGCACGGGCAGCGGGCCCGGGTCGGCGCCTGGCTGGGCCTGGTCTGCGGGCTGGCCTTCTTCGTGCCGCTGCTGTCGTGGACCGGCATCTACGTCGGCGCGTTCCCCTGGCTTGCCCTGGCCGTCTCCCAGGCCCTCTTCCTGTCCGCCCTGGGCGCGGCGACCGCGGCGGTGTCCCGGCTGCGGCTGTGGCCGCTGTGGACCGCGGCGCTGTGGGTGGCCGACGAGGCGCTGCGCGGCCGCGTCCCGCTCGGCGGGTTCCCCTGGGGGCGGCTCGGCACCAGCCAGACCGACGGGCCGCTGCTGGCGCTGGCCGCCTACGGCGGGGTCCCGCTGGTCTCCTTCGCCGTGGCCCTGACCGGCACGCTGCTGGCCGCGGCGGTGCTCGCCCTGGCCCGCGCCCGGCGTCCCGGGGATCCCGGCCGGCGGGGGCCGGCGGTCCGCACGGCGGCCGCGGCGCTGGCCGGGATGGCCGCGGTGCCCCTGCTCGGCGCGGCCGCCTGGCTGCCCCTGCCCGGCCCCTCGCTGACCGCGGGCGGCCCCACGCGCACCGTCGCGGTCGTCCAGGGCGACGTCCCCGAGGCGGGCCTGGAGTTCAACGCCCGCCGACGGGCGGTGCTGGACAACCACGTGCAGCGCACCCTGGAGCTGGCCGACGCGGTCGCGGCCGGGGACGCCGCGCAGCCCGACCTGGTGGTCTGGCCGGAGAACAGCTCCGACATCGACCCCTACACCAACGCCGACGCCGCCGCGCAGATCAGCCGGGCCGCCGAGGCCGTCGACGCGCCGGTGCTGGTCGGCGCGGTGGTGCAGGGCCCGGGGGAGTACCTGTCCAACACCGGCATCGTGTGGGACCCCGAGACCGGGCCGGGCCAGACCTACGTCAAGCGGCACCCGGTGCCGCTGGCCGAGTACGTGCCCGCGCGGGCGTTCTTCCGCTTCTTCAGCGACAAGGTCGACCTGGTCCGCCGCGACTTCGTGCACGGCACCGAGGTCGGCGTCCTGGACATGGCCGGCGCGCGGGTCGGCGACGTCATCTGCTTCGAGGTGGTCTACGACTCCCTCGTCGCCGACACCGTGGAGGCCGGGGCGGGCATGCTCGTCGTGCAGACCAACAACGCCACCTTCGGCTACACCGACGAGAGCGAGCAGCAACTGGCCGCCAGCCGGCTGCGGGCCGTGGAGTTCGGCCGCACCGTCGTCGTGGCGGCCACCAGCGGCATCTCCGCGGTCGTGGCCCCCGACGGGATGCTGGTCCGCCGCTCGGAGCTGTTCACCCCCGCGGTGTTCGTCGAGGAGGTCGCCCAGCGCGACTCCACCACGGTCGCCCAGCGCCTCGGCGCCGCCCCCGAGTGGACACTGGCCGCCCTCGGCGCCGGCGCGCTGCTCGCCGTCGCCGTCCCCGCGCTGCGCGCCCGCCGGAGCGGCCGGTGAGCGCCCCGCGGGTGCTGGTGGTCATCCCCACCTACGACGAGGTGGAGAACCTCGAACCCGTCCTCGACCGGCTGCACGCCGCGGTGCCCACGGCACACGCGCTCGTGGTCGACGACGGCTCACCCGACGGCACCGGCGAGCTGGCCGAGAAGCTCGCCGCCCAGGACGGGCGGGTGCACGTGCTGCGGCGCACCGAGAAGTCCGGCCTGGGCCCGGCCTACGTCGCGGGGTTCCGCTGGGGCCGCGCGCACGGCTACGACGTGCTGGTCGAGATGGACGCCGACGGCTCCCACCACCCCGAGCAGCTGCCGCTGCTGCTGGCCGCCCTCGACGACGCCGACCTGGTGCTGGGCTCGCGGTGGGTGCCCGGTGGGCGGGTGGAGGACTGGCCACGCCGGCGGCTGCTGCTGTCGCGGGTGGGCAACCTCTACACCCGCTGGGCGCTGCGGCTGCCGCTGGCCGACGCCACCGGGGGGTTCCGCGCCGTCCGCGGGGAGCTGGTCGACCGGCTGCCCTTCGACGAGGTGGCCAGCCAGGGCTACTGCTTCCAGGTCGACTGGGCCTGGCGAGCGGTGCGAGCCGGCGCCCGGGTGGTGGAGGTGCCGATCACCTTCAGCGAACGCGAGTTCGGCCGGAGCAAGATGACCGCCTCGATCGTTGAAGAGGCGTTGGTGCGGGTCACGTGGTGGGGCCTGCAGGACCGGCTGGCCGACCGGCTGCCGGGCCGGGTCCCCCGCGCCGTGCCGGGACGGGTCCGCGACGGCGGGCGGTCCAGCGAGGTCCGGTAGG
Source organism: Geodermatophilus sp. SYSU D00700 (assembly GCF_054050255.1). Taxonomy (NCBI): domain Bacteria; kingdom Bacillati; phylum Actinomycetota; class Actinomycetes; order Geodermatophilales; family Geodermatophilaceae; genus Geodermatophilus; species Geodermatophilus sp. SYSU D00700. The sequence continues at coordinate 28,209 of NZ_JBJGZA010000015.1, read as the reverse complement.
CGGACCCGGGCCGCCCGCGAGGCCGGACCGGGGAGAGCCGTGGGACAGGCCGGAGGACGAGCCGTGGGGCACCGGGTGGGACGCCGGGTGCGGGTGCTGGTGGGGCTGTGGGCCCTCGCCGAGGTCGCCGTGTTCGTGCTGGTGGCCGGCTGGATCGGGGTGGGTGCGACGGTGCTGGCCGCGCTGGCCACCACCGTGCTGGGCTGGGCGCTGCTGGCCCGGCAGGGCACGCGGGCGCTGCGCGAACTGGCCGAGCGCGCACGGGCGAACCGGCCGCCGGGCCGGGCCGCCTCCGACGCCGGCCTGGTCGCCGTCGGCGGGGCGCTGATGGTGCTGCCCGGCTTCCTCGGCGACGTCGTCGGGCTGCTGTGCCTGCTGCCGGTCACCCGGCCGCTGGTGCGGGCCGCGGTCGGCCGCGGGGTGGCGGCGCGGCTGGGACTGCGTCCCGCCGGCCCGGTGCGGGTGCGGAGCGCCCGGGTGCCCGGCGCGAGCTTCCCGCGCCCGGGCGGCCCGGTGCGGGTGATCGAGGGGGAGGTCGCCGGCGACCCGGTCGACGCGGAGCCGTCCGACACCGGCCGCCGGACGGTCTGACCGGCACCGGTCCCGCGCGCGGTCGTGGTCTGCTCCCAGGTGGGGGCAGAGCACGACTCCCGGGCCCGGAGGTGTGCTGCATCCAGCCATGCCCAGCCAGGACCGGCCAGGACCGGCCGCGGACGCGGAACGGCCCCGGTGGGGTGTCCCACCGGGGCCGTTCCGCGTCGTGCGGGGAGTGCGTCAGCTGGCGCGGGTCCGCCGGCCGCGCAGCACCTCGAGGCGCTCGGCCAGGACCTCCTCGAGGTCCTCGACGGAGCGGCGCTCCAGGAGCATGTCCCAGTGGGTCCGCGGCGGCTTGACCTTCTTGGGAGCCGGCTCGGCGCCGCCGACCAGCTTGGCCGCGGAGCCGTCGAACTTGCACTCCCAGGTGTCGGGCACCTCGGCGTCGTCGGCGAACGGCACGGTGAACTGGTGGCCCGAGGGGCACTTGTACTCGACGTACTGGCGCTCGATCGGAGCGGTGTTCCGCTCGGTCTCGTAGCTGACGCTGCCCAGTCGGCTGCCCCGCAGGGAACGCTCGCCCATGGCACACCGTCCTCTCGTGCTGGTGGTGTCGGTCAGGTGTCCTCGTCGCAGCAGGCAGTACCCACCGCGCGGGGAGTCAAGGAGACCAACGACGGATTTCGCGGATAGATTCCGCTGAGTCGGTTCCCCATCATCGCATGGAGTGGTATTGGGGGCGCGCATCGCCCCCCGGACGGGGGAGCGGCGCCGCTCGGGGAGGGGTCAGGGCAGCTCGAGCTGGCCGGGGCCGGCCGCCGTCGGGCCGAGCTGCCCGAGCACGTGGTGCCGCCGGCAGAGCACCTGGTAGTGCACCTCCGGGCCGGGCGTGGGGTCGGCCTCGGGCACCGGGGTGGGCGCGGTGTCGGCGACGACGACGGTGGCGCCCTCGCGCACCATCTGCCCGTCGACCACCCGGGCGTTGAGCAGCCCCGGCGCGCCGCACCAGCACAGCACCTCGACCTGGATCCGCTGCACGTCGTCGGCCACCTCCAGCAGCCGCTGGGTGCCGGGGAACAGCCGGGCGCGGAAGTCGGTGGTCAGCCCGAAGGCGTAGACGTCGACGTGCGAGGCGTCGACGAGTTCGGCGAGCTGGTCGACCTGCGCCGGGGTGAGGAACTGCGCCTCGTCGACGATCAGGTAGTCCACCCGCCGGCCCCCGGCCCACAGGCTGCGCACCAGCAGGATCAGGTCGGTGCCGGCGTCGACCTCCACGGCGTCGTGCGCCAGGCCGACCCGGGAGCTGATCTGCGGCCGCGCCGACCGGTCCCCCTGGGTCAGCAGCAGCCCCGAGCGGCCCTGCCGGCTCTGGTTGTGGTCGACCTGCAGCGCCAGCGTGGACTTGCCGCAGTCCATCGGGCCGTGGAAGAAGCGCAGGTGCGCCGGGGCGGGAGCGCGCCGGCGGTCCCCGGCGGCCGGGACCGACGCCGGCACGGCGGCCGGACCGCTCACAGCCGCTCGGGCGGGGTGTTGCCGGCGGCCACGACCGCCCGCCGCATCGGCAGGCGGGCCAGCAGCAGGAACCCGGCGACGAAGAACACCAGCAGGCTGATGATCGCGTACCGGTAGGAGCCGGTGAGCTGGTAGGTCAGGCCGAACAGCAGCGGCCCGAGCCAGCTGGTCCCGCGGTCGCTGATCTCGTAGAAGCTGTAGTACTCCGCCTCCCGGCCGGCCGGGATGAGGTGGCTGAACAGCGACCGGGACAGCGCCTGGGTGCCGCCCTGCACCAGCCCGATGACGGCCGCCAGCGCGTAGAACTGCGCGACCGCGCCCTCCTGCAGCCAGTACGCCGCCACCAGCACCGCCGTCCAGGCCACCAGGCAGCCCAGCACGGTGCGCTTGGCGCCGTAGCGGGCGGCCACCCGGCCCAGCCCGAGCGCGCCGAACACGGCGACCACCTGCACCATGAGGATCGCGCCGGTGAGCACCGACTGCGACAGCCCCAGCTCCTCGCTGGCGTAGGTGGCGCTCAGCGAGATCACCGTCTGCACGCCGTCGTTGAACAGCAGGTACGCGCCGAGGAACCACAGCGTCAGCGGGAACGCCCGCATCCCCTTCAGCGTCGCCCACAGCTGCCGGAACCCGCTGGTGGTGGTGCCGTGCCCGGCGCCCGGCGGGCGGTCGCGTAGCAGGGAGACGGTGACCAGCGTGAACAGCCCCCACCACAGGCCCGCCGTGGCCAGGCAGATGCGCACCGCCTCGCCCTCGGTGAGCCCCAGCGACCCCGCGCCCAGGAACAGCCCCAGGTGGACGGCGAGCAGCAGCGCCCCGCCGACGTAGCCGAAGGCCCAGCCGCGGCTGGAGACGGCGTCGCGCTCGTCGGGTGCGGCGAGGTCGGGCAGCCACGAGTAGTAGACGACCGTGGCCGCGCCGAAGGCGACGTTGGCCACGACGAACAGCGCCGCGCCCAGCAGGTAGCGCCCGTCGGCGACGAAGAACAGGCAGGTCGCGGCCACCGCGCCCAGGCCGGCCAGCCCGCCGAGCAGCTGCCGCTTGCGCCCGGTGCGGTCGGCGACCGCGCCGGTGAGCGGCAGCACGAGCACCTGCAGGATCACCGAGAACGACAGCACGTAGGAGAACCAGCTGCCCGGGGGGATCGACAGCCCCAGTAAGGGCAGCCGGCCGTCGGCGCCGGCGGCGTCCTCGGCCACGCTGGTCAGGTACGGGCCCAGGAAGACCGTGGTGACGCTGGTGTTGAACACCGACATCGCCCAGTCGTAGGAGTACCAGCCGAAGCGCTCGCGGCGCAGCGCGGGGTCGACGGGCCCGGGCGAGGCGTCGACGTCGGGAGCGGTCACCGGCGCAGGGTGCCAAACGCCGCCCGGCAACTCCAGCACCGGCCCGTCACGGGATGTCCGGTCAGGGGACGTCGTCGGGCACGACCCCGCCGGGGAACGCCGCGGCGCCCGTCGTCGGCCGGGTCGGGTCGGGGGGCAGCGGCCGGGCAGCCGCCCGCAACGGCACCAGGCCCCGGGTGATCGCCGCGGCGATGCGCATCCGGGCCCGGTGGGCGTCGCCCACCCGGCCCACCTCGAGGTCGTCGAGGTGCACCGGCGGCCCGACGTGCACCCGCAGCACCGGCCGCCGCACCAGCGACCGCGCCAGGGTGCGCAGCTTGCCCAGGTCGTTGCCGTACTGCAGCACCTCCTGGGCGCCCCACTGGCTGACCGGGATCACCGGCACCCGCACCCCGAGGGCCAGCCGTGCCATGCCGGTGCGGCCGCGCTCGGGCCAGCCGTCGGGGGCCAGGCCGACGCGGCCCTCGGGATAGGCGACGACGTGCCCGCCGTGCACCAGCGCCACCTCGGTCACCCGCACCGCGTGCCGGGCCGGCGAGGTGCCGCGGTCGACCCGGATGCCGCCGGCGCGCTCGAGCAGCGGACCGGCGACCGGTGCGGTGACGATCCCGCCGGTGGCCATGAAACGCGGGGTCACCCCGAGCCGGTGCAGCGCCACGGCGACGACCAGCGGGTCGAAGTCGCCGACGTGGTTGGCGGCCAGCAGCAGCGGCCCGCGGCGCAGCTCCTCGGGGATCGTGCCGGTGGTCTCGATCCGGCCGAAGAGCTCCACCAGCCGGCCGAGGCGGCGCAGCAGGAACAGCCAGACCCGCCAGGGCGGCGCCGCGGCGATCGCCAGCTCCCGGGCGAACCACTCGGGGTCGGTGTCCCGCAGGACCGGCTCGAGGTGGTCGGGCAGCGGCGGCGCCGGCGGGCGCCAGCCGCGCAGCCGCTGTGCCCACCCGCTCAGCGCGGCACCCACTCGCCGCGGGCCTCGAGGACCTCCTTGAGCATGGCCGGGCGGTCGGTCATGATCCCGTCGACGCCCAGGTCGAGCATCGCCGTCGCCTCCTCGGCGGTGTCGACGGTCCAGACGTGCACCTGCAGGCCGCGGGCGTGCGCGGCGGCGACGAACCGCTCGTCGACCAGCGCCCGCCCGCCCAGCTGCAGCGGCACCTGCGCGCACCCGGCCTGCATCCGCACCAGCCCGGCCGCCCGCGGGGAGTACGACGACAGCCGCAGCGCGGCCACGCCGCGGGGACCCAGCGAGGTGCACACCGAGGGCCCGAACACCCGCCGCGCGGCCGCCACCCGGGCGTCGGAGAACGAGCCCAGGCAGATGCGGTCGTGCACGCCCATCCGGTGCACCGTGCGCGCCAGGGGCGCCAGCACGCCGGCGGCCTTGATGTCGAGGTTGAACCGCACGTCGGGCCAGGCGTCCAGCAGCTCCTCCAGCCGCAGCACCGGCTCGCGGCCGCCGATGCGGGCGGTGGCGACCTCGGCCCACGGCAGGTGCTCGATGCGGCCGGTGCGGTCGGTGATGCGGTCGAGCGTCGGGTCGTGGAAGACGACCAGGACCCCGTCGGCGGTCACCCGGACGTCGGTCTCGAGGTACCGGTAGCCCATCGCCACGCAGGCCTCGAAGGCCGGCATGGTGTTCTCCAGGTGCTCGATCGCGCCGCCGCGGTGGGCCATCGCCAGGGGCGTCGGTCCGTCGAGGTAGGCGAACCGGGCGGAGGGCACGGGCGACACGCTAGTGCGGGCGTCCGACACGCCGTCGGGCTGCTTCCCGAGTGTCCCCCGGGCGTGTCACGCGGGACTGTCGGTGGTGCCGTCTAGCGTCCCGACCGTGGCAGAACAGCAGGTCCGCGGCTCGGCCGCGCGCACGGTCCGGAAGGCGGTCAGGACGACGACGGCGGAGCGCGACCCGGGGCGTCCCGCGGCGGAGCACACGACGGGGCAGGGGAGTGGCGGTGACCGCCGCTGCGGCTGGTGCCGGCGGGTGCTGCCCCAGGCCGGCTCGGTCGGGCGTCCCCGGCTGTACTGCGGCCAGGCCTGCCGGCAGCGCGCCTACGAGCAGCGCTCGGCGACGACCAAAGCGGGCCTGTCCGACGACGTCGTCCTCGTCAAGCGCGCCGACCTCGACGGTCTGCAGGACCGGCTGTTCCAGCTCCGCTGCGCCCTCGAGGACGTGCAGACCCTGCTCGGCGAGCGGCACACCAAGGCCGAGCTCGAGCAGTCCCTGGCCGACCTGCTGCTCTCCACCGGCCGGCTCGACCGGCTCTGGGTCACCGAGCGCGCCGGCTGAGCCGCCGCCCACGGCCGGTCAGGCGCGGCCGGTCAGTCCGGGTCCTGCGTGTCGTCGTCCTGGTCCTCGGGGTTGCCCTGGTCCTCGTTGCTGTTGTCCGGCAGGTTGTCCTGGGAGTCCTCGGACGGGTCGTTGCCGCTGGTGTTCTCGCTGTCGTCGGTGGTGCCGTCGTTCTGGTCCTGCCCGGCCGCGTTGCAGCCGGTGACCGTGGCGCCGCCTCCGAACAGCGCCAACGCGGTCATCAGTGCGGCGATCGGGCGTCGGAGTTCCATGCACCGACCCTAAGCAGCCCCCGGGTGCACCGCCCGTCGAACGGGCGTTCCCACCCGACTAACGTCACCGTGACGCATTGACGGTGGTGTGGCGGGGCCCGGGGAGTGGTGACCACCGGCCGTCCGGCAGTGCGACGATTGCGAGCGATGACGCCGGCGGCGGTCCGGAGGGGCCGGGTCGGGCGCCGGGCGACCGGGACGGGCGGACGGCGGGCCGGCAGGTCCACGGAGCGGCCGGGACGCCACGGCGGGCCGGACGAGCCCGGGGTCGCCATCGACGTCGCGGACGGACACGTCGTGGGGCATCTCGTCGACGACGCGGCGCCGACGAGATGCCGCGCAGGACACCGCGGGTCGACACCGCGGATGCATTGCGGGCCTACGCGTCTGACGAGCCCGGATCTCGGCGTCCACCTGGGCCGCCGACCACGGATCCTCCACGCCGATAATGCACATTATGTCAACTAGCCTGGAGAGGACCCGGCTCCACCGGCTCCCCCTGACCGTCACCTGACCGGCTGCAGCCGTACCCGCGGGTCCAGCGCCGCCGCGGCGATGTCGGCGACCGCGTTGGCCACGATGACCGCGGCGATCACCACCGTGGTCAACCCGACCAGCATCGCCCGGTCCCGTCCCTCGATCGCCCCGAGGATCGCCGCGCCCACGCCGGGCATGACGAACACCCCCTCGACGACGATCAGCCCGACGAACAGCTGGCCGAGGTTGGCGGCCACGAAGGTCACCACCGGGGTCAGCGACGGGCGCAGCGCGTGCACCCCGACCACCCGCCGGACCGGCAGCCCGCGTCCGCGCGCGGCGAGCACGAAGGGCGCCCGCAGGGTGTCCCCCACCTCGGCGCGGGAGATGAGCGCCACGTACCCGGTCGACAGCGCCGCCAGCGCGAGGACCGGCAGCACGTAGGCCGCCGGGTCCCCGGACAGGCCGTTGAACGGCGCCCAGCGCAGCTCCGAGACGAACACGAACCGCAGCAGGTACGCCGCCACGACCACCGGGGTGCCGACCAGCACCATGGCCACGACGTACACCCCCGTGCCGGTCCACCGCCCGCCCGTGGCCAGCGCCCCGGCGACCACCCCCACCACGAGCTGCACGACGATCGCGCCGACGAGCAGGACCGCGCTCACCGGCGCGGCCGCGGCGATGACGTCGAGCACCGCCGGCCCGGCCACCACGTCGTCCCCGCTGAGCCGGGGCAGGCCGCGCCCCCAGTCGCCGGTCACCAGGTCGCGCAGGTAGAGGACGTACTGGACCAGGACCGGCTCGTCGAGGCGGAACTCGGTGCGGATGCGGGCGTAGAGCTGCGGCGGGGGTGGCTCGAAGCCGAACAGGGCACGCACCGGGTCCCCGGGCAGTTGCGTCACGGCGATGAAGACCAGGGTCACCGCCGCCCAGAGACTCAGCAGCGTCTGCACCAACCGGCGGACGGTGAAGGCGAGCACACCCGACATCCTGCGACATGCCCGCCCGATCGTGATCACCACGGTCGACGGCGCGACTCCGCTCGGTCAGACTCCGCGGGTGCCGTCGTCCTCCTCCCCGCCCGCGCCCCCGACGACCGGACGGCGACCTCGCAACGCCCCGCTCGTCGTCGGCGGGGTGCTCGTGGCGCTGCTGGGCGCCATGGCGCTCGTCCCCGGTGCGTTCACCCGCGCCGACCCCCGCTCGTGCGACCTCGCCGACTCCCTGCTGCCGCCGTCCTGGGCCCATCCGCTCGGCTTCGACGTCTTCGGCTGCGACCTGGCCGCCAAGGTGGCCTACGGCGCCCGGACGTCACTGGGCCTCGCCGTCGCCGTGGTGCTCATCGCCGGCCTGGCCGCGGTGGTCCTCGGCACCGTCGCCGGGTACGTCGGCGGGCTGGCCGACGGCCTGGTCTCCCGGGTCACCGACGTCTGGTCGGGCATCCCGCTCGTCCTGGGCGGCGTCATCCTGCTCAGCGCCACCGACCAGCGCGGGGTCCCGCAGGTCGTCATCGTCCTCGCGGCGTTCAGCTGGCCGCCCATGGTGCGGGTGGTGCGGGCCAGCACCCGCCAGGTGCTGGCCCTCGACTACGTCACCGCGGCGCGCGCCCTCGGCACCGGACCGCTGCGGCTGCTGTACCGGCACGTGCTGCCCAACGCCGCCCGCCCGCTGGTGGTCTTCGCCAGCGCCTACGCCGGGGTGCTCATCTCGGCCGAGGCGATCCTGACCTTCGCCGGTGTCGGCCTGCGGCGGCCCATCGAGTCCTGGGGCATCCTGCTGCAGCAGGGCGGCGAGACGGCCTCCCGCGCGCCGCACGCCCTGATCGGCCCGAGCGTCGTCCTGGTCGTGGCGGTGGCCGCCTTCGTGCTGCTCGGCGAGGGCCTGCGCAACCGGCCGGACCACCGCTGAGTCCCCGGCTCCTCGCACGGGCTCCCCTGCTCCCGTCCCGAGGAGGTCCCGTGCCGAGCACCGTGCAGCTCGTCCTGGCGACCCGCCACGTCGACGCCGCCCTCCCCCGCGTCACCGAGCCCGGCGGCGCGGTGCACGGCCCGCCGAACGACGTGCCGCGGGCCGGCGGGTGGCCCCCGTCCGTGACCCGGACGGCGAGCTCGTCCGCCTGATGACCGTGCGACAACCGTGGGTTCTCGTCCTGCGCATGAAGAATCGAAAGCTTGTTAGGGATAACGGGACACGGTGCCTTCGGCGACAGGCAACAGGTATGGGCGGCGTCAGTTCCTACCGCGGCCGCTCCGCCAGGAGGTGTCCGCCACGCCGTGCTGCAGCCGTGCCGACGCGCCGGGTCTCGCCAGGAGGACCCATGACGCGGGCGTCGCCGTCGCCGTGGGGCTCGCCGCGCCCGGGTGCGGCTCCGACGACGGCAGTGAGCCCGCGACTGCGGGATCGACGGCGTCGAGTGCCCCGGAGGTCGCCGACCCCGCCGCGTTCTGCGAGGCGGACGTCGACATCGAGGCGACGTCCGCGGCGGTCCCGCCGATCCCCGACGCCGCGACCGCCGCGCAGGTCCGAGCAGCCCTGGAGGACTCCGGCGCCACCGTGGACCCGCTGCTGACCCGCGCCGAGGAGACCGCGACGGCGGAGCTCGCCGACGACGTTTCGCCCGGGCGGAGTTCCACGCGGCCGACGCCGCGATGGACGAGTACATGCTCGCCGAGTGCGGCTACGCCCACCTCGAGATCAGCGGCACGGACCACCGGTACGACGGGCTCGCCGCGAGCCTGCCGACCGGCGTCGTCGGACTGACCTCCACCAACGACGGCACCGAGCCCCACGAGGTCGCCGTCTTCCGGATCGACGACCACGTGCGCCTCCCGTGGGCCGACGTGCTGGCCCTGCCCGAGAACCGGATGCGGGCCTCGGTGACCCCGCTCGGCAGCGCCTTGGCTCCGCCCGGTACCTCCGAGACCGCGTTCGTGCGACTGGCTGAGCCCGGGCGCTACGGCGTCGCCTGTCTCGTTCCTCAGGGGTCGACGACCGGGGCCGACGGCGCCGGCCCGCCGCACTCCACCCTGGGCGAGTTCGCTGAGTTCCCGATGACCTGAACCGATGCCGTGCAGCGGGCAGCTCCTCCCCCGCTCTTGCCGTGTTCGTCGTCGTTTGTCATGGTGGTGGCAACAAGTTGGGGATAACGGACGTCAGGGTGAGGTGCACACCGAGGTCCGCCTGGGTGTGGGCGCGCGCGGACCCTCAGCGGGAGGCGGCCATCCGGACGCCCAGCCCGACCAGGACCGTGCCGGCGGCCGCGTCCAGTCCGCGGCTCACCCGTGGCCGGCGGAACCAGGCCCCCGCCCGCCCCACGCCGGCGGCCAGTCCCAGGTACAGGCCGGTCTCGACGACGACCTGCAGCACCCCGAGCAGCACCGCGGTGGCCAGCGGGTTGCTGCCGGCGGGCACGAACTGCGGATAGAACGCGATCATGAAGACCGCCAGCTTCGGGTTGGCCAGCTGGACCAGCAGACCCTCGCCGAACGCCCGCCGCCGGCTCCCCGCAGCGGGCCGCTCCCCTCCCCCGCCGTCCGCGCCGGGCCCGCCGTGCCAGGCCCGCCACAGCGCGCGGCCGCCCAGCCACAGCAGCACGCCCGCGCCGACGACGCGCAGCACGAGGTAGGCCAGCTCCGACGCCGCCACGGCGGCCGCGATCCCGGCACCGGCCAGCAACGCCCAGACGAACAGCCCCGCCTCGACCCCGAGCACCGTGGGCACCGCGGCGCCCGCACCCCGGACCGCGGCGCGGCGCACGATGAGGGTGAACGCGGGCCCGGGCGTCGCCGCGATGAGCAGCACGGCGCCCAGGAAGGCGGGCAGCGCGACGAGCAGGGCCGGGACGTCCACACCGGCAGGGTGGCAGCCCGCCGCTGGCCCGTCGTCCGGTTATCCGTCCCGGCGCCGCCGGAGCGGGACCGGGCTCAGCCGCGCCGGTCGCGCCAGGACCGGCCGGCGAGCCACCACTGCAGCCGCCGGGTGATCCAGGGCAGCAGCAGGTAGGTCATCAGCGGGGTCAGCGTCAGGGTGACGACGGCGACCCGCAGGGCCACGTGCAGGTCGGCCAGCCACACGCCGAGGGTCACCGTGTTCAGCAGGTTGAGCGGGTAGAAGACCAGCCAGATCGTCGCCGCCTGCTTCCAGCGCGGCGGCGCGGCCGGCCCCGGCGGGGTCACCACCTCGGCGCTGGCGGGCTGGTCGAACCAGCCCTCGATGCCGGTCCGCCGCTCGGTGCGGGTGACCTCGGCCAGCCCCTCGGCCGACCGCAGCCACCAGGCGCGCTCCGCCGAGGCCTCCCACGCCTCGAGCGCCTCGTGGTCGGCGAACCGGCAGAGCATGTGCCACTCGTCCGAGCCGCCGCGCGGGCGCACCCACCCCGCGCCCAGGAAGCCGGGGAACGACTCGGCCATCGCCAGCCCGGCGCGGATCCAGGCGGTCATCTCCCGGGTGTGCGCCGGGTCGGCGCGGCGGGTGAAGGAGACGGTGACCGGCAGGTCGCGCGTGACCACGGGCGTCGACGACGTCATACCGCCCAGGATCGGCGGCTCCCGGACCCCCTCGCAGTCCGCGGTGGTGTGACCTCCCCCGCGCCCACCGCAGCCAGACAGCGGGCGGTTGGGGATAACGGACGACGACGGCGAGCGGGTGCGCGCACGCCGGGTTCCGGCCGGCAGCATGCAGCGCGGGCGCACACCCTCGCGTCGCTGCGGGGACCTCCCGGTCCGGTGCGGTTCACTCGCCGGGATGGACGCCGTCGCCCGACTCTGGACCCGCGTCACCGCCGAGGCGCCGCTGCCCGTCGAGGTCCTGGCCGGGGCCGCCGTCGTCGCGTTGGTCGTCGTCGCCAGCCCTGCGCTGTGGCGGCCCACCCGCACCGTGGTGACCATCGCGCACGAGGGCGCCCACGGACTGGCGGCGCTGGCCACCGGCCGCCGCCTGGCCGGCATCCGGCTGCACTCGGACACCTCGGGGCTGACCGTGTCGGCGGGCCGCCCCACCGGCCCGGGCATGGTGCTCACCTGCGCGGCGGGGTACGTCGGCCCGGCGCTGTTCGGCCTGGGCGCCGCGGCGCTGCTGGCCGCCGGGCACGCCGCCGGGGTGCTGTGGGCGGTGCTGGCGTTGCTGGCGCTCCTGCTGCTGCAGATCCGCAACTTCTTCGGCCTGTGGGCGGTGCTGGCCACCGGCGCGGTCGTCGCCGGCGTGACGGCCTGGGTGCCGCCGGCCGGTCAGGCCGCCTTCGCCGCCGCGGTCACCTGGTTCCTGCTCCTGGCCGCGCCGCGCACGGTGCTGGAGCTGCAGCGCGCCCGCCGCCGTCGCCGCGTGCCGGACTCCGACGCCGACCAGCTGGCCCGCCTCACCGGCCTGCCCGGGCTGCTGTGGGTCGGGCTGTTCCTGCTCGTCGACGTCGCCGCCCTGGCGCTGGCCGCCGTCTGGCTGCTGCAGCCCTGACGGGGCCTCCTCCGCCCGGCCCGGCCGCCCCCATCCCGAGGACCAGGCCGGCCGCGACCACCGCCACGCCGGTCCACACCGGCAGGGCCGGCAGCGGCCCGCCCAGCGCCACGCCGGCGGCGGCCGCGGCCACCGGCGCGATGCCGGTGAGGAGGCCGGCCCGCGCGGCGCCGAGCCGGGTGACCGTCGCGTACCAGAGCACGAACGCGACCGCGGTGACGCCGACGGCGAGGTAGCCGACCGCAAGCAGCTCCGGCACCCCCAGCCGCAGCACCGCGCCGGGGCCCTCCGTGACCAGCCCCAGGACGGCGAAGCCCCCGGCGGCCAGCCAGGTCGCGTGCACCGACACGCCCCAGGGACCGTGCCGGCCCAGCACCGGGACGGCGAGCAGCGTGAACGCCGCCTCGCAGGCCAGCACCACCAGCGCCCACGCCAGCCCGGTCCCGTCGGCGCGGCCGAGCCCCTGCACCAGCGCCGCCCCGGCGGTGACGACGACGGCGGCGGCGAGGACCCGCGGCCGGGGCCGCCGGCCCTCCAGCAGCGGACCGGCCACCGCGAGCAGCAGCGGCACGCTGGCGACGGCCACCCCGAGGACCGCCGGCTCGGCGTGCGCCGCGCCCTCCACCAGCGCGACGTTGAACAGCACCAGCCCGGTGCCGGCGACGCCGAGCAGCCAGCCCCACTCCGCGCCCCGCGGCCGCCGCAGCGGCCGGCCGGTGGCCCGCGCCAGGACGGCGAGCAGCAGGCAGGCGACGGCGTAGCGCAGCGCCTGCGCGGTGGCGTCGCCGGAGGGCGCCAGCAGCCCGGACACCGCCACGCTGCCCCCGACGAAGGCCATCGCCACGGCGCCGGGCAGTGCGGCACGGACGCTGTTGGGGCTGTCGGGAGCGGCGGTCACGGTGCCACCCTGGGCGGCAGGTGGACCGGTGCACAGGTCCGATGAGGGCGGGGTGGAGTGGACCGATCCGGAGACCGGCCCGACGGCGGTGCCGACTTCCTGCAGCTGCGCCGCGACGAGGCCCCGCCGCAGGGCCTCACGACCTGGCTGGTCGACCGGGTGCGTGCCGCGGTGACCGACGGACGCCTCGCCCCGGGCACGCCGCTGCCCCCGACCCGGGTCCTCGCCCGCGAGCTCGGCGCCTCCCGCGGCGTCGTCGTCGAGGCGTGGCGCCGGCTGGCCGACGAGGGGCTGGTGGTGGCACGGACCGGATCGGGCACCGTGGTCGCCGGCACCGTGCTCCCCGGCACCGTGCTATCCGACCCGGGAGGCGCACCGGGCGGGCCGCCGCCGTCCCGCCCGGCTCCCGAGCCGGTCCCCGACGGCGTAGTGCCCCGGCTGCCCGCCCGGGCGCCCGAGGGCGTCGACCTCGACCTCTCCCCCGGCGTGCCCGACCTGGCGGCCTTCCCCCGCGCCACCTGGCTGCGCGCCGAGCGCACGGTGCTGACCACCGCCGGCGACGCCGACCTCGGCTACGGCGACCCGCGCGGCCACCCGCGGCTGCGGGCGGTGCTCGCGGCGTGGCTGGCCCGCACCCGGGGGCTGCGGGCCGGCCCCGACGAGGTGGTCGTGGTCGCCGGGGTGGCGCAGACGCTGACCCTGCTGGCCGCGGTGCTGCGGGCCCGGTCCGGCGCGGCGCCGGCGATCGCCGTGGAGGACCCCGGGTCCCGCGGCGCCCGGGAGGCGCTGGCGCACTGGGGCGTGCGCACCGTCCCGGTGCCCATCGACGGCGAGGGGCTGGTGGTCGGCGCACTGGCCGCCACCGGCGCGCCGACGGTGCTGCTCACCCCGGCCCACCAGTTCCCCACCGGGGTGGTGCTCGCCCCGGAGCGCCGCCGGGCGGTGCTGGCCTGGGCGCGGGACACCGGCGGGCTGGTCGTCGAGGACGACTACGACGCCGAGCACCGCTACGACCGCGCCCCGGTCCCCGCGCTGCAGGCCGGCGCGCCCGGGTCGGTGCTGCACACCGGCAGCACCTCCAAGACCCTCGCCCCCGGGATGCGGCTGGGCTGGCTGGTCGCCCCCGCGCACCTGCACGCCGACCTGGTCGCCGCCCGGCACGCGATGGACCTCGGCAGCCCGGTGCTGCCCCAGCTGGTCCTGGCCGAGCTGCTGGCCGGCGGGGCCTACGACCGCCACCTGCGCCGCGTCCGCGCCCGGCAGCGGGCCCGCCGGGACGCCGTCGTCGCCGCCGTCCGCGCGCACCTGCCCGCCGCCCGGGTCGAGGGGGTGGCCGCCGGGCTGCACCTGCTGCTCACCCTGCCCGGGCGGCCGGACGCCGACGACGTCGAGCTGGCCGCCCGGGCGCGCGAGGCCGGGGTGCTGGTGCACCCGCTGTCCTGGCACCGGGTGCGGCCCGGCCCGCCCGGCCTGGTGCTCGGCTACGCCGCCGCCCCGCCCGGCCGGCTCACCGAGGCGGTGACCCGGCTCGCCCGCGTCCTGTCCTGAGTCCCAGGGGACGTGCTGAAACGGCCCCGGTGGCCGGCTGGAACGGCCCCGTCCCGGGTCCCGCCCTGAGCTCGCGAAGGGTGGGGAGGACGGGGTCCTTCCTCAGTCCCGCTGGCCCTTGCCGCGCCGGCGCGGCGCGGCGCCGGGCGGCTGGGTCACCGGGGCCACCTCCGGCGGTGGCGGGTTGTCCAGGACCAGCTCGTCCTCGTCGACGGTGACCCGGCGGCCGTGGTGGTGGATGTCGAGCGGCTCGCCCTCGTGCAGCCGGTAGGTGGTCTGCTCCTTGCCGATCGCCACCTCGAGGACGCGGCCCTGGTAGGCCAGCCGGAACCGCAGCCCGGTGATGCGCGAGGGCAGCCGCGGGGCGAACAGCAGCCGGCCGTCGTGGTCGCGCATCCCGCCGAACCCGGCGACGGCGACCATCCAGCCGCCGGCCAGCGACGCGAGGTGCAGCCCGTGGCCGGCGTTGCCGTGCAGGTTCTGCAGGTCGGTCAGCGTCGCCTCGCCCCAATAGTCGTAGGCGAGCTCGAGGTGGCCGGTCTCGGCGGCCACCACCGCCTGCTGGGCCGCCGACAGCGAGGAGTCGCGCACCGTGCGGGCCTCGTAGTAGGCGAAGTCGGCGACCTTCTCCTCGTGGGTGAAGGCGTCGCCGCGCAGGTGCAGCGCCATCACCAGGTCGGCCTGCTTGACCACCTGCTTGCGGTAGATCTCGAAGTACGGGTAGTTCAGCAGCAGCGGGTAGTGGTCGGCCGGCGTCGCGGCGAAGTCCCACTCCTCGTGATGGGTGAACCCCTCGGACTGCATGTGCACGCCCAGCCGCGGGTCCCAGGGCACCCGCATCATCCGGGCGGCCCGCTGCCACAGCGTCACCTCGTCCTCGGTGACCTGCAGCCGCCCGGCGACGTCGGGGTGCCGCTCGACCGCGGCGGCCGCCTCGCGCAGGTTCCGCTGCGCCATGAGGTTGGTGTAGACGTTGTTGTCCACGACGGCGGTGTACTCGTCGGGGCCGGTCACCCCGTCGATGCGGAACCCGTCCTCGGCGTCGAAGTGGCCCAGCGACGCCCACAGCCGGGCGGTCTCGATGAGCAGCTCGGCGCCGAAGTCGCGGTCGAACTCCTCGTCACCGGAGGCGTGCACGTAGCGCACCACGGCGTCGGCGATGTCGGCGTTGATGTGGAAGGCCGCCGTCCCCGCCGGCCAGTACCCGCTGGTCTCCTCGCCGCGGATGGTGCGCCACGGGAACGCCGCGCCGCGCCGGCCCAGCTCCCGGGCGCGGTCGCGGGCCAGGTCGAGGGTGGAGTGCCGCCAGCGCAGCGCGTCGCGGACGGCGTCGGGCGCGATGTAGGTGAGCACCGGCAGCACGTAGGTCTCGGTGTCCCAGAAGGTGTGCCCGTCGTAGCCCGGGCCGGTGAGCCCCTTGGCCGGGATCGGCTGGCGCTCGGCGCGCAGCGAGGCCTGCAGCAGGTGGAACACGCCGACCCGCACCGCCTGCTGCAGCTCGTCGTCGCCCTCGATCTCGACGTCGGCCAGCGACCAGTGGGAGTCGAGCACCTCCTTCTGCTCGCGCAGCAGGCGCTCGAATCCGGCCAGCTTCGCCGTGGCCAGCGCGCCCTCCACCTGGTCGCGCAGCGCCGCGGCCGACCGGCGCGAGCTCCAGCCGTAGGACAGGTACTTGACCAGCTTGAGCGTGGAGCCCTGGGGCAGCCGGGCGGCCAGGGTGTAGCGGGCGAGGTCCTCGCCGGCCTCGATGTCCTCGGTGGCGGTGTCGGGGACGTCGATGACGTGGTCCATGCCGGCGGCCACCCGCAGCTTGCTGCGCCGGGTCTGGTGCACCAACACCGCCCGCTGGGCCCGGCCGACGGCCATCTCCTTGACCAGCGGGCGCCGCAGCGCGGCCGCGGCGCGGGGGTCGTCGCTCTCGCTGCCGCTGTCGACCGGCTCGTTGGCCAGCAGGTCCGACTGCAGCGCCACGTAGAGGTCGCCGCGGTCGTCGTTGCACTCGACGGAGTACTCGATCGCGGCGATCGACCGGCGCCGCAGCGACACCAGCCGGGTGCTGGTGACCTTGACCGTGCGGCCGTTGGGCGAGCGCCACTCGGTGACCCGGCGCAGCACCCCGCGGCGCAGGTCGAGGGTGCGGCGGTGCTCGACGATCTCGCCGTAGTCGAGGTCGAAGGGGGTGTCGCCGACCAGGAGCCGCAGCAGCTTGCCGTCGGTGACGTTGACGACCGTCTGGCCCTGCTCCGGGAAGCCGTAGCCGGCCTCGGCGTAGGGCAGCGGGCGCTCCTCGAAGAAGCCGTTGAGGTAGGTGCCCGGGACGACGATCGGCTCGCCCTCCTCGAACGAGCCGCGCATGCCGACGTGCCCGTTGGCCAGGGTGAACACCGACTCGTGCACGCCGAGCGAGGCGTGGTCGAGACCGATCTCGGTCAGCGACCACGGCTCGATCGGGAAGCTGGGGCGCCCCTCGGTCACCTCGCACCCTCCTCCGCGGTCCGGTCCCCCAGCAGCTGGTCGAGGTCGGTGACGACGACGTCGGCGCCGTTCTCCCGCAGCGCGTCGGCCTGCCCGACCCGGTCCACACCCACCACGTACCCGAAGTTCCCCGCGCGGCCCGCCGCGACACCGGCCAGCGCGTCCTCGAACACCGCGGCGGCGGCCGGCTCGACGCCCAGCGCCCGCGCGCCGGCGAGGAAGGTGTCGGGTGCGGGCTTGCCGCGCAGCCCCTCCCGGGCGGTGACCACGCCGTCGACGCGGGCGTCGATGTACTGGGCGAACCCGCCCGCGGCGATCACCTGCTCGCCGTTGGCCGAGGCGGTGACCACCGCGGTGGCCAGGCCCGCCTCCCGCGCCGCGCGCAGGTAGGCCATCGAGCCGGGGTAGACCTCGACGCCGTGCTCGGCCAGCTCGGTCAGCAGCAGCTCGTTCTTGCGGCGGCCGATGCCGTGCACGGTCCGCGCGTCGGGCGGGTCCTCCGGCGTGCCCTCGTCCAGGACGATGCCCCGGCTGGCGAGGAAGTCGCGGACACCGTCGGCGCGCGGCTTGCCGTCGACGTAGCGGTTGTAGTCCAGCTGGGTGAACTCGACGGCCCCCGGCTCGGTGGCGTGCAGGAACTCGTCGAAGGTGCGCTTCCAGGCAGCCATGTGCACGGTGGCGGTCCGGGTGAGGACGCCGTCCATGTCGAAGAGGCAGGCGCGGATGCTGTCCGGGAGTCCGAGCACGCTGCGACGCTACCGGCGTGTCGCGCCCGCGACCTGTCGAGAGCGCCGCCCCGGTCGCCGGGCGGACCCGCGCGCGGCAGCCTGGGGCCGGCGCGACGACGACCCGCGCGACCACCACCCGAGGAGAGGACCGCCCGTGGCCGACCGGCCCGTTCCCCCGAGCCCCTACGACTTCCTCCCGCCCGTCCCCTCGTTCACGGTGACCAGCACCGACGCGCGCCACGGCGAGGCCATGCCGGCGCACTGTGTCAGCGGCGTCATGGGCGCCGGCGGCGAGGACCGCTCGCCGCAGCTGTCCTGGTCGGGCTTCCCGGAGGAGACCCGCGGCTTCGCCGTCACCGTCTTCGACCCCGACGCCCCCACCGCCAGCGGCTTCTGGCACTGGGTGCTCACCGGCCTGCCCGCCTCGGTCACCGAGCTGCCCACCGGCGCCGGCGACCGCGAGGGCTCGGCCCTGCCCGCGGGCGCCCGCCAGCTGCGCAACGACGCCGGCTTCCCCGGCTACGTGGGGGCCGCTCCCCCGGCCGGCCACGGCCCGCACCGCTACTTCGTCGTGGTGCACGCCCTCGACACCGAGGACATGGGCGTGCCGGCCGACGCCTCCCCCGCCTTCCACGGCTTCAACCTCTTCGGCCACACCCTGGCCCGCGCGACGATGGTGATCACCCACACCCAGGACTGAGCGGAACGACAGCGTCCTGGCCTGCGGGTGCGCGGGTGGGCGGCGCCGGGTACCCGGGGTGCGTGACGCCCCGAGGAGGTCACCGGCCGGCCCCCGCGCACCCGCTGGTCCTCGCGCTCGTACCGCTCCGGCCGGCCGCCGGGGTCGTGGCGGCGCCGCGTCCCGGGACCGGGACCGCCGGGCCGGTGCCGCCGGGTCAGTCCGGCGGGCGGGCGGCCACCCCGGTCCAGCCCAGCCAGGCGAAGCCGACCCGCTCGTAGACGCGGGCGACGTCGTCGTCACCGGCGGTCAGGAACACCAGGTCGGCGGTCTCACGGGCGTGCGCCACCAGCGCCGACGCCAGCGCCGCCCCGACCCCGCGCCCGCGCCGCCGCGGCGAGCTGGCCACGCCGACGATCTCGCTGATCTCGGTGCCGTCGACGTCGACCGGGTGGTGCGAACCCACCCCCACCGGCCGGCCGTCCTCGATCGCCACCATCACCACCGTCCGGCCCGCGGCGACCCGCTCGCGCAGCACCTCGGCACGCGCGTCCGGGAGGCCCTCGTCGGCGTCGGACGCGGCGTCGGCCGCCTCGTCGGGCGCGTCACCGGTCCCGTCGCCGTGGTGCGCGGCGAACCCGGTCTCGAGCAGGTGCTGGTAGTGCGGCAGCGCCGGGTCCTCGGCCCCCACCAGGTACAGCCGGACCCCGGCGGGCAGCAGCACCTCCACCGGGTCGTCGACCACCAGCAGCGGGAAGTAGCTGACCACCAGTCCGGCCCCGCGCGCGGCGGCGGCCAGCGACGGGGTCCGCTCCACCACCCACTCCACCGCGGCCGGCAGGTCCGCCTCCTCCTGCAGCGCGGTGGCGGCGCGCACGTCCTCGGCCCGCACCAGGCCGGCGTCGGGCCGCGGGCGCGCGGGATAGGGCCACGCGGGCGGGCCGACCGGCACGTCGAGGGCCCCGGCCGGCACCAGCCGCGCATCGGGCAGCGGCGCGGCGGCGGCGTACCGCTCGACGCAGTCGAGCAGCCCGGGGCGGGTCGGCACACCGGCACCCTAGACGCGGCCACCGACCCCGACCGGCCGCGGACACCGGTCCGGGCCCCCGCGACCCCCGCGCGGGTGACCCGGCGGGCGGGCCGGGGAGCGCCGGGGTCCACGATGGACGGTGTGACGGCAGGGACCCGCCCCCAGATCTCGCCCTACGCGGCCTTCGACCGCGACGCGTGGCGGGCTCTCGCCGGCAGCCGCACCCTGCCGCTGGACGAGGCCGACCTGCGTGGGCTGCGCAGCCTCGGCGACCGGATCGACCTCGACGAGGTCGCCACCGTCTACCTGCCCCTCGCCGAGCTGCTGGGCCTGCACGTCGCCGCCAGCAAGCGGCTGTGGGCCGCACAGAACCGCTTCCTCGGCGACACCACCGCCAAGGTGCCCTACGTCATCGCCGTGGCCGGCAGCGTCGCCGTCGGCAAGAGCACCACCGCCCGGCTGCTGCAGACCCTGCTGGCCGCCGCACCCGGCTCGCCGCGGGTCGACCTGGTGACCACCGACGGGTTCCTCTGGCCCAACGCCGTCCTCGAGCAGCGCGGCCTCCTGACCCGCAAGGGCTTCCCCGAGAGCTACGACCGGCGGGCGCTCATCCGCTTCCTCGCCGACGTCAAGTCCGGCCGCGGCCAGGTGAGCGCGCCGGTGTACAGCCACCAGTCCTACGACGTGCTGCCCGGCCGGCAGCAGGTGGTCGACCGGCCCGACGTCCTGGTCCTGGAGGGGCTCAACGTGCTGCAGGCCGGCCGCCGCGACGACGGCCGGGTGCCCGAGGTGTTCCTCTCGGACTTCTTCGACTTCTCCGTCTACGTCGACGCCGGGGAGAGCGACATCCAGCACTGGTACGTCGAGCGGTTCCTCGCGCTGCGGCGCACCGCGTTCGCCGACACCTCCGCCTACTTCCACCGCTACGCCGACCTCAGCGACGACGACGCACGGGCGACGGCGCTGTCGATCTGGGCCGCGGTCAACGGCCCCAACCTGCGGCAGA
This sequence comes from Geodermatophilus sp. SYSU D00700, assembly GCF_054050255.1. Classification (NCBI taxonomy): domain Bacteria; kingdom Bacillati; phylum Actinomycetota; class Actinomycetes; order Geodermatophilales; family Geodermatophilaceae; genus Geodermatophilus; species Geodermatophilus sp. SYSU D00700. The sequence goes on along the minus strand of NZ_JBJGZA010000015.1, from coordinate 7,966 downwards.
ACATCGCCCCGACGCGGTCGCGGGCCCGGCTGGTGCTGCAGAAGTCCGCCGACCACTCGGTGCGCCGGATCCTGCTGCGCAAGCTCTGACCGGCGTCCTCCGTCTCCTCCCTGTCGCCGCTCCCTTCCCCGGTCACCGCCACCGACCAGATCTGGCGCGTGAGTTGGGGATAACGGGCTTGAGGGGTGTCCCGTCCCAGCGGCGTGCGTGGGACCGCGGTGCGGCGGGCTCGGTGCCCGGCCGCGGCACGGAGTCGGTGGACGGCCGGGCTGCGGACGGTCCCGTCGGACCGCCGACCGGGCGGTCGGCGTGCGCTACCGTCGCGCCCTCCCAGCCGAGGAGTCCCGATGGCGAGGATGCCGAGTCCGAGAGTGCTGGCCGAGGTGCTGCGCGGCGGGGACCTCCGCGCGCGGCTGCGCGCCGCGCGGGAGGGTCTGGCCGGGATCCGGCTGCAGCTGGTCGCCGCCGCGCTCGACCTGGGCCTGCTCGACGCGCTCGGGGAGGGGCCGGCCGGCACCGAGCAGCTGGCCGGGCGGCTGGGGGCGGTCGACCCCGATCTGCTGGCCGCCTACCTCCGCGTCCTCGCAGCCGCGGGGCTGGTCACCGGAGAGGGCGCGTGGCGGCTCACCCGGTTCGGCCGCGCGGTCGTCGGCGACCCGGTGCGCGCGACGTACGAGGCCTTCGGCGGCTACCAGACCGAGCTGTACCGGGATCTCCCGGTGCTGCTGCGCGGTGGCCCGAGGCGCCGCGACGCCGCGGAGCACGGCGAGGTGATCGCCCGGGTGTCCGCCGCGGTCTCCCCGCTGGTCCGTGACCTGCTCGTCCGCACGGTCACCGAGCGTCGGCCGCGCCGGGTGCTCGACGTCGGGTGCGGTGCGGGCACGTACCTGGCGGCCATGCTCGAGGCCGCGCCGGACGCCACCGGCCTCGGCGTGGACGTCGACCCCGACGCCGCGGCGCTGGCCCGGCGCACGTTGCGCGAGCGGGGCCTGGCCGACCGGGCCGCCGTCGAGGCGGTCGACATCCGGGAGGCGCTCGCCGCCGGTCGTCCGGGCGCCCTCGCCGACGGCTTCGACCTGGCCCTGCTCGCCAACGTCGTCTACTACGTGCCGGTCGACGAGCGGGAGCAGCTGCTGCGCGCGGTCGCCCGCCTGCTCGCACCCGGCGGCGTCCTCGTGGTCGTCACCACCGTGGCCGGGCCGCAGCTGTTCAGCCGGCACCTGGACCTGCTGCTGCGGGCGCAGGAGGGCCGCACGGAGCTGCCCGCCGTCGACGTGCTGCGTGCCCAGCTCCGCGAGGCCGGCCTACAGCCGGGCCCGCCGGAGCGAATCGGACCCCCCGGCGCGGCGCTCCGCGCGGTGATCGCGATCCGCTGAGGACGTCGGTCAGCCGGGGCCCTTCGGGCCGGCGCGCGGGACTGCTCACGGGGGCGCGCAGACGTGACGCTCACCGACGAGCGGCCGCGCATGGTCCGCGCCCCCGGCCTACGCCCGCCATGGCGAGGTCTGACGACCCGAAGGGGTCAGGTCGTGGGATTCGTCACCTGACGCCCGGCGGCGCCGCGCGCACACTCGACGACGTCTCGTGATCGGACGATCACTACACGTACACCCGGCGTGAGCCGGCCTGACCGGGAGTCCTCCTGATGTGCGTACACGCGACCCCCTGTCCCGACGCCGCCAGCGACGCGCGTGACCTCGCCGCCGTCGTGAGCAGCCACCCCGAGCAGGGCTGGAGCCTGCTGTGCAACGGCGTCGTCCTCTTCGACGACGACGGCGAGCTGCTGCCCGACGGCCGCGCGGTCGCCGACCACCACCAGTGGCGGACCGCCGGCCTCGTCTCCGCCTAGCACGACCGGCGGAGGCCGTCGCGGCTCAGCCGGTGGCGGCCTGCGCCGCCTCGGCCAGCAGCGCGGTGAACGCCGCCGGGTCCGGCGCGGCCGCGTCGGGCGCCGCGCTCTGCGCCAGCACCAGCCCGCGGGAGCCGTCGACGACGATCCCGACGAGCACGCTCACCGTCTCCTCCCCGGCCCGGTCCACGGTGACCTGGACGCTGGCGCTCTGCTCCCCCAGCTGCGGCACGTCCAGGCGGGTCACCTCGGCGGTCGTGCTCCAGCCCCAGGGACCGGTCGCGCTGACCGACGAGCACTCGGCCAGCAGCTGGTCGACCGGCAGCTGCAGCCCCTCGAGCTGCGGCGAGTCGGCCAGCACCTGCACCGTCTGGGTCTGCGGGGTGCGGGCGGCCTGCGCGGCGAGGGTGAGCCCGTCGGCCTCCTCGTCCCAGTCGGGCAGCGCCTCGAGCACCGCCTGGCAGGCCGCCGGCTCGACGGCCACCTCGTCGTCCACGCCGTCGTGGTCGTGGTCGTGCCCGTGGTCCCCGGGACCCCAGTACCCCCAGCGCCCCGGCCAGCCGCCCCAGCCCGAGCCCTCGGCACCGAGCTGCTCGACGCCCAGCGAGACGACGGTTGCGTCCTCGCCGAACGCCGAGGCCGGCAGCAGCCGGTCGCGCAGGTCACCGCCCGCGCCCCCGTCGGCCGGGGGCGCCGGCGTGGCCGACGGCGCCGGGGACGGGGCCGGCGTCGTGCCGGCCGACGGGGTCGACGACGGCGTCGGGCTCGGCGACGGACTCGGTGCCGAGGTCTCGTCCGTGGCCGCGGCCGGGACCATCGGTCCGGGCTCCCCGGTGGCCGCGCAGCCCGCCGTCAGCAGCGCACCCGCGGCCAGCGCCGCCCCCGTCGCCCGGATCCGTCGCCGCGCCGTCGCCGCCATGCCAGCATGATCCACCCGCGCCACGGCCCCGGTCACCCTCCGGAGGTCGTAACGGGGTCCCCAACGCGGCCCCCTCGGCTCAGGCCGGAGCCCCCACCACGTCGGCGGTGGTGCCGAGGTCGTCGGGGGCGCCCTCCCCGCGGTCGGGGACGTGCGTCCGCGGCGCGTGCGCGGGCGCGGGCTCGGCGAAGGCCTCCGGCGACGGGCACGAGCAGACCAGGTTCCGGTCGCCGAAGGCCTGGTCGATCCGCCGCACCGGCGCCAGGTAGCCCCGAGAGGCCAGCCGCGGCACCGGGAAGACCGCCGCCGACCGCGGGTAGGGCCGCGCCCACTCGCCGGCGAGCATCTTCAGCGTGTGCGGGGCGTTGCGCAGCGGGTTGTCCTCGCGGTCGTACTCCCCCGCCTCGACCTTCGCGATCTCGTCGCGGATGGCGACCATCGCCTCGACGAACCGGTCGAGCTCGTCCTTGTCCTCGCTCTCGGTGGGCTCGACCATCAGCGTGCCGGCCACCGGGAAGCTCATCGTCGGCGCGTGGAAGCCGAAGTCGACCAGCCGCTTGGCGATGTCGTCGTTGGTGATGCCGGTGGCCCGGGTCAGCGGCCGGATGTCGAGGATGCACTCGTGGGCGACCAGCCCGCCGGCGCCGGTGTAGAGCACCGGGAAGTGCTCGCGCAGCCGCGCGGCCAGGTAGTTCGCGCCCAGCACCGCGTGCTCGGTGGCCCGCTGCAGCCCGTCGGGGCCCATCAGCCGCAGGTAGGCCCAGGAGATCGGCAGGATCCCGGCCGAGCCGAACGGGGCCCCGGACACCGCCGGGCCCTGCCCGCCGGTGTCGGCCAGCGGGTGCCCGGGGAGGAAGGGCACCAGGTGCTCGCGGACGCCGATCGGGCCGACGCCGGGCCCGCCGCCGCCGTGCGGGATGCAGAAGGTCTTGTGGAGGTTGAGGTGGCTGACGTCGGAGCCGAAGCGCCCCGGCCGGGCCAGCCCCACCATCGCGTTGAGGTTGGCGCCGTCGACGTACACCTGGCCGCCGGCGTCGTGCACCGCCGCGCAGATGTCGCGGATGTCGGTCTCGAACACCCCGTGCGTCGACGGGTAGGTGATCATGATCGCGGCCAGCCGCTCGGCGTGCTGGTCGATCTTCGCCCGCAGGTCGGCGACGTCGACGTTGCCCGCCTCGTCGCAGGCCACCACGACCACCCGCATCCCGGCCATGACCGCGCTCGCGGCGTTGGTGCCGTGCGCGGACGACGGGATCAGGCAGACGTCGCGGTGCGACTCACCGCGGGAGGCGTGGTAGCCGCGGATGGCCAGCAGCCCGGCGAACTCGCCCTGCGAGCCGGCGTTGGGCTGCACGCTCACCGCGGCGTAGCCGGTGATCTCGGCCAGCCAGGTGCACAGCTCGTCGATCAGCTGCCGGTAGCCGCGGGTCTGCTCGGCCGGGGCGAACGGGTGCACCCCGGCGAACTCCGGCCAGGTGATGGCGGCCATCTCCACGGCGCTGTTGAGCTTCATCGTGCACGAGCCCAGCGGGATCATCGTGCGGTCGAGCGCGAGGTCCTTGTCCGACAGGGACCGCAGGTAGCGCATCAGCGCCGTCTCCGAGCGGTGCGCGGAGAAGACCGGGTGGGTCAGGAACGGGGTGCGGCGGCGCAGCGCGTCGGGCAGCGCGTCCGGGCCGTCGTCGTCGAGGGCGGCCTCCAGGGCGGCGTCGTCGCTGTCGACCCCGAAGGCCTCGGCGACCAGCCGCAGCACCGCCGGCGTCGTCGTCTCGTCGCAGGCGACGGCGACGGTGTCGGCGTCGACCCGGCGCAGGTTGACCCGCCGCGCCGCGGCGGCCGCGACGACGGCGTCGGCCCGGCCGGGCACGCGGGCCTGCACGGTGTCGAAGAACTCCCCGTGCACGACCTCGATGCCGCCGGCGCGCAGCCACCCGGCCAGCGCCAGGGCGCTGCGGTGCACCCGGGCGGCGATCGCGGTCAGTCCCTCGGGGCCGTGGTAGACGGCGTAGGCGCCGGCCATGACCGCGAGCAGCACCTGGGCGGTGCAGATGTTGCTGGTCGCCTTCTCGCGGCGGATGTGCTGCTCGCGGGTCTGCAGCGCCAGCCGGTAGGCGACGTCGCCGTCGGCGTCCACCGACACCCCGACCAGCCGGCCGGGCAGCTGGCGGGCCAGCCCCTCGCGGACCGACAGGTAGCCGGCGTGCGGGCCGCCGTAGCCCAGCGGGACGCCGAAGCGCTGGGTGCTGCCGCAGGCGACGTCGGCGCCCCACTCCCCCGGCGCCTCGAGCAGGGTGAGCGCGAGGACGTCGGCGGCGACGACCACCGACGCCCCGGCGGCGTGCGCGGCCTCGGCCAGCGCCCGGTGGTCGCGGACCGCGCCGCTGGCCCCGGGGTAGGACAGCAGGACGCCGAACGCGCCGGCCTCGGGCAGGTCGGCCGGCCAGCCGGCGGAGAGGTCGGCGACGTGCAGGGGGATCCCGAGGGGCTCGGCGCGGGTGCGCAGCACCGCGAGGGTCTGCGGCAGCGTGTCGGCGTCGACGACGAACACCGCGCCGGGCTTCTCGCGACCGGCCCGGCGCACGAGGGTCATCGCCTCGGCCGCGGCGGTGGCCTCGTCGAGCATCGAGGCGCCGGCGACGGGCAGGCCGGTGAGGTCGGCGACCATCGTCTGGAAGTTCAGCAGCGCCTCGAGCCGGCCCTGGCTGATCTCGGGCTGGTAGGGCGTGTAGGCGGTGTACCAGGCGGGGTTCTCGAGGATGTTGCGCTGGATGGCCGCCGGGGTGACCGTGCCGGAGTAGCCCAGGCCGATCATCGGGGTGAAGACCTCGTTGGCGGCGGCCCGCTCGCGCAGCTCGGCGAGGACGGCGGCCTCGTCGGCGGCCGGGGGCAGGCTCAGCGCGTCGCGGTCACGCACCGCCTCGGGCACGGTCGCGTCGACCAGTGACTGCAACGAGTCGTACCCGACCGCCTCGAGCATCGCGGCGGTCTCGTCGGCGCGCGGGCCGATGTGCCGGGCCGCGAACGAGCCCGCGGGGCTCAGCGCACGGAGTGACGGGAGGGGGCCAGCAGCAGCGTCCGCCATTGCCACGACGCTACCAGCGGGGTGCGGCACACCCGCGGCGGCGACCAGCGACGGGGGCGATCAGCGACGGGGGCGATCAGCGTCGATCGACGATCAGCCTCCCTGATCGTGCGGCGTCCTCCCGCACGTCCCACTGCGAGGGAGGACGCCCGACGACCAGGTCACCTGATCGTCGGACAGCGCCGCCGAGGGCCGCCGAGGGCTACGCGGTCTGCGCGCGGCGACGGCGGCGCATCGCCAGCTCGTCGTCGGCGGCGTGCAGCGGGGCGCCGTCGAGCCGCTCGGCGGGGAGCTCGGCGAGCTCACCGGAGAGCTCGCGCAGCGCGCCGGAGACGGCGATGCCGAAGACGCCCTGGCCGCCGGCGAGCAGGTCGACGACCTCCTCGGCCGACGTGCACTCGTAGACCGTCGCCCCGTCGGAGAACAGCGTGACGTTGGCGAGGTCCTTGATCCCGCGGTTGCGCAGGTGGTCGACGGCCTTGCGGATGTTCTGCAGCGACACACCCGTGTCGAGCAGCCGCTTGACCACCTTCAGCACCAGGATGTCGCGGAACGAGTACAGCCGCTGGGTCCCCGAACCGGTCGCACTGCGGACCGAGGGGGCGACCAGGCCGGTACGGGCCCAGTAGTCCAGCTGGCGGTAGGTGATCCCGGCGGCGGCACACGCCGTCGGGCCGCGGTACCCGACGAGGTCGGTGTCGACCTCGTCGTAGTCCGTGGCCCCCACGGCGGCGTCGCTGAAGAGCTGACCCTGGGAGCCCTCGCTCTGGTCGCTCACGTCAGCGGTCCTCCTTCGCGTGCCGTCGCGGTCGCGGCGGCCGTCCCGGTCCGATCCGCTTCCCCACGGATCACACCGGTGTTGTCCGCGACCGTAAGCCGGGCCCACAGGGCGGTCAACTGACGCGGGCGGCGTGTCGCAGCACTCACCCCGACCGGGTGGTATCGGCAGGAGCGGCGCCGGACTCCAGTCGGTGTGCGCAGGACGGGACGCGTGTGACGAACGGGGCGGGTGGGACCCCACCCGTCCCGTCACGGTCAGCCGCCGGACCCCGAACCCGCGCCGAAGTCCTCCGGCGAGATCTGGTCGAGGAACTCGCGGAACTTCTCGACCTCGTCCTCCTGCTCGTCGGGGATCTCGATCCCCACCTCGTCGAGCAGCTCCTCGGCGCCGAAGATCGGCGCCCCGGTGCGGACGGCGAGGGCCACCGCGTCCGACGGGCGGGCGCTGACCACCCGGTCGTCGCCGAAGACCAGTTCGGCGATGTAGATGCCGTCGCGCATCTCCGTGATGTTGACCGCCTCCAGCGTGGCGCCGAGGGCGCGCACGACCTCGCGCAGCAGGTCGTGGGTCATCGGCCGGGCCGGCCGCACCCCCTGCTGCTCGAAGGCGATCGCGGCGGCCTCCACCGCACCGATCCAGATGGGGAGGTACCGCTCCCCCTCCGTCTCCTTCAGCAGCAGGATCGGCTGGTTGCCGGGCAGCTCGACCCGGACCCCGACGACTCTGAGTTCCTGCACCGTGTTGCTCCTCAGCTGCGGCGGTACGGGTGGACACCGGTGCGGCGCGAACGGCGGGCCCTCCGGCGGCCAGTCCACCGTACGCCCGACTCAGGGACCCAGGACGTCCCGGAGTCGTGCCTCCAGGAGGGCGCGGTGCAGCTGCGCGGAGAGGGCCGAGAGCTCGGTCAGCTTCTCGGTGGCGCGGGCGCGGGCGTCCTCGGCGCGCGAGCGCAGCACCGGCGCGACGAGCTGCTCGACCAGCGCGGCCTCCCGCTCGGCGCCGGTGCGGAACACCCGCAGGTGGCGCGGTTCGATGCCGTGCCGGGCCAGGCCCGCGGCGGCCCGCGCGATCGGCAGGTCACCGGCCGGGTGCCGCCCGTCGGCGTCGGGGAGCAGCAGGCCGAACTGCACGCAGTCGGCCAGCTGCCCCTGCTCGAGGCCGGCCGCCCGGGCGAACTCGGCGGCGTGCAGGGAGCCGGCGTCCGGAGCGTCGGTGACGTCGGTGGCGCCCCCGGCGCCGGCAGCGGGGGCGGCCGGCGCCGGGGCCGCCGGCCCGGGCGGGGCCGCCGTACCACCCCCGCCCGGCCCCGGCCGGCCCCGGGCCCGCGCGGCCCCG